>NZ_DASYOK010000229.1:0-14487 GCF_036007805.1 Yoonia sp.
GCGATGGTCGAAGAAACGCCGATCCGGTCCCGCCTGATCGAATATACCACGGATCAGGATCTGACGGCGGTTTGCCTCACTGATATTCTCGATGACGGGCTGTCGATGGTTTATTCGTTCTTTGATCCCGCAAGCGAGAAACTCTCGCTCGGGACCTACGTTATTCTTGATCACATCGCCATCGCCCGCGAGTTGGGCCTGCCTTACGTTTATCTGGGGTATTGGGTGCCTGGCAGCCCCAAGATGGACTACAAAGCGAAGTACAAGGGTCTTGAGGTGTACCGCGGCGGTGAGTGGACGCCTGTGATGGACCCATCAGCCTACCGCGCCGATATGCACCCGCTCTCGACCGACCCAATCGCCGAACAGGTGGCGCGGATCGACCTGCCGGACGGGCGGAGTTAACCAAAAACTGCACACCCCAACGAAAAAGGGCGGCGCCATCGGCACCGCCCTTTTTTTGATTTTAACCCGGCTTAGTTCAACAGGTTCGGGATAATCGTCACCACACCTGGCACGAACGCCAAGAGCATGAGCGCAAAGACCTGAATACCGATGAACGGCATCACACCCCTATAGATCTGCCCCGTCGTGATGGACTTGGGCGCAACCCCGCGCAGATAGAAGAGCGCAAAGCCAAAGGGCGGCGTCAGGAACGATGTCTGCAAGTTCACCGCGATCATGATCGTGACCCACTTGGGATCAAACGTGCCGCCATAAATCACAGGCCCCACAATCGGGATCACGATGTAGATGATCTCAAGGAAGTCGAGCACGAAGCCCAGCACGAAGAGCACCAGCATCACCAGCAGGAACACGGTCCATTCGTTGTCGAACGAGCGCAGGAATTGCTGGATGTAGTGTTCGCCACCAAACGAGATCAGCACGAGGTTCAAAAGCTGTGAACCGATCAGGATGGTAAAGACCATTGAGGTCACCTTGGCCGTTTCGCGCACAACCGGCGCCAGAACCCCCCCCGCGATCAGGATCCAGCAAGACCAGAGCAAACCGAACATCGCGTAAAGAAAGGCTGCAAAGGCCACCAGATAGGCCAGACGGTTCTCAAACAGGACCACTTCCTGCCCGAGGCGCAAATCGAAGTTGCCGCCTATCACGAGCATGATCAAAATCGCCGCAGCGGTCAGCAGGACGATCCGCCCCGAAAGCCCCTGATCCTTGCGCTTGCGGTAGGCCGCCAGCAGGATCGCACCGCCTGCACCCAAGGCCGCAGCAGGTGTCGGGTTGGTGATACCGCCAAGGATTGACCCAAGCACTGCAACGATCAAAACAAGCGGCGGGAAGACCACGCGCATGATTTCATTGCCAGCCAGATATTTGACCGCATGGCGCAGCCCCAGATAGGTCACGAAAAGCGGGATCGCCAACATCACGGTGGTCGTCCCCGGTGACGTCAAAGGCGTAATCAAGATGATATCGGCAAGAAGGATCAGGCCAACACCCGCCGCCCCCAGCCAGAGCGGGCGATGGTCGGCACTTGGTGCAACACCACGCGCGAGCGCCAGAATAAGGCCCAGTAGTACAGCAAGAACCGCAATACCTGTGCCAATTGGCGCCGCATCTTCGGCCGCCTGTGCAACAGCCGCCGCGCGCTCTTCAGGCGAAAGCTCGCGCGATGCTGTGGCGCCGCCCGCTGCTTCAATCGCCGCCTGCTGCGCGACAGCGGTTTCCCATGCCTCGATCCCGTGCAGTTCGATCATGGAGGCCTGACATTCCTCGCCCACGCGGGTGCGCAGTGATGCGTTTTCGCCGGCGTCAGTAAAGCTGTCCACAAGTACGGATTGCGATCCCACAAGGTTCACCTGCCCCATGCCGATGGTGAGGGCAATAATGCCGGCAGGCACAGCCAGCAGCCATGTCAGGCCTTCGTTGCGCGTAATCACTTCACGGCCTGCGCTCTCGGCAAACTGCACCGCAGGCGCTTTGCTCGGGTTGATCAGCGCAAAGATGAACGCATAGCCCGCATAAAGCGTTGCCAGAAGAACACCGGGCAACAGCGCCGCCTGGAACAACGTCCCCACCGACAAGACAGCGGGTGTACCCAGATAGGTCAAGGCATCCGTACAACCCGCCAGTTGCGCGCGGTTTTCCTGTGCGGCCGAATAGATATCACCGGCCAGCGTTCCCAAAAGAACAATCACAATGGACGGTGGAATGATCTGCCCCAAGGTACCCGACGCGGCGATCACACCGGTGGACAGCTCGGGCGAGTAGCCGTTCTTGAGCATGGTCGGCAGCGCCAGCAGACCCATGGTGACAACAGTCGCACCCACGATGCCTGTGGACGCAGCAAGGAAAGCCCCCACGATCACGATGGACACAGCCAGACCACCCGGCAGCGGGCCAAAGACCTTTGCCATCGAGGTCAGCAATTCATCCGCAATCCGCGAGCGTTCCAGCACGATCCCCATCATCACGAACATCAAAACCGCCAAGAGCGTTTCAATCGACTGGCCCGCAAGCACACGCTCGTTCATGCGGTTGACCATGAAGCCGATGTTGCGGTCCAGTGCCACTTCCCAGCCTTGCGGGAACAACGGCCCCTCGTAACGCGGAAGTTCGGGGTGACTGAAGACCGAGATCGTTTCTTGTCGCACCCCTTCGTTGACCAAGGCGCGGAATTCATCCGAGCCCGTGTCGACCGCGGCATGAATCAACAGCCCAGCACTATCAAGCCCTGCAATGATCGCGAACGAAATTACCGCTGCACCCATGATTGCAAAGGCGACAGGGAAGCCCGAAAGGATCCCTGCAAAGAGCGTCAGAAAAACGATAATGATACCGATTTCGATGCCATCTAATCCGAAAAGCATGTCTTTACCGCCCTAATCTAGTGAATTTTTGCAACAATTTCGGCGGTCGGATCGCCTAGAACGTCTTTATCAAGGTATTTGCCTTCGCTTTCGGGGCCCTCTTTCCACTCAAGATAGGAACGATAGAAGAAAGCGACCGCCTGAAGCATGACCATCAGTGCGAAGGTCACCAACAAGACTTTGAAGAGGAAGTACGCATTGAACCCGTTGGGCGAGAAACCGATGGTTTCGATATTCCACCGCAGCGCGCGCGCTTTGTTTAGCAGGCGATCCAATGATTCAGACGCCGAAGGGTTCGGCACAACAAGGTGCCGCCACATGAAGAACCAGCCATAAAGCCAGATAATGATCGCACCAGGGAGCATAAACACGATCGACCCGAACATGTCGATCACGCGCTTGGTGCGGTAGCTGACGGCGGAATACACCAGATCGACGCGCACGTGGCCGCCCTGCACAAATGTGTAGGCGGCGCAAAGGCAGACGATCATGGCGTTGTAGAATTTCAGTTCTTCGGACCACCAGCTGACGTCTTTGGTGAATGACGCACCAAAGCCCACGCTGATTTGAGAGACTGCAAAGACCCGCTGCATGAAGATGATGACGATCTGCTGGAGCACCATGAGCAAACCTGCCCAAGCCGCGACGCGACCGACGATATTCGCAAAGCTCTCAAGCCCGCGCACATAGCCCCACATGATGCGGTTGTTATAAAGACCGACCGCGGTGAAAACGAGAAACGCCGCCAATGTGACAAAGAAAAACTCGACAGAGGCCCCGTAGTAGATAAAGCGCATCAGCGCTTCTTTCTGCTCGGTCTCCATTGGACCGTTGATCGAAGGCACCCATGACAACCATTGGCCCGGATGAAAGATCGCATAAAAGAAGTTGTAGAACGCCTCAATCAGGTTGGCGAAAAACCACCCGATCGGATTGCCGCCCCATGCTTCGACCAGTCCCATGGTCACTCCCCCGCATTGATGATCGTCATGTGTTGCGTGAAGGGCCCCGCCACTGGCAGGGCCCTACAATAGTGATGTTTTTGGCCGTTATTCGGCCGAAACGGACGCCTTAGAGTGCGTTGAAACGTGCCCGCTGACGCTGGAATTCGTTGTCAGAGATACTTGTCCAACCATAAGTCGCTTCAACAGCGGCTTCCTGGCTTTCGCGGATGCGTACGAAAAGCTCGTCACCCATAAACTCGTCCAGTGCCTCTTTCGAGGCGCGACCGAAGGCATCCCAAACATCATCGGGGAATTGCATGATCTTGGTGCCCTGCGCCTGCAAACGCTGCAATGCGGCGCCGTTGTTGTAGTTGGACTGTGCAAGGCTCCAGTGGTGTGTTGCTGCTGCCGCAGTTTCCGCCATCTGCTGCTGCGCTGGTGTCAGTTCGTTAAAGACGTCGCGGTTGAAGGCCACGTTCAGAACCGAACCTGGCTCGTGGAAACCACCTGTGTAGTAGAACTCACAGACTTCCTGGAAGCCAAGGCGCTCATCCGCGAAGGGACCGATCCACTCGGCACCGTCGATCGCACCCGAGGACAGCGCCTGATAGATTTCGCCGCCCGGAATGTTCTGCACAGAAGCACCTGTGCGACCCAGTGCCAGACCACCGATGCCCGGCATACGGAACCGCAGACCCTGCAGGTCAGCGGCGGAACTGATCTCTTTGTTGAACCAACCGCCCGGCTGGTGACCGGTATCGCCGCACATGAACGACTTGAGGTTGAAGATTTCGCCCAACTCGTCAAGCAGTTCCATACCGCCACCGTGATGGAACCAGCTGATCATTTCGCCGCTGGTTGCACCGAAAGGCACCGATGTCATGAAGTAATAGCCAGGGTGCTGGCCGCCGAAATAGTAGTCAGCCGAGTGATAAATATCAGCCTGTCCCGAGGACACGGCGTCAAACACTTCGAATGCGCCGACCAGTTGGCCTGCTGCGCGCTTTTCGATGGTGACTTCACCGTCTGCCATAGCGTTGAAAAGATCAATGAATTTGACCGCTGCGTCATCAAACACAGCAAATCCGTCAGGCACCGATGTTACCATCGTTAATGTGCGCCTGCCCTGCGCGATCGCGGGTGCTGCCAGTGTCGATGCGGCGACAGCCGAACCACCAATCGCGGTATTCTTTAGAAAGGAACGACGATCCATTTAGTATTCTCCCAGTTGGAACTCTGTCCGGCTCCTCCCAGAGCTCGAACCTATCGTAAGTATCGGCATCCTAACGTCGCTGATTGAAAGTTAAAGCATTACATTCGCCCAAATGGCAAAAATTGTTACTTTTTTTGACCAATCTTTATGCAAATGTGAAAAACAGACCCGCCAGAGTCGGTAAAACTGGCAAAGATGATGCATTTATTGCGCGCAGGCAGCACAGATCGCAACAATATCACGCGCATGCCAAAAGGTGTCGTATCTGCCGGCTCATTATTCCCACCCGTCCCTCACAATGAAAACGCCCGCTGCAATCAAGCAGCGGGCGCTTCCATCTTGGGAGGAGGGAACTTGATTTAGTTTTCGACGGTCGCCTGAATGCTTTCACGCACAATGTTGAACCATTCGCCCGACAGGCGCAGTTGCTCCAGACCTGCATTGATGATCGGCAGGGCTTCATTGGCAAAAGCGTTGTTCTTCGAGACAAAGATGTGTGACGACACGGTTCCGCGCAGCGGCTCCAGTGTTGCAACAGCGTCTACCATACCGGCAGAGCGGATGTCATCTTCGGCAGGCAACGCGTCATAGGTCACGACATCCACCTCACCGTCCTTCAACAACTGGAAGCAGCCATTCTGCGCCACGGTTGTCACGTAGGTGATGTTCGGCTCGACAAGCTGTGCTGCCTCGAGATCAAACATGAACCACGCTTCGGGCCGGCAAATACGCGCACCCATCAAATCGTCAGTGCTTTGTGCATTGGCATATTCACTGCCATTCAGCGTATAGAAATCTACGATAATTTCATAGAACGGGTCAGAGTGGTTGAAGTCGGTGCAGCGATAGGCACTGGCAGGACCAAGGTTTTCAACGCGGCTACAATCGGGACGGAACCAGGGGAAGGCCATATCAACAGCACCGGTCGGCAAAAGGGTTTCAAGGTGTGATCCCCAGTCGTTGATAAAGATGACATCATATTCCTGATCAGGGTTACCCAATTGCATCGACCGCTCGACCATCCGCGTGATCATCCCGCCACCAGGCAGGTCCTCATCGGTAAAGGGCGCATAATCGGTCGCTGTGGCAATGCGCAAGGCACGCGCCGGCGCAGAGGTCACTGGTGCAGGCGCTGTCGAAGCCGCGACAACGGGCGCCGCACTTGTCGGCAATGATCCGTCTGCACAGGGGATCGTGAGAACCTGTCCGACCTCAAGCAGGTTCGGGCTGGCCAGAACATTCGAGTTCGCGTCAAACAGAACCCGGAACCCGCCGCGGACATCAGCAGCGGATGCAATCCCGCTCAAAGTGTCACCGCGCACGACGGTGTAAGTGGAACACTGTTCTTGTGCCTGCGCCTGCCCTGCGGCCAATGTCGTGAACCCTGCCGCAGCTGCAACAGCCATAGCCAAACTCGTGGAAGCTTTATACATTGTGTTTCCTTTCGCAATGAGTGCGCCGCGGCGCAAAAATTCAAACTTGAATAAACCGTGTTTGTCCAAATCGGTTTCCTTGGCGACCACTATCCCGCAGATAAAGGCAAAATGTTGACCAAAACCGGACTAATACAAAGTTTCTTTCTGTTAACTTTCGTACAACCATTGCGCTTTGTTTACCCCCGCTCCCAGAGCTAACAGCGCTAAAACTGCACCATTGTAGCAAATTAAGAAACTGTGCCAGCCCTGCTCCTTTTCCCCATGCGGCGGAAATATGGCTGGGTCTGTAGCATCCCCATTCTTTCATTGGGTCCTTGGACCGGGTGTTCATGGGCCCCTGTTTCGCAACCGCAGCACGCAAAACCTTGCAGCGTCAGCAATGGGCCCCACATTGCAAAGAAGACCAAATACCCATGATCGGAGAAGACATGTCAGAGACCACCGCCTACACCCCGCCAAAAGTCTGGACTTGGGACGCCGAAAGCGGCGGTCAGTTTGCCAATATCAACCGCCCCATCGCGGGGCCGACACATGACAAAGACCTGCCCGTGGGCAAGCACCCGCTGCAACTGCACTCGCTTGCCACGCCAAACGGCGTCAAAGTGACTGTGATGCTTGAAGAGCTTCTTGCCGCAGGCCATGCCGCCGAATATGACGCTTGGCTGATCAACATTCAGGAAGGTGACCAGTTCGGCAGCGGCTTTGTGGATGTAAATCCAAACTCCAAGATCCCTGCCCTGTTCGACAAAGAAACCGGTGTGCGTGTTTTCGAGAGCGGTGCGATCTTGCTGTATCTGGCCGAGAAATACGGGGCATTCCTGCCCAAAGACCTCGCGGAACGTACAGAAACACTCAACTGGCTGTTCTGGCTGCAAGGCTCGGCACCCTATCTTGGCGGCGGCTTTGGCCATTTCTATGCCTATGCGCCCGAAAAATTCGAATACCCCATCAACCGCTTTGCAATGGAGGCCAAGCGCCAGCTGGATGTGCTGAACCAGCGGCTTGAAGACTGTGAATATCTGGGTGGCGACAGCTATTCGATCGCAGATATGGCGACCGCCCCATGGTATGGTGCGCTGGTCAAAGGTCTCGTCTATGATGCAGCCGAATTCCTTGACGTGGCCTCCTATGAACACGTCAACCGCTGGGCAGATGCGGTTATGAACCGTCCCGCCTATCTGCGCGGCAAGATGGTCAACCGCGCATGGGGTGATCCAGCCGAGCAGTTGCGCGAACGCCATGACGCGGCTGATTTCGACACCCGGACATGGGACAAGATCGGCGACGAAAAGAAGTAGCGCGCACGTCTTGAAATCCCCCGCGCGACTGCTTCTCTATGCAACAGCGCGGGAGTTTTCATGCTGACCTACCTCATTCTGGCCTTTGGCCTTGTCGCGCTTTTCGTCGGTGGCGATTTTTTGGTCAAAGGGGCCAGCGGCCTCGCCCTGCGCTTTGGTCTTTCGCCGATGGTGATCGGCCTCACGGTTGTCGGCTTTGGCACGTCGGCGCCGGAACTGCTTGTGTCGTTGAATGCAGCCCTTGGCGGTCAACCCGGTATCGCGATCGGGAATGTCGTAGGCTCCAACATCGCCAATACCCTGCTGATCCTCGGGCTGGCCGCCGTGCTGGCCCCTATCGTTGTCAATTTCAGAACCATCCGGCGCGATCTGGGTTGGATGATTGCAGCCACGCTTGCGCTACCGCTTGTGCTTTGGTCCGGCGAAATAGGACGGACTGAAGGGTTGGTATTGGTCGCAGGTCTTGCGGTGTTTCTGGTCACCAGTCTGCAAAACGGCGGACATATTCCTGATGAAATCACCCCCGCAGGTTCCTTGGGGCGCGGTGTGGTGTTTACGCTGGGCGGGCTTGTCACACTCATGGTCGGCGCCCATTACCTTGTGCAAAGTGCCACCATTATCGCGCGCGATTTCGGCGTGTCCGAGGCGATGATCGGGTTGAGCATCGTAGCTGTCGGCACGTCTTTGCCCGAACTGGCAACCACCGTCACCGCCGTGATCCGCGGACAGCGCGATATTGCGATCGGAAACGTAATCGGGTCCAATATCTTCAATATATTGGGCATTCTGGGCGTAACGGCATTGGCCACGCCAATTCCTGTCGCGGCGCGCTTTGTTGCGGTTGATATCCCGTTCCTGTTGGGACTGACCGCCGTCACCGTCGGGCTTTTGTGGCTGACAGGCAGACTGGGGCGGATCACCGGAACACTCATGCTGATCGCTTACACAGCATATATGTTGTCGACGGCCAATCTCTGACCCTGCAAAACGCCTTTTGAAAGAAAGTTGCAAAAAACCGCTCCGAAACGACATTTTCTCCATTCCGGCGGTTGACCCCCCTTTTCCCGCGCACTAATGTCCGCCCAAGCAAAAGGAACCCCGATGACACACGTCGTACTAATTGTGAGAAACACGCGCATGGGCCGGTAACGGTAAATCCATAACGATCCCATGCGCCCCCGACACACTCGGGGGTTTTTTTGTGACTAAAGAAACCAGATACGCGAAGGACGCGAGACAGATGACAAAGACCATGACGGGCGCAAAAATGGTTGTTCAGGCACTGATTGATCAGGGCGTGGACACAGTCTTTGGATACCCCGGTGGTGCCGTCCTACCAATCTATGACGAGATTTTTCAGCAAAACAGCATCAAACACGTGCTGGTGCGCCATGAACAGGGCGCGGTGCACGCGGCGGAAGGTTATGCCCGTTCCACCGGTAAACCCGGTGTGGCACTGGTCACCTCCGGCCCCGGTGCCACGAACGCCGTGACCGGTCTGACCGATGCGTTGATGGACAGTATTCCGATCATCGTGCTGACAGGTCAGGTGCCGACTTTCATGATCGGCTCTGACGCGTTTCAGGAATGTGATACGGTTGGCATCACACGCCCCTGCACCAAACATAACTGGCTGGTCAAAGAGACCGACAAACTGTCAGCGATCATGCATGAGGCATTCCATATCGCCACCTCTGGCCGCCCCGGCCCTGTTGTGATCGACATCCCCAAGGACGTGCAATTCGCCACCGGCAAATACACCGAGGCGCGTCAGGTCGAGACCCATTATAACCCACAGGTCAAAGGTGACATGGAGATGATCACCGAACTGGCCGAGGCGATGGAAACCGCCAAACGCCCTGTGTTCTATACTGGCGGCGGTGTCATCAACTCGGGTCCTGCGGCCAGCCAACTGCTGCGTGAACTGGTGGCGGAAACCGGTTTCCCGATCACCTCCACGCTGATGGGTCTGGGCTGTTATCCCGCATCCGGCGACAACTGGCTGGGCATGCTGGGCATGCATGGGCTTTATGAGGCCAATATGGCGATGCACGACTGCGATCTGATGATCAACATCGGCGCACGTTTTGACGACCGGATCACCGGGCGGCTTGATGCCTTCAGCCCCGGTTCGACCAAAGCGCATATTGATATCGACGCCTCCTCCATCAACAAGGTCATCAAGGTCGATATCCCTATTTTGGGTGACGTGGCGCACGTGCTCGAAGACCTGCTGAATGTCTGGAAATCCCGCGGTCGCAAGACCAACAAAGAGGCGGTCCAGAAATGGTGGGGTCAGATCAACGAATGGCGCAAGGTGGATTGTCTGAAGTTCGAACAAAAGGGCAAGATCATTAAACCGCAATACGCCCTGTCACGCCTGCAAGAGCTGACCAAGAACCACGACCGCTATATCTGCACCGAAGTGGGCCAGCACCAGATGTGGGCCGCGCAATACCTTGATTTCGAGGATCCGAACCGCTGGATGACATCTGGTGGTCTGGGCACGATGGGCTATGGTTTCCCTGCGTCCATCGGTGTGCAGATGGGCCACCCTGATGCGCTGGTCATCAATGTGGCGGGTGAGGCGTCATGGCTGATGAACATGCAGGAACTGGGTACGGCGATGCAGTACAAACTGCCGGTCAAACAGTTCATCCTGAACAACGAACGTCTGGGCATGGTGCGCCAATGGCAGGAACTGCTGCATGGTGAGCGGTATTCCTCAAGCTGGTCGGAATCGCTGCCTGATTTCGTCAAACTGGCCGAGGCCTTCGGCGCCAAGGGCATCCTCTGTTCCGACCCCGATGATCTGGACGATGCGATCATGGAGATGCTGAACCACGACGGCCCCGTCCTGTTCGACTGTCTGGTGGAAAAGCACGAAAACTGCTTCCCGATGATCCCGTCAGGCAAGCCGCATAACGAGATGCTCTTGGGCGAAAACGCTGATACAGCCAATGCAATCAAAGCTGACGGCGCGGTGATGGTGTAAGCACATCTGTCTGCACGCATTGTGTACGGGGTGTGTACGCCCTGTGTACCGGAAAAATAACGACTAAAGGGACAAACACATGTCACCGCTTAAAATCAAAAAAGGCTCGACCAGCCACTCCGCCTATGACCTGCGGCCCACCTTTTCCGACAAGGAAGAGCGGCACACGCTGGCGGTTCTCGTTGAAAACGAACCGGGGGTTCTATCCCGTGTGATCGGGCTTTTCGCCGGACGCGGCTATAACATCGACAGCCTGACCGTGGCCGAGGTGGACCATCTGGGCCACCGCTCGCGCATTACCATTGTCACCACAGGAACCCCCCAGACCATCGTTCAGATCAAGGCGCAGCTGGGGCGGTTTGTAGATGTGCATAAGGTCAATGACCTGACCGTTGAAGGGCCGTCTGTTGAGCGTGAACTGGCACTCTTCAAAGTGCACGGCACCGGTGAACACCGGATTGAGGCCATTCGTCTGGCCGATATTTTCCGCGCAAGTGTGGTCGATAGCACCCTGGAATCATTTGTTTTTGAGATCACAGGCACGTCGGAAAAAATTGACGCTTTTGCCGAATTGATGCAGCCTTTGGGGCTGACAGAAATCGCACGCACCGGCGTGGCGGCACTCGCGCGCGGCTCCGTCGCCTAAGCGCAATTCCTCGCGCCCGATTGGGGAAAGCGCGAGGAACGCATCAGGCGCAGGATCAGAGGCTGACCCTGCGCCCTGACTTTAGCCTGGCAGCAGACCGGCGGCTACCGCGGCGGCAATCTCGTCCGCGTCCAGCAGGCCATCACCCGATGTATCAAGTGCCGAGAAATCATCTTCGGACATTTCAGGCATCACCGCCTGAATTTCCGGATAGCTGTACATGCCGTCGCCGTTGATATCGATATCAGCGCTTTGGGCAAAGCCGGGAACAGCCAGCGCAGACAAGACGGCAATTGGTGCAATCAGCTTAAGTGTACGTGTCATTTTTTCGTTCTCCTATAAGGACATGAAGAAGGCTTTGCTGCCTTCGCCATCACAATTGGTCGTCTTTGCGCCACCATTCCATAGGGGCGTTGCAAAAGACAGATTTGCAGCGCCGTTGCGCCAAATTCTGTGTCAGTGATGCGCAAAAGCACGCTGACAATCCGGTGCCGCAAACCCACCGGCAATACATCACCTAAGCACGCTGCGCGAAATGGCAATCTTTGGCGCATGGCGGCCCTGTGATGTCGCTGCGGGAAAATCCGCCGTCGCGGTCAGACAGAATCTTTTCGGCGTCCCCGTGCTAGGCTTTGGCCAGCATGAGGATGTGACAGATGGCCCAAGACCTTTCCCCGCAGACATTGGACGCGGTGCAACGCCCGATCGAAACCGCCAATGGGCTGCCGAATGCGCATTACATTGATCCTGCGGTCTTTGAGGTCGAAAAACATGCCGTTCTTTGTGCCAATTGGGCCGGCCTTGCCGTTGCGTCTGACGTGCCCGAAGCGGGCGATGCGAAACCGATGGAATTTCTGGGCATGCCGCTTTTGCTGGTCCGCGACCGTGCGGGTCAGGTCCGCGTCTTCCAGAATATCTGCCGCCATCGTGGCATGATCCTTGTCTCGGAACCTCGCAAGATCGAGGGCGCAATCCGCTGCCCCTATCATTCGTGGTGCTATTCAACCGAAGGCAAACTGGTCTCGACCCCGCATGTGGGCGGGCCCGGTCACAATACCCATGACGCAATCGACAAATCCCTACTGGGCCTGATTGAGGTGCGCAGCCATATCTGGTTTGACACGGTCTTTATCAACATTGACGGCAATGCCGCACCTTTTGAAGAGGTCCACGCCGATCTGATCGCCCGCTGGGCCGCCTTTGACCAGCCAATGTATCACGGCGGAGCGGACAGCACCTTTACCCTTGATGTCAAAACCAACTGGAAACTGGCGGTCGAGAATTACTGTGAGAGCTATCACCTGCCGTGGGTCCACCCCGGCCTGAACAGCTATTCGCGGCTGGAGGATCACTACAACATCAACGAGAAGGGCAAATTCTCGGGGCAAGGGACGCTGGTTTACCGGCAACTGAAAGGTGACGATGGCGCAGTCTTCCCCGATTTTGCGGGGCTTGACGCGCAATGGACCGAAGGCGGTGAATATCTGACCGTCTTTCCCAACGTCCTGCTGGGCGTGCAGCGCGACCATACCTTCGTGATCGTGCTGGAACCTGTCAGCCACGCGCAAACGCGCGAGCATATCCATCTGTACTATGCTGCACCGCAAACCGATGACACCTTGCGCGCAAAGAACGCGGCCCAGTGGAAGGTAGTCTTCGAGGAAGACATTTTCGTGGTCGAAGGCATGCAGAAAGGCCGCTATGCGCCCGGTTTTGATGGTGGCCGGTTCAGCCCCGCGATGGACGGCCCCACCCATTGCTTCCATGACTGGGTGGCGGGCAGGATGGTGGCGCATCTTGCGACCCCATGATGGCGCTTCAAGACCGCTTGCTCGACGCACACGCCCGCGATGATCGCTTGGCGCTTGTTGCGCTTTATACCGAGGCCGCAGATGCAGCAGACAATCTGGATGCCGCCTGTTTTTACCTGACCCAAGCCTATATCTATGCGCTGGAAAAAGGTGATCCTGCCGCAGAGCAACTTTATCGCCGCCTGAAGGCACATCAGCGCGTCTAGCCCCTTGCCCCTGCCCGCCCTTCACCCCAGTCTAGGGGCAAGCAAGACAGGACAAACACATGGCACCGCGCAAGATCATCATCGACACAGACCCCGGACAAGACGACGCGGTGGCAATCCTGCTGGCCTTGGCCTCGCCCGAGGATATTGACGTTTTGGGGATCACGGCGGTAGCGGGCAACGTGCCCTTGCCCCTGACCGAAAAGAACGCGCGGATTGTGTGTGAATTGGCGGGCAAGCCCGAAACAAAGGTCTTTGCGGGCTGCGATGCGCCGATGAAGCGCAAACTGGTCACGGCCGAGCATGTCCACGGCAAGACCGGCCTTGATGGCCCGCAAATGGACGACCCCACGATGCCCTTGCAGGACCAGCACGCGGTGGATTTCATCATCGAGACCCTGCGCCGCGAGCCAAGCGGGACAGTAACGCTCTGTCCCATCGGCCCGCTGACCAATATCGCAACCGCCTTTGAACGCGCGCCCGATATCATTGAACGCGTGCAGGAAATTGTCCTGATGGGCGGTGCCTATTTCGAGGTTGGCAACATCACCCCGACCGCAGAATTCAACATCTATGTCGATCCCGAGGCCGCCAAGATCGTCTTTGGCGCCGGTGCCCCGCTGGTCGTGATGCCGCTGGATGTGACGCATAAGGCGCTGACCACACACAACCGGATTGACGCCTTCCGTTCCATGCACACCAAGGTGGGCGATATGGTTGCCGCCTGGACCGATTTCTTTGAACGGTTCGATATGGAGAAATACGGCTCCGAAGGCGCGCCCCTGCACGACCCCTGCACGATCGCCTATCTGATCGAACCGCAGTTGTTTGAAGGGCGCTTTATCAACGTCGAGATTGAAACCGAAAGCGCGCTCACCCTTGGCATGACCGTGGCCGACTGGTGGCGCGTGACAGACCGCCCCGCCAATGCGCTGTTCATGAAGGATATCGACGCCTCGGGCTTTTACGCATTGCTGGCGGCACGGTTGGCCCGGCTCTGATGCGTATTCCATTTGACAATTCCTACGCGCAATTGCCGCCACAGATGTACACCGCGCAATTGCCGACACCGGTGAAAGCGCCGCAGGTGATCGCGACAAATGCCGC
>NZ_DASYOK010000230.1:0-2887 GCF_036007805.1 Yoonia sp.
CAAGGACTATGACAAACGCCAATGGCAGGCGATTTTCCGGCAGATGATGGGGCATGATTTATTGCGCCCTGACCGCGAAAGGCACGGTGCGCTGCGGATGACGGAACATGCGCGCCCCATCCTGCGTGGCGAGGCCACGATCGAATTGCGCCGCGACACGATCAAGGCGGCGCGCGGTTCGGGGCCGCAAGTCCGGATGCTGGTCAGTGAAGAAGACGCGCCACTTCTGTCAGCGCTGAAGGCCAAACGCCGGTACCTTGCCGAACAGGCCAATGTCCCCGCCTATATTATTTTCAACGACCGTACTTTGATTGAGATGGCCGAAAAACGGCCCATGACCCTTGATGAAATGGCCCATATCGGCGGTGTGGGTGCAAAAAAGCTCGCGACCTATGGTCAGGATTTCCTGTCAGTCATCGCAGGGGCGGTTGAGGAGGTGCATCCTATGCGCCGCAAGCTTGCAGGGCGTGACGAGGGCGCGGTTTATGACCGTCTGATGCAGGCGCAGGCTGCGTTGACCCGTGGCCCCCATGGCGCGGATAAACCGATGAGCTGTTCTGCGTCAATGTTGGCCAAAGTTGCGCAGATGCGCAGCGCGGATATGGAAAACCTGACCCGTGTCATAGGCGATAAATACGCCGAAAGGTTTGGCGAGGCATTTCTAGAGGTGCTAGAAGCCGGTTAGACTTAAAGAGGGACAAGCAACATGCGCGCGATCACCTACACCACCTTTGGACCGGCCGCCGATGTCCTGACTCTAGAGGACCTTCCGACGCCAGACCCCGCAGCGGGCGAGGTTCTGGTGCGGTTGCAGACCTCTGGCGTCAACCCCTCTGACATTCGCGCCCGTGCAGGCGGCCGACCCGGTGTGACCAAGCCGCCCTTTCCCAAGATCATCCCTCATAGCGATGGCGCTGGTGTTATCGAGGCGGTGGGCGAAGGCGTCTCGCCTGACCGGATTGGTCAGCGGGTCTGGATCTGGAACGGACAGTGGCAGCGTGCGTTTGGAACCGCTGCCGAGTATATCGCGTTGCCCGCAGGGCAGGCGGTGCCATTGCCCGAGAACGTGTCTTTCGCCGAAGGGGCAACGCTTGGGATTCCGGGTCTGACGGCGGTTCATGCGGCGCTGGGGCAAGGCCCTGTTGCGGGCAAAAGGGTGCTTGTCAGTGGCGGTGCCGGGACTGTCGGTCATCTGGCTGTGCAGGTAGCGGCGGCGTCTGGTGCCGAAGTGATTGCAACGGCGCGGGGCCAGCAGGCACTGCAAGCGGCACGGGATGCAGGGGCGGCCCACGTCTTTGACTATACGGACAGTGATCTGGCCGCGCAGATATTGGAGGCCACCGGCGGTCGCCCGATTGACCATATCGCGGAAGTCGAGTTCGGGAAGAATGCCGCGACAATCGCCGAGGTCATTGCCGAAAACGGGACGGTGGCCACCTATGGATCGGCCAAGGACATGACGCCTGCAATCCCCTTTTATCCGCTGATGTTCAAAGCCGTGAACATCAAGCTTGTGCTGGTTTACCTGCTGACGCCCGAGGAGCGGGAAAAAACCACGGGTCAGCTGAACGATTTGCTTGCGCGCAATGCGCTGAACATCCGTATCTCGGACACGCTTGCTCTGGACCAATGCGCCATCGCGCATGACATCATCGCGCGCGGTGATCGTGCGGGCTCTGTCATCCTGACACTCTAGATTGACCCGCCGCAGGCTTCGCTCTAGCAAGCGCACATTCTGATAAGAGGCAAAGACATGGCACGCAGACGCAAGGGTCGCGATATTTCGGGTTGGCTGGTGGTGGATAAACCCGCCGGCATTACCTCCACCGCGGTCGTCAATAAGGTGCGCTGGGCGCTGGATGCCAAAAAGGCCGGTCACGCAGGCACGCTTGATCCCGAGGCGACAGGCGTTCTGGCCGTGGCTTTGGGTGAAGCCACGAAAACCGTGCCCTATATCACCGATGCGCTGAAGGCCTATACGTTTACCGTGCGTCTTGGTGCCGCCACCAATACCGACGATGCCGAGGGAGAGGTGATCGCGACCTCTGATCTGCGCCCTGATGACGCGGCGATCAAGGAAGCCTTGAGCAGCTTTGTTGGTGATATCATGCAGGTCCCGCCGCAGTTTTCCGCCGTGAAAGTAGACGGTGAGCGCGCCTACAAAAAGGCCCGCGATGGCGAGGAGATGGACCTGGCAGCGCGTCCTTTATGGGTGGAAGAACTCTTGCTGATTGATCGCCCCGATGCCGATCACGTTGTGCTGGAAATGACCTGTGGCAAAGGCGGTTACGTGCGTTCCATCGCACGCGATCTGGGCGAGGCGCTGGGCTGTAAGGCGCATGTCAAATCACTGCGCCGGATCTGGTCGGGTCCGTTTCAGGCCACAGACGGGGTGACTTTGGAACAGGTCGATGCATTGGCCAAAACGCCCGAACTTGATGCCTTCGTGCAACCTTTGGAGATCGGGTTGAGCGACCTTGCAGAGGTGCGCTGTCTGGCAGAAAGCGTGGCCAAGCTGCGCAATGGCAACCCTGCGTCCGTGATCGCGACAGGTGTTGAATTCGGTGATGAGGTCTGGGCCTCATACGAAGGCAAGGCCATTGCCGTGGGTACCTATCGTGGCGGGGAAATTCAGCCATCGCGCGTGTTCGTCACCTGATCCGGTGATCACGCGGACACATATCAAGGACGACGCGCCCTCGACTGCAATCTACTCTGATTGCGAACGCTACCGCTATGCGCTGACACGCACGTGGGATGCAAAGGGCAAACGGGTCCTGTTTGTGATGCTGAACCCCTCGAAGGCCACCGAGGTGCAGAACGACCCGACCGTGGAGCGCTGCGAAAGACGCGCCCGTGCGCTGGGCTTTGGCGCGTTTCAGGTGAC
>NZ_DASYOK010000231.1:0-1517 GCF_036007805.1 Yoonia sp.
AGTCATCCCAGCGTTGCATGTCCACCTTGATCCTAAACTCAACTCTTTGGATATCGTTGGTCATGGCGCTGCATACCCCATGCACTGGAACGTGACGGCTCCGCTATTGTTCAGGTTTGGTCGTTCGCGGTTGAACCGTGGCCGCTCTGTCGCGCGCGCGTAGGCCACATCGTCGGGATAGCTAGACGGCTTGGCGGCAATAAAGAACGGCCCGACGTTATCAACGTGATTGATAAAGCCGTTCCATGTGATGTCGCCCGCCGCCGCCCGGAACGTCTCGGGCAAGTTCTGCACGGTCAGGTCAAAGCGCAAGTCTGCGCCTTCAACAGCGCGGCCCAGAACGTCGCCCGTGATGCTCTGCTGGTGACGGTAGCGCACTTGCTTGCTTTCGCTGATCGGCAGGCCCGTGAACACTGATAGCTGCGGCATCTCCAAAGCCTCGCCAGCCTGTGCAACGGCGATCTCGGCTGTGCCGCCGGCAATGATAAACTGCACTTGGCTTGCGGTGCGCTGAAAGAACAGGAACACGATGGCGCTGTCATCGGTCGGGCTGATGCTTCCAACATTTATGCCACCAACACGGCACGTCACGGTTGCGCCGATGCTGCCCAGATTGTGCGCGGCAATCGCGGCATAGCTGGTCGTTTGGCTTGAGAATGTCAGGGTGATCGTTTGCGACGTGCTGCCTGCCCTCCAGACGCTCCATGTCTCACCGTCCAGCATCCAGTCGGGATCGTAGCCGCTGGCGCTGCTGGTGACGCCGATTGATGCCGCATGCTTGTCAAAACAGATGCGCGGCTGGTCAATGGGCTGCGCGTTGCCTGTGAAGCCGGATTGAATGACAACGCTCATGAGAACACCAGCCTTCCGCCACGGTCTAGCTGTGACTGTATCTGCTCCAGCAAGCCCTCAACGCTGCCACGGCTGAAGGTGTCGCCCTGTAGGTTGATGCTTACGGTTTGCGTTGGGACTGCGGGTGCTGCGGCTGCCGATGATGCTCCGGTTGATCCGCCACCGCCGCCGGACTTGCTGGTGCTTTGAATGCCCTTGACTGCCGCAAAACCCTGAGCCGCAACTTGTGCCGCCGCCGCAAGGTTAGAAGGAAATGGCAGCTTCAATGCTTCGGTAATGCCTTGCCATGTATTGATGAGCGCTTGCGCCATTGCGATTGGCTTGGACTGGTCAAACATCTGCCCCATTGCGCCAACAACTTTGCTTGCTGCATCAAGTGCCGTGTTCTCTATCTGATCCGCAGTTGATCCAACAGCCTGCTGCGCAAGCGCTTGAGTGTCTGCGATACCGTTTGCAAGGCCGTGCCCAATTTGGGTGCCAATTTCGTGCATGACTTTTGACGGCGATGCAATGCCAAGGCGATCACGAAGCCAGCCCGGCAGCAATTCGCCAAGTTCATAAATACGCGCCTTGAGGGCTTCCCATTGCTCGTTAATGCCATTCAATAGGCCTTGAACAATATTTCTGCCAAACTCTGCAAATCTTTCCGGTAAGGCCTCAAAGAA
>NZ_DASYOK010000232.1:0-35700 GCF_036007805.1 Yoonia sp.
GCGTGTGGCGCTGATGACCGGCTGCGCGCAAAAGGCGCTGAACACCGATATCAATGATGCCACGATACGCCTGCTGACACGGCTTGGGGCCGAGGTTGTGGTGGCCGAAGGTGCGGGATGCTGTGGCGCGCTGACCCATCACATGGGCAAAGAGGCGGAAAGCCACGGGGCAGCGGCCAAGAACATCCGCGCCTGGACCCGCGAAATGGACAATGACGGGCTTGATGCCATCGTCATCAACACCTCGGGCTGCGGCACGACGGTGAAGGACTACGGCCATATGTTTCGTAATGATCCACTGGCCGAGGACGCCGCGCGCGTGTCCGCAATTGCGATGGATGTCTCCGAGGTTCTGATGAAGCTGGACCTGCCACAAGGTGACGACAAAGGCACCAAAGTGGCTTATCACGCCGCCTGTTCGCTGCAACATGGCCAGCAGATCAAAACCTATCCAAAGGAATTGCTGAAAAGGGCAGGCTTTACCGTGCTGGAACCTGCAGACAGCCACCTTTGCTGCGGCTCGGCCGGCACCTATAACCTGATGCAGCCTGAAATCTCAAAGCAGCTCAAGGCGCGCAAAGTGCAAACGCTGGAAGCGCTGACGCCGGACATTATCTCGGCAGGCAATATCGGCTGCATGATGCAGATCGGCAGCGGCACGGCCGTGCCGATTGTCCACACGGTCGAGCTTTTGGATTGGGCGACAGGCGGGCCGCAACCACCCGCGCTGACAGCACCTGGAAAAACCGAACCGCAAATTCCGATCTTGCGCTGATGTCATAATCCTGCCCTATCTATCAGTGACAAATAACTGATGATACGGATACGGATGATAAGGCAGCTTCTGGTCTCAGCGATCCTCGGGGTCGCAACGACGCTTGCAGCGCAGGCGCAAGACGCAGGTCTTGTGACGCTCCAGACGCGTCAGGACAGCCAGGGCTGGGAAGCCGTCGGGCGGCTTGATATCCGCGGCAAGGGGTTCTGTACGGCGGCATTGATCCGCGATCGTCTGATCCTGACCGCAGCGCACTGCCTTTATGATCTGGATGGTTCCCTGGTGTCGCCAGACCGGTTTTCGTTTCAGGCGGGGCTACGTGACGGGCAGGCACAGGCAACACGCGCCGTGACACGGGCGGTCGCACATCCGGACTATACCCATAACGGCGATGCAACCGATACCAGCGGTGTGGCCATTGATATCGCTGTTCTGGAACTGGACCGGCCGATCCGCAACACACGGATACTGCCTTATGCGATTGCCCAGCGCCCGATAACGGGTGATCAGGTTGGCGTTGTTTCCTACGGGCGCGGTCGGGAAGATGCGCCAAGCCTGCAACAGGTCTGCGATGTGCTCGGACGGCAGACCGGTGTGATCGTGATGACCTGCGATGTGGAGTACGGCTCAAGCGGGTCACCGGTATTCATGATGAACGATGGCGAGACGCGGATTGCCTCGGTCGTTTCGGCGATGGCGCAAATCAACGGGCAGAAAGTATCGCTTGGCACCTCGCTTGAAGGGCCGCTGAATGTCTTGCTGAGCCATTTTGCAACGCTTGGCCCTGCGCGTATCGGGGGTGTGCAACGGCTGATGCCAGGCGGCACACGCAATGACACGGGCGCGAAATTCGTCCAGCCCTGAGCCTCTTGAAAGCGAAAACAACCGCCCCCACATAATCTGTATCGGGATGCCAATGATGGGTCCCGTACAATCGGCCTGTCCCTAATGGGAAGGTCAAAACATTGTTATCGCTTAAGAAAAAGGATGACCCAAATGCGTGCATTTGATCTGACACCCCTCTACCGTGCCACCGTTGGCTTTGACCAGATCGCCGATCTGATGGATCGCGCCCTTGCCAGTGATGTTGGCCAGAACACCTATCCCCCTTACAACATCGAAAAAACCGATGATGACGCATGGCGTATCTCGATCGCTGTTGCCGGTTTTTCCGAAAATGATCTCGCGATTGAGGTCAAAGACCGTGCACTTCTTGTCACTGGCCGCAAAGCCTCGGACGACAGCGAGCGCAACTACCTCCACCGCGGCATCGCCACCCGCGCATTCGAGCGCCGCTTCCATCTGGCCGACCACGTGCGCGTAATCGGTGCGAGCCATGAAAACGGCATGCTGAATATTGAACTGGTCCGCGAAGTGCCCGAGGCGCTGAAACCACGGCGGATCGAGATTACGTCTGACGCAAAGAAAGACGCCAATCTGGTCGAGGCGAAGTCGGTTAACTAAGCCGACAAGACACAATCACAGCGACGCGCTACCCTAACGGGTGGCGCGTTTTTTAATGCGCTTCGGCCCAGTTTTTACCCTGCCCTGCATCAACCGCCAGTTTGACGTCCAGTTTCACCGCAGGGTCGCTCGCGTTTTCCATCACGTCCCGCGCGGCGGTAATCAGATCATCCGCCGCCTCTTCATTGACCTCAAAGATCAATTCGTCGTGCACCTGTAGCAGCATTTTGGCGGGCAACCCCTCTATCGCCGCAGGCATCCGGATCATGGCACGGCGGATCACATCCGCCGCGGTCCCCTGGATCGGCGCGTTGATGGCGGCGCGTTTGGCAAAGCCTGCTTGCGGCCCTTTGGCGTTGATCTCGGGCGTGTTGATCTTGCGCCCGAAGAGCGTCTGCACGTAGCCGTTGTCTTTGGCAAAGGCGATGGTGTCATCCATATATTTGCGGATACCCGGGAAACGTTCGAAATAGCGGTCGATGAAACCCTGCGCCTCGGCCCGCGGGATGCGCAGGTTGCGGGCAAGGCCGAAGCCAGAAATGCCGTAAATCACACCAAAGTTGATCGCTTTTGCCTGACGGCGCACATCCGGTGTCATCTCGTCCAGCGGCACATCAAACATTTCCGATGCCGTCATCGCATGAATGTCGATCCCGTCCAGAAACGCCTGTTTCAGCGCATCAATCCCCGCGATATGCGCCAGAATACGCAATTCGATCTGGGAATAATCGAGGCTGACAATCACCTTGCCGGGTTCGGCCACAAATGCCTCGCGAATGCGCCGCCCTTCCTCGGAGCGGACGGGAATGTTCTGCAAATTCGGATCGGTCGAGGCAAGGCGCCCCGTGTTCGCGCCTGCAATGGAATAGGAGGTGTGCACGCGCCCCGTTTCTTTGTTGATATGCTCTTGCAGGGCGTCCGTATAGGTCGATTTCAGCTTCGACAGTTGCCGCCAATCCAGGATGCGACGCGGCAAGTCGTGCAAGGTCGCCAAATCCTCAAGCACATCTGCGCCTGTCGAATAGGCCCCTGTCTTGCCGGTTGACGGCTTCTTTCCATCGGGCATTTCCAGCCCCATTTCATCAAACAGGATTTCACCCAACTGCTTGGGCGAACCAACGTTAAAAGGCCGCCCCGCCATTTCCTGAATTTCCGCCTCAAGCCCCGCCATTTTCTGGGCAAAGGCATTCGACATCCGGCTGAGCGTATCGCGATCAACCTTGATGCCGTTCCGCTCCATCTGGGCCAGCACAGGCACCAGCGGGCGTTCCATCGTTTCATAAACGGTTGTGACGCGGTTCACATGCAGTTGCGGTTTGAACTGCTGCCAAAGACGCAGGGTGATATCGGCATCTTCTGCCGCGTATTTCACGGCGTCATCGACGGGCACACGATCAAAGGTGATCGCGGATTTACCACTGCCCAACAAGGGTTTGATCGGGATCGGCGTATGCCCCAGATACCGTTCAGAGAGCGTGTCCATGCCGTGGTTATGCAGGCCAGCATTCATCGCATAGGACATGAGCATGGTGTCATCAATCGGGGCAACGGTGATATCAAGACGGGCAAAAATCTTGGTGTCATACTTCATGTTCTGCCCGATCTTCAGGACCGCGGCGTCCTCAAGCACGGGTTTAAGCATCGCCAGACACTCTTCCAAATCCATCTGGCCCTCGGCCATATCATCCGACCCGAACAGATCATCCGAAGACGCGGATTTATGGGTCAGCGGGATATAACAGGCCTGCCCTGCCGCGACACAAAGCGAAATACCGACAAGATCGGCAGTCATCTCGTTCAGGCCAGTGGTTTCGGTGTCGACCGCCACATACCCACGTTCCCGGATGCGGTCGATCCAGACCTGCAGGGCAGCCGCATCGCGCACACATTCATAGGCTTCAGCGTCGAAACCCACCTGTTCTGGTGTCGCGACATCTGTGGCTGCAGGGGTGGGTGCTTCGATGACAGGTGGCGCAACACCCAGCTTCTCGGCGATCCGCTTGCTCACCGTCCGGAATTCCATTTCGGCTAGGAACCCCATCAGAACCTCTGGATCAGGGTCGCGCACTTCCAGATCATCAAGGCCAAAATCCAGTGTCATGTTGCAATCAAGCTGCACGAGCTTTTTCGATAGCTCGATCTGCGCGCGATGTTCGATCAGGGTCTCGCGTCGCTTGGGTTGTTTGATCTCGCCCGCGCGGTCCAGCAGGCTTTCCAGATCGCCATATTCATTGATCAAAAGGGCGGCTGTCTTGATCCCGATCCCCGGCGCGCCCGGTACGTTGTCCACGCTGTCACCCGCCAAGGCCTGCACATCGACGACGCGGTCGGGGCCAACGCCGAACTTTTCAACGACGCCTTCGCTGTCGATGCGCTTGTTCTTCATCGGATCAAGCATTTCAACGCCATCGCCGACCAACTGCATCAGGTCTTTATCGGACGACACGATCGTGACACGCCCACCGGCATCACGGGCCTGATGTGCAAGGGTTGCGATAATGTCGTCGGCCTCGAACCCTTCCATTTCCTCGCAGGCGATATTGAACGCCTTGGTCGCAATACGGGTCAGCGGAATCTGCGGGCGCAATTCCTCTGGCATCGCCTCACGGTTGGCCTTGTACTGGTCGTACATATCGTTGCGGAATGTGTGGCTGCCCTTATCGAAAATCACGGCCACATGGGTTGCGGCATCGTTCCCATTGTTCCCGTCGACGTAGCGTTGCAACATGTTCACAAAACCGCTGACCGCACCAACAGGCAGGCCATCGGATTTGCGTGTGAGGGGCGGCAGCGCGTGATAAGCGCGGAAAATAAAGGCCGATCCGTCAATCAGATGCAGGTGACAGCCTTTGCCGAATTTCATTTCCATCGTTTCATCCCCTCATGTCTTGGGCGCAGATGTGCCATGATACGCATCATGGTTCCAGTGACCATCTGCCTTGCAGCGACACTTAGCGCAAAAGCGGGATGGGTCAGACTTTGCCCTCAAAGTCCTTATGCACAAGCTTGGCATCGCAATAAGGGCATTCAATCCAGCCTTGCTCACGCGGGATTTGAAGCCACACGCGGGGATGACCCAGCGCACCTTCGCCGCCGTCACAGGCCACGCGCCAATCGTTCACAATCTTTGTTTCGGGTGCGGGTGTGGACATGATCTTACCTGTCTGGTTGCCGCGGGGCACGCCCCGCCTTAAGTCTGCATCAGACATACCGCAGGCGCGGCGCAGGGGAAAGACAACATGACCGACAACGCCATAGAAATTCACGGGCTGAAAAAAACCTATGCCGCCACGGGGCGCAGCCCAGCCAAAGAAGCACTGAAGGGTGTCGATCTGAACATTCCGCGCGGATCAATCTTTGGTCTTTTGGGGCCGAATGGCGCGGGCAAATCGACGCTGATCAATATTCTGGCGGGGCTGGTGGTGAAAACCGAAGGTACCGTGAAGATCTGGGGGTTCGATCAGGACAAGAACCCGCGCCAATCCCGCGCGGCCATCGGGGTCATGCCGCAAGAGCCGCATCTGGACCCGTTCTTTACACCTGCAGGGTCGCTTGACGTACAGGCGGGGCTTTATGGTGTGCCCAAAAGCCAGCGCAAGACAGCGGAAATCCTCGAATTGATTGGCCTGACCGATAAGGCCGATGCCTATGCGCGCTCGCTTTCGGGTGGTATGCGGCGCAGGCTCTTGCTGGGCAAGGCTCTGGTGCATTCGCCGCAAATCCTTGTGCTGGATGAACCCACCGCAGGCGTTGATATCGAGTTGCGCAACATGCTTTGGCAGAATGTGCGCAACCTGAACGACGAAGGCATGACGATCATCCTGACGACCCATTACCTCGAAGAGGCCGAAGAGATGTGCGACGACATCGCCATCATCAACAACGGCGAGGTGATTGTGCGCGACAGCACGGCCAACCTGCTGGGACGACTGGACAGCAAAACGCTGGTGATTACACCCGACAGCCCCGCCGATCTGCCCGCCCTGCCCAATACGATTACCGGACAAAAGCTGGCCAATGGCATGCTGACCTTCACCTATCAAAGTGGCACAACACCCGCAGATCAGATCCTGAATATTGTGCGGGATGCCGGGATCACGATCAAGGATGTCAAAACCCAAGAGGCGCATCTGGAAGAGGTGTTCCTGTCGCTCACCTCTTCAAAGTAGCCATGGACTTTCCATGTCCCTTCAAACTTCCCCCGGAGGGCATCAAAATTCCTGAATTTTGATCAGCGCGCCAGCATCCGCCCCATGGGACGGCCACCCAGAATATGCATGTGGTAGTGCGGCACTTCCTGCACCCCGTGCGCGCGGGTGTTGGCAATCGCGCGGAACCCATCTTCGACGCCTGTCAGACGGCATACTTCGGCCACGGCCTGCATAAAGCCACTGTGTTCTTCAGCCGAAGCATCGCGGGCAAAGTGATCCAGGCTCATGTAGGGGCCTTTGGGAATGACAAGCACATGCACAGGCGCCTGTGGCGTGATGTCTTCAAAGGCCAGCGCATGATCGTTTTCATAAACGGTTTTGTTGGGGATTTCTCCGCGCAGGATTTTGGCAAAGATGTTCTGATCGTCGTAGGCGTATTCCATGGGTATCCTCAATCAACAAAAAGATGGGGGGTGTCTGCAAGCGTGCGTGCCACATCCGGTGACACGCTCAGAAACTGTGCAAGTGCTGATGCATTTTCGTCTGTCGTCGCCGTTTCCTTGATCCGGCTGGCATTCACAAATTGCGCATCGCGAATGGCCTCGCGCTCATAAACCATATCATGACGGATCGTTGGCAAAAGGCGCGCAAAGGTAGCCTCGCTGGTCTGAGGACCAGCAAGCCCCACCCGCATCGCATGACCGACCAGATAATCATCGTCAAAACCACATTCGATCTCAAGCAGGCGCACAGTCGCGCGGTCGGTGTAGAAATCCGTAATCAGATCGAGGCTTGATGTATCAAGACAGATCACCAAGCGGTCGCTGTCAAAATGATCGAAAAGCAGTCGCATCAAGGCACGCCGGTGCCGTCCGCGTTTCTGCAAAGAGGTCTCGATGCCGCCAAGGTCCGGTAGCGGGGTTTCATCTTCGTTAAAGAGGTACTCCAAAGCCGGCACATTTGTGTGATGCTGGATTGCGGCCACAAGACGTTTGGCGACATGCCATTTCTTGCACGCGATGATCATCAGCTCGCGACTGCGCCCGAGTGTCGTTTCATTCTCCCAGAACCGTGGCGCAAAGCGCCGCCCTACGCGGCCCCGACCCGTCAGGAACTGAAACAAGCTGCGCCCTTCGTCGGAAATCACAAAATCCATCCGGTCGCTGGCGTAGAGCGTACCAAGCTGGCTGCGCAAGTCTTCCGCTTCGGGGCTGATCTTGCGGGCAAAAAGCGATCCTTGCCCCAAGAGTAGCTCGTAATGATCGTTATAAAAGGTCACGGGCATACCATAGTCCGTGAACATCAGAAACGTCAGTGTGCGGTTCTCGATCTCGCGGGCAGGCACAAGATGGCGCACGAGGGTTTGAAAAAACGTCTCATCCGGTATCCAGGTTGTGCGGAAAAAGCGCATCACATCACGGCGGCTATAGGCGAACTCCAGGATCGCCTCGATCGTTTGACGGCGCAAACACCACCATTGGCTACCAATCATGATCTGCAAATCCTCGGGGATTTTGCGCGTCATCTTGAAACGCTTTTGCAGCTCTAGCGCGGTATAGAACCGGCGCTTCTGCGTCCGTTCGTTAAAGAAATGGCGGTAAACCAGCCGTTCCTCGCGAAAACCGGTCTTGATCCAGTTGCTGTCAAAAAAGTCATGGCTTTCGATGTAGTCCACATCGTTTGCATCCAGCAGCTCATGGGCAAATTTCGCAGACTTGATGGGCATGCAGTCGCCCGAAACCATGTAAAAATGCGTTGCGCGGGGAAACGCCGAAACTGCGGCTTCAACGGCATGCAGGGTCGCCTGCACGAGGCTCCACTCACCCCATCCACATTTCACGCGACGCTTGGCAAAGGCCACATTCTCGTTTCCGGCCAGCGCCGTTTTTATTTCGCTGAAATCAGATGCAGCAGCAGAGGCATCAAAGTGGATCGCAATATAGTCACCCGCTGCCGTCAACTGCTCTGCCTGCTGGATAATCGCCGCAGGGTTCTTGTGACACAGCAAGATAAAAGCGACACGTGCCATGTTTTCGTTCGATCCTCTTTCACAAGTCGTGCTCAAAGCTGTCATAACGCGAACAGACATTGAAGTTACAGGCTTTCTTTGCTTTGAAAGAACACAGTAATCGAAAAGGATTTCTGCGTGGCGAATTTTCCCGGAACCTGGATGACCGATAGCGAAAGCGTGGTTTACCGCGTGGTGCCTAAATGCGCCTGCTCGACCATTGGTCAGATCATGTACTATTCAGACCATGGCGCGTTTTTTGACGGTGACATCCATGATGCCAAGACGGGCATCCATAAATGGGCACTGGACGACAGCAAGCCGCTGATTGAGCGGAACGTGGCAGCGCATCAAAGCTATGCGTTTACCTGTGTGCGCAATCCCTACACGCGCATCCTGTCGTCTTTCTTTGACAAAATTTGCGGCGTGCAACGCAATGGCAAATACTATCGCGGCAATCTGGTGCCGCTACTGATCCAAAAATACGGGATCGAGGTAGGCGACCCCGAAAGCGGCTTTGAGTTCGACCAGATCAAGAGCTTTCGCCGTTTCCTGCTGTTTGCGCGCGATACCATCCGCTGGCGGCGCCCGATGGAGCCAGATATCCACTGGTCGGCCATGTCCGGCCATATCTCGACCTTCATTGTGAACGGCGGGCGTTACGACAGCATCTTCTGGACCGAGAAATTCAATGACGGAATGCAGCAGGTGCTGGACGGCATCGAAACCAAACATCCGGTCGATCTGGCGCAGATACCGCGTTTTAACGAAAGCGAAGGGCACGGCCCCAAACGTGCCCATCCTGTCGAGGATTACTTCGACGATCTGTCCATGCATATCGTCTATGAGATCTACAAAAAGGACTTTCGTATCTTCAAATACGATTTCGAAAATCCCGCCAACAAGATGCCCATTGGCGAGATTGATCTCGATGAGGTTCACGCCAAACTTGGCTGACACTCGACATTTGCGCGGCATGGCCTAACTCTCTGATCGTAAAGACGAAGGATGTGGTCTTATGTCGGTCGTATTGATCCTGGGCAGTGGCCCGAATGTCGTAAAATGCCGTGCGTGGCCGCGTGATCCTTTTGACCGGATCGTGGCGATCAATAACGCCTGGGCCGTGCGCCCTGATTGGGATGAACTGATCCATCCTGACGACTTCCCTGTTGAGCGGATGCCGGTGGATTTATCTGCCCACCAACGGATCATTCGTGCTGCGGATTATGTCCCGCTGCAAAATACACTGGGTGGCTTTGTCTATGCCGGTGGCACGATGGCCTTTACTGCGTCCTATTGGGCTTTGGCCGCGCTCAAGCCACGGGTTATTGCCGTCTTGGGCTGCGATATGGTTTACGGCGACGCCAGCAAAACCCATTTCTACGGGAAAGGTACTGCCGATCCCCTGCGCGCGGACGTCTCACTCCGGTCTCTGGAAGCAAAATCTGCACGCTTGATGGCATTGGCCGCGCGCCAAGGCTGCGCGATGGTCAACCTGTCAACCGACGAAAGCAGGCTGGTGTTTCCGCGCGCCACACCAGAGACAGCCGCAGATGCCAAGCCGCTGTCACCAAACGAAGCGGTTATTGATGCCGCATTGGCCGAAGAGGAACGACTGGGGTATTATGTCCCCTCCGGCAAATACTGGAAAGAGGAAAGCCGCTTTGATGTGGCCGCCATAGATGCGCTGGATGCGCTTTGGCTTAAAGCAGTCCCTGCCCTCTGAACAAAGCTTTCAGATCCGCCTCGGGGCGCGCACCGATGTGGCTGATCACCTCGGATGCGGCGACATTGCCCATCATCGCGCAGGTCTGCAGATCGTGACCATTGGTCAGCCCCCACAGAAACGCCCCGGCAAAGAGATCACCTGCACCGGTGGCGTCAACAATCTGTGTCGGCACAGCAGGCACATGCCAGCGTTGGCCCTCGGCCAAAACATGCACGCCGTTCTCACTGTCAGTACAGGCGACAATCGTCACCTCTGACGCGGCCTGCGCCAGAGCCGCATCAAAATCTTCAGTCTGATACATCGACCGCATTTCAGCACGATTGCAGAACAGCAGATCCACGTGATCGCGGATCATATCGCGGAAAGCATCTCGGTGCCGCTCAATGCAGAAAGGGTCAGAAAGGGTCAGGGACACGCGCCCGCCCGCGCCCTTGCAGGCCGCAACGGCCTTGGCGAAAGCGGCATGACTATCGGGGCCGTCAAAACGGTAGCCTTCAAGATAAATCCATTCGGCTTCGGCCATCTGGGCTTCGTCAATGTCATCCGCAGAGAGGAATTCAGTGACGCCCAGATAGGTGTTCATCGACCGCTCGCCATCAGGGGTGACAAGCACGATGCAACGACCTGTCTCGGCCTCTTCCGACTTGGGCGCCATCTTGGTGTCATAACCTGCACCCTGCGCGCGCAGATCATGGGCAAAGATCGCGCCCAACTGGTCGTCCTTCACCTTACCCACATAGGCCGTGCGCCCGCCCAGATGCGCAATACCCGCAATCGTATTTGCCGCCGACCCGCCGCTGATCTCTTTGGCGGGACCAACGCGGGAATAAAGATCAACCGCGCGGTCCATGTCGATCAGTTGCATGATGCCTTTCTCAACACCGGCCTCGGCCAGAAATGCATCTTCGGCGCGCGCCAGAACATCGACCATCGCATTGCCGATGCCCACGACCTGATACTTTTTCATAGGTTTTTATCCTCAAACATACAAAGATCGCGGATCAGACAGCCCGCGCATTTCGGTTTACGTGCCACACAGGTGTAGCGGCCATGCAGGATCATCCAGTGATGCGCATGGAGTTGAAAATCTGCCGGAATATGGTCTTCGATCGCGCGTTCGACCGCATCCACATCCTTGCCTGGTGCTACACCGCTGCGGTTACCAAAACGGAAAATATGGGTGTCGACGGCTTGGGCCGGTTGTTGCCACCACATATTCAGCACCACATTGGCTGTTTTACGCCCGACACCGGGCAAAGATTGCAAGGCCGCGCGGGAATTGGGAACAACCCCACCGTATTCGTCGACCAGAATCTGACTCATCTTGATGACGTTCTTGGCCTTTTGCCGGAACAGGCCAATGGTCTTGATATGCTCGGTCACACCCTCAAGCCCGAGGTCGAGCATTTTCTGGGGTGTATCGGCAATCTTGAACAACTCACGCGTCGCCTTGTTCACACCTGCGTCAGTGGCCTGCGCCGACAACGCGACTGCCACGACAAGCGTGTAGACGTTCACATGCTCAAGCTCGCCTTTGGGTTCAGGCTCTGCTGCATGGAACCGCTCAAAGATCGCGCGGATAGTATGATAATCAAGCTGTTTGGCCATGGCGTCCGGTATGCCTTGAAGCCCGAAAAGGGGCAAGCGCGGATGCGCAATTTTCGGGTCGCTTCACCGGTGTATTGCCCATAGCTTGAACGCATGGAACAGAATGACACCTATCATTATCACGTGATGCGCCGCGCGATTGCGGCGATTGACGCGGCAGGCGATACCCCGCTCCCACTGGCCGATCTGGCCGCCGAGATGAACATGAGCCCCGCGCATTTTCAGCGCCTCTTTTCTACGTGGGTGGGCGTGTCGCCCAAGCGTTACCAGCAGTATTTGACACTGGGCCATGCCAAGACGCTGCTACGTGACCGGTTCACCACGCTGGAAACGGCCCATGCCGTTGGCCTGTCGGGCAGTGGCCGCTTGCACGATCTCTTTGTGCGCTGGGAGGCAATGAGCCCCGGTGACTATGCCCGCGACGCGGCGGACCTCACAATCCGCTGGGGGTGGTTTGACAGCCCCTTTGGTCCTGCCTTGGTGATGGGCACCACGCGCGGGATTTGCGGGCTCGCCTTCGCTGCCGAGGCCGGGCCGGATGAAGCCTTGGCCGATCTGAAGTCTCGCTGGCCCAAAGCCACCTATCTCGAAGACCCCGACGCCCTTTCCCCTTGGGCGACAGCCGCCCTTGGCATGACTGGTGAGACGCGACTGCACATGATTGGCGCACCATTTCAGCTCAAGGTCTGGGAGGCGCTGCTGACCATCCCCTCGGGCCATGTAACCACCTATTCCGAAATCGCGCAGGCAATCGGCAGCCCCAAGGCCGTGCGCGCCGTTGGTACTGCGGTCGGGCGCAATCCTGTCAGCTGGCTGATTCCCTGCCACCGCGCCTTGCGCAAATCAGGCGCACTCGGGGGGTATCATTGGGGGCTACCGGTCAAGCGCGCCATGCTGGCATGGGAAGCTGCAAGGGCCGATGCTGCGCCGCTAAACCTTTAGCATAAGCAAAACCCTGCTGGTTCTGACGCCGTTATTGGATATCATGGCAGAAACGGGCATAAGCTAACCCATCACATAGGTGCACCTATTGCACCGATATTAAATGGAACCATGACCATGAAATTTTCGAAATTCCCTCTCGTTGTTGCCGCAGCCTCGCTGACCCTTATCGCTGCTTGCGATGAAACTGGCCCGAACCAGATGCAGAACACACAACAGGGTGCCGCAATCGGCGCAGGTGCCGGCGCACTTCTGGGTGTGATCGCCAACAGCGGTGGCTCGGTCGAAGATCGCCAGCGCGGCGCATTGATCGGCGCGGCACTGGGTGGCGGTGTTGGTGCAGGCGTCGGCAACAGCCTTGACCGTCAGGCAGAAGACCTGCGCCGCTCGCTGCGTAGCGATGTCGGCATATCCAACAACGGCCGCAACCTTGTTGTCGTTCTCAGCCAGGACCTGTTGTTCGCAACAAATAGCACCCAGGTGTCCAGCACCTCGCAAAACGAACTGCGCATCGTTGCGAATTCCCTGAACCAATATCCAAACACAACGGTGAACGTGATCGGCCACACCGACAACGTCGGTGACGCATCCTTCAACCAAGGCCTGTCCGAGCGCCGCGCGCAAGCCGTTAGTGCGATCCTGATAGGCGGCGGCGTTTCACCTGTCCGTATCCGGTCGATCGGCGCTGGCGAAAACAACCCGATTGCATCGAACCTGAATGCAGCGGGCCGCCAGATGAACCGCCGTGTGGAAATCGTGATTACGCCAAACTAAGGCGCAGCTTCTTTCAGTTTGTATCGGAGGAGCCGCAGTGATGCGGCTCCTCTTTCTTATTGTGGAGAGGGGTCGTTGGTCATATCATTTGACCAATACATCGCGAAAGATCACATGCCTTTTGAACCGGTCAGCCAAGAAAAACTCTCGCATGGCGTTGTGCGCCAGATCGAAGGATTGATTCTGCGCGGCATCCTGCGCCCCGGCGAACGGCTACCCTCCGAGCGTGAACTCAGCGAACGGATGAGCGTGTCGCGCCCCTCCCTGCGCGAGGCCCTGTCAGAATTGCAGGAGCGTGGCTTGCTGGCGTCCAAGGCCGGTGCCGGCGTCTATGTCGCCGATGTACTGGGCTCTGCCTTTGCGCCAGCATTGGTCACGCTCTTCTCAACCCATGATGAGGCAGTGTTCGACTACATCAGCTTTCGCCGTGACATGGAGGGGCTGGCGGCAGAGCGGGCTGCGCGATTGGCCAGCGATACCGACCTACAGGTCATCAACGCCATTTTTGAAAAGATGGAAGCCGCGCATCAGAAACGCAATCCTGCCGATGAGGCTCATCTGGACGCTGATTTTCACCTGTCCATCATCGAGGCCAGTCACAACATTATCATGCTGCACATGATGCGGTCGATGTACGAGCTGCTGCGCGAAGGCGTGTTCTATAACCGCACAATCATGTTCAAGCAGCGCATGACGCGCGACGCGCTTTTGGAGCATCACCGGATCATCAACACGGCTTTGCAGAACCGCGATCCAGCAGCGGCGCGCAAAGCGGTTGAGACGCATCTGAATTTTGTCGAAGCCTCACTGTCGGATCACAAGAAGTCCGAACGCAATGAGGTCTTTGCCCAAAAGCGGCTGGAACACGAAGGCTGGCGCTAATCCGCACGCCCTTTGCGGATCATATCTGTCCAGAGCCAGATCGAGATGACGGCCTGAATGGCAATGCCGATCAGCGCGTAAGGATGCAGGATTGCTGCGATCTGGCCAAGGATCACCGCCATATTCCAGAACCAGTGCCAGATGATCAAAGGCCAGAGGTTGCCAATGCGGATCGCGATCGGGGCAAGAAAGAACCCCACCAAAAACGCAAAGAGTACTTGCAACGATGTTTCTGACGCTCCTTGCCCCGCGAGGCGGTTAACAAAATGAAAAAGACCGAATGAAAAGGCACTCAGAAACATCGCAAGCGGCAGAGCAAGCCGTGTCATCGCGCCCCGAAGCAAGATGCCCCGAAAGGCGAGTTCTTCTCCGAAGGCAATCAAAAATGTCGTGACGATCAGCAGCATGATCCCGGCAGCGCCCAAGCCTGAAATCGTCTGCGCAGTGAGCGCCTGCACAATACCTACGGCCATCACGGCAAGGATCACCCAGCTTGGCAGAAACCAGAGCAAACCCGACCATTCCAACCGCCCGAACCCGACCGAACGCCAACCTGCATAGCGCATCACAAGGGCGGTACAAAAAAGGACTGCCATCAGTTGAACGGGTAGCAGAAGCAACAACGCAAATCTCAGAGTGCTCGGCTCCGGGCGCATAACAAAAACATAGGCCGTCCCGACAGCGATAATCGCAGTATAGACAACTGCGGCCATTATCCCGAGCCGGAGGCTAGGCATCGACAATACTCCTGCACTGCGCCCCAGATGCCAGTCTCAGAGACACCACCTGCATCTGTCAACGAAAAAGCCCGACTGCGCATAACGCGATCGGGCTTCCTGAAAATAAATGTTTCGGGCCTAGTGCATTTTTTCTGCAACCGTGCCGATGGCGTCATCAATCAACGCGCCAGCCGCATTTGCATCCATCTGTTTGGCCATGACGTCTTTGGCAACCGCAACAGCCACAGAAACGGCTTCGTCGCGGACCTCTTTCACTGCAGAGGCCTGCGCACTCAGGATCTGCTCTTCAGCGGCAGCAAGACGACGCGTGATCGACTTGGCGATATCGTCTTTTGCCGCAGCGGCCGCATTGGTGGCCTCTTCTTTCGCAGCCGATACGATCCGCGCAGCCTGTTCCTGCACTTCTTTTTGCTTGCGCTCATAGCTGGCCAGAAGGGCCTGTGCTTCTTCACGCAATGCTTTCGCTTCATCCAACTCGGCTCTGATGTTGTCCGCACGCTTGTCCAGCATGCCGCCAACAAGGCCGGGAACTTTGAAGTAGAGCAGAATTCCGATGAAGATCAGAAATGCGATCGTGACGACAAAATCTGTGTTTGCCAGCGAAAAGAACGGTTTGTCACCGGCAGCAAGTGCAGGGCTTGCGGCAAAGGCGAAAAGGGATGTGAGCATCAGTCTCATGGTTTATCCCTTCATCCGTGCAGTGACGGCAGCGGTGATCGTTTTCGCGTCAGCAGTGCCACCCATTGCGACAACCAGTTCCTTGGCTGTGGCCTTGGCAACTTCTGTCACGCTCTTGACTGCACCCTCGCGAATTTCAGCAATCGCCGCTTCGCTCTCGGCCGTCTTGGCAGCAATCTGTGCATCAGCTTTTTGAAGCTCGACATCCAGTTCCGCCTGAATTTCCGCCTTTGCTTCGGCCACGATCTTGTTGGCTTCGGCGCGCGCATCCAAGAGCGCTTGATCATAGGCCGCTTCGGCTTGCGCTGCTTTGTTCTTCAGTTCTTCGGCTGCAGCAATATCATTGGTGATAGTGCCGGAACGCTCTGCAAGGACCGCACTGATGCGAGGCAGCGCGACGCGGGACATCACGAAATAGACTGCGATAAGCGTAATAACCAGCCAGAAGATCTGGTTGGGCATCCAATCTGCGCAAAGCTGCGGCATGCCAAGGGCGGACCCCCCTGCATCAACGCAAACTCCTGCGACGTCTGTTGTTTCTGTTGCCATTATGGCCCCCGAATACCTTGAATGTTTACCTGATGGCCGCGGTCACGCGCCCATCAGGCCGTAAGGATATGGGTGTGCTCTTAGACTGCGAACATAAGCAGAAGCGACACGAGGAACGCGAAGATCCCCAGAGCTTCGGCAAATGCCAGACCGATGAACAGTGTTGCTGTCTGACCAGCAGCAGCGGATGGGTTGCGCAGTGCGCCTGCCAGGTAGTTACCTGCTACGTTGCCAACACCCAGTGCAGCCAAACCTGAACCGATTGCCGCAATGCCTGCGCCGATGTGTGCGAGATCGCCTTCCATGTGAATTCTCCTTACGATTGGAAGTTGAGTAGAGTGGCGGGAAACCCCACCGTTGTTAGTGTGCGGGATGAAGTGCGTCTTTGAGGTATACGCACGTCAAGATGGTGAAAACGTAAGCCTGGATGCCGCAAACAAGGATCTCCAGACCATAGATCGCGATAATGCCGAGGATCGCAGCGGGACTAATCAGCGCCGCAGCAGCAAAGGTCGCGAACACTTTCAGCACGACGTGACCGGCTGCGATGTTGCCAGCCAAACGAATGGACAGGCTGACCGGGCGTACGAAGTAGGAAATGATTTCGATAATCGCGATGATCGGGCGCAAGAATGCAGGTGCATCCGACATCCAGAAAAGACCAAGGAACGCAGGGCCGTTCTTGACGAAGCCAAGGATTGTGATCGCGATAAATACGCCAAAACCCAAAATCACGGTAACCGCGATCATCGAGGTCGGCGAATATGACATCGGGATCAGGGCAAGATAGTTCGAGAACAGAATGAACAGGAACAGCGACATGATGTATGGGAAGTATTTCACCCCGTCCTTGCCGGTGACGTCCTCGACCATCTTGTAAATGAAACCGTAGAGAAGCTCACCAACGGATTGCAGGCGCGTTGGAATGATCGCACGGCCACGGCTGCCCAGTACAAAGACCGCAATAATTGCCAAAAGCGCGATCGCCATCCAGAGCGTCACGTTCGTCGGTGTATACCAGCTTACGGGACCATCACCGAACAACGGCTTGACGATAAATTGGTCCAGCGGGTGGAATTGGAATACGGAACCACCTTCGGAGTACTCTTCAGTCGCCACGTGCTTCACCCTCTTCTGTCGCAGCCGCAAGCTGCTTTCGTTGAACCTCTTTGGCTGATCGCACCATGGTCATCACACCAGCCGCGAGGCCAAAAAATATAAACAGCACCAGAAATATCGGCATGGTCCCAAAGAAGGTATCCAGCCCGTATCCGATGCCAAATCCGATCCCGAGACCGGACACAAGCTCGATCACCATCCGCCAGGCAAGTTGCACCTGAGAATAGTGTTCTTCCGAATGGTCCTTGACCTCAGCCGGAGCTTTCAGCGCTGCAATCTTCGCTTCAAGTGCTTTGAGGCGCGCGGCGTCTTCGCTTTCAGCCATTGGTATAACCCCTCGGAAGGTTGCAGATGGTTTAGGGTGCAGTGGTATGAGAGTCAATAGAACTCGAAGTACCCATAAATGTAGCAATAACAGACACTTAAATTGGCGTGGAATTGCGAAATATCCGGTGCACTGCACAACGGCAACGCATAGCGATATTCAACCAAATGGTTGACGTTTCCACGGCGTGCCGCTTAATCGACGCCATGACCACCCAACTTGACCAAACCTTTGCGGCATTGGCCGACCCGACACGGCGTGCGATCCTTGCGATGCTGCTTGAGGACGATATGGCCGTCACCGACGTTGCGGAACCGTTCCAGATGTCATTGGCCGCGATCTCCAAGCACCTAGGCGTGTTGACCGCAGCAGGGCTGATCTCGCAAGAAAAGCGCGGGCGGGTGAAATGGTGCAAGCTGGAACCGGACGCCTTGCGCGAAGCCTCGGTCTGGATGCAGGCCTTCGGGCAAATGGACGCGATTGATCTGGACGCATTTGAGACATTTCTGGCGCAACAGCTCGGCGCGTAAGGTGAATCCTGATCCACCGTACCATGCAGGCCTACATTTAGAACATGCGCTGGTGACCTGTCAGGCCTGATCGAACCGCGCACGCGACGCCGCAATCTGGTTTTCTTGCGAGATCGCCCAATCCACCATCTGGGACAGTGGCGCCAGAAACGACTGCCCCAGTTCAGACAGGCGGTATTCAACACTGGGTGGTTTGGTGTCGAAAACCTGCCGAATGACCAGACCGTCCCTTTCCAGATCGCGCAAGGACTGCGTCAGCATCCGTTTGGAAATATCAGGCAGCGCGCGGCCAAGCGCGTTAAATCGTTGCGGTCCCGCCGCAAGCTCAAGCACGATCAGGCTGGTCCATTTGGCCGCAACGTGATCGAGGATGCTGCGCACAGGGCAATTCTCAAGCGTGAAGCCCGCCTCTTTCAGCTGCAGTGGCCGCCTGCCTGTCACCTGATTCATAGCGGTTCCCTTTTTGTAACCTGGAGACAAATTCATGCCTCCTTTACGGGGCGAAATGCGGTCTCTAAATGAGAGTTATATACGAAATTAAACCACAAGGAAATGCAATGTCGACACTTCTCATTACCGGTGCTTCTGGCCAATTGGGTCAACAAACAATCAGCCACCTTGCGCAAAAGACAGACGCCGCAAACATCGTGGCATTGGTACGCACCGATGCGCAGGCGGCGGATTTTGCCGATCGCGGCATCGCAACCCGCAAGGGCGACTACAACGATCAAGCCGGCCTTGAAGCCGCATTTGAAGGCATTGAACGGATGCTCTTTGTTTCCGGCTCTGACATCGCGAACCGTATGCCCCAACACAAAGCCATCGTTGCGGCGGCCAAGGCGGCTGGTGTCGGTTATATCGCATACACATCTTTGCTTGATGCGGCTGAAAGCCCGCTTGCGCTGGCAGCAGATCACAAAGCAACCGAGGCGCTGATCGCGGATAGCGGCATCGCATACACTTTCTTGCGTAATGCATGGTATAGTGAGAACATGCTCATGAGCCTTGAGCAGGATCTGAGCATGGGCCAGCACTTTGGCGCAGCGGGCGAGGGCAAATTTTCCTTTGCAACGCGGGGTGATCTGGCAGAGGCCGCAGCAATTGCACTCTTGGGCGGATATGATGGTGAAACGCTGGAACTAGGCGGTGACGAAGCGCTGTCGATGTCAGACTACTGCGCGATCCTGTCTGACGTTGCAGGCAAAACAGTCACTTATGTGGATATGCCCGCGCAAGCCTATCAAGAGGCGTTGCAGGGCGCGGGGTTGCCGCCAGAATTTGCAAGCTTCCTTGCGATCACCGATGCGCAGGCTGCGCATGGCGCCCTGCAAGACGACAGCAAGACCTTGTCCAAGATGCTGGGCCGTCCGACCGTGACAATGGCGGAAGTCCTGCGGAAAGCTTTGCAAAAGTAGGCAAATCCTAGGTATTCATATACTGGCCCCCCATGTCGCTGGGGGCCAGTCCCGTGCGCGCGAAATCCGCCCTTAACTGACACGAGGCACTACTCTTCGCGTAGCAACATAACCAAGGCCGCGATCGTCAACGCGACGCCCGCCAGCACCCAGACCGGCGGTGGCGCACCCCCCAAAACCAGCGCCCAGACAATCACCCATGACGGGACAAGATAGGTATAGGCCATGACTTTGGAACTCGGCAGCCGCATTGCTGCGAATTGCAGCAAGACAAAGGTCGAGGCGCTGGCAAAGACCGCCGTATAAAGGATTGTCAGCCAGACAATTACGGGCAGTGAAGCCCAATCAGTAGCCATCAGATCCCCCCAACCCCAAACCGTCAGCAATATTGATCCCGCCAGCATGACCCCAAAGGAAAACACAGCCGCAGTTTCACCGCGGTTCAGTTTGCGCACCAAAGGCGTGTAAAGCGCATGTGCCACGCAACCCACAAAATAGATCGCTTCACCCCGCCCCACTTCAAAGCGCAGCATCGCCGCGACATCAGCGCGAAAAATCACCCAGACGGCCCCAATGGCGCCGATCAACAAGGCCAAAGCGATGCGTGGAGTCAGTCTCTGGCGCAGCAGGAGCCAGCCAAAGCCGGCCGCCATGATGGGTGTTAGTGTAAAAACCGCCGCAGCGCTGACGGGAGGTGCAGTTTTCAACCCCTCGAACATCAGCACGAAATAGGTGCACAGGAAGACGGCGAGAAGAAGATAGCGCCAAGGCGCTTGCGCGGCCGCACGTGGCACACCTGTCGTCAGCAACAGCGCCACCCCAACAACACAGGTCGCAATCCAGAACCGCACTGCGTTCAGCGCAGCGGGCGTGATTTCGTTGGCGGCCAATGCACCCAAGGCAAATGAGCCCGCCACGAGCATCGAAAATGCAAGCATCGCCAGATGCCCCGCACGGGGACCCGACATCAGCACTCGAGCGTCTTGATACGGTCCTTAAGATACCGCAGGAATGACTGCACCTTGGTTGTCCGGTGCAAGTCAACATGCGTCACGATCCAAAGCGGCACAGACCAGATGTCCCGCCGCTCGACGACTTCGACCAATTCGGGATGGGTGCTCAGGGCCTGCGACATGACAAAACCGATGCCGCCACCCGCAATCACAGCATCCTGCAAATTCCGGTCATCTGTTGCCCGAAACGTCAAGCGGTCCTCGGTCACGACCTCACGCAGCCAACGGGTAAACGGGGCGCGGCTTGTGTCATCATCCTGAGTGACAAAAAAGTGGTTCTTCAGATCAGCCTCATCCTTGGGCATCCCGTGCCGCGCGATATATGCCTCGGACGCGACCAGCGCCATTTGCTGATGCATGAATGGCTGTACCACATTGTCCGGCTCATCCGGCATTTTGCCGGCACGGATGGCGACATGCGCCTCACCGTATTCAAGCCGGAACACGCGTTCACCAGTGCGGTAGCGCACGCGGACTTCGGGGTGCTCGGCCTGGAACCCCACCAGAATGGGGGTCAGGATACGCGATGCCAACCCGAGAGACGTCACGACTAGATCACCCGAGACACCTTCACCCTGCCCTTTGATCCGCCCTGCAAGCTGCGTGAACTGATCATCCGTGGCTTGCGCCACCTGCAACAGGTCTTGTCCAGCTTCTGTCGCGGTATAACCGCGTGCATGGCGCTGGAAAAGCTTGACCCCAAGCCGTTGTTCCAGCGCATCAATATGACGGATCACAGTCGCATGGTGAACGCCAAGCTGCTCGGCCGCGCCACTGACGGTGCCTTGGCGCGCAACCTGAAAAGCGGTCCTGATCTCGTCCCAGTTGTCCATTTTCCATCCTGTGCGCTGACAAACATTCACTACGTAAATTTGATCATTTCGTTCGCCAGCGCAAGCCCTCGCTGTGGCGAAGGCACAAAAATCCGCCGACACTGGACATCATGCCCAATGTGCTATGTCCTCCGGTATGAACACTGCAATCCGCCCCATAACACTGCTCCGCGCCGCACTGACGCTGGCATTCCTCTATTTCGGCCTGCGCAAGCTAGGGTCTTTCAGCACCGACGTTGCCATTTATGACGCAATCGGCTTTGGCCAGTTTCCACGTTATGTTACCGGTTCGATCGAAGTGGTCGGCGCAGGGTTGCTCTGGTGGCGTGGACGGGAAGGCATTGCAGGCCTTTTGCTGTTGGGCACCATGATTGTCGGGCTCAGCGCTTTGCTGATCTGGGTCGGCCCTCCCTACTGGCACATGCTGATGCTGATTGTGGGCACCGGCACCGTGGCCTACGCATACCGAGACCAACCGATGCGGCTCATCCGTTAGCATCAAAGCGTGGCGGTTCGAGGTTATTGACTCAGCCCTGTCACAAGCGTAAACGCACGCCAATATCCGGATAGCACCAGCTTTCCGGTCCCCGACAATCAGGGGATCGCCCTCCGTCAGCGCGTCGCGCCCACGGGGGCGCGCTGCTTTGGGGAACGCCCACGGGGGCGCTACTGCTTTATGCTTTGCGTTCTTATATACGTGGGGCAATGACAACGAAACGAGGGCCTTGGCCGATGTTTGAGAACCTATCCGAACGCCTCTCCGGCGTCTTTGACAAGCTCACCAAACAGGGTGCGCTAAGCGATGATGACGTCAAAACAGCGCTGCGCGAAGTGCGTGTGGCCTTGCTTGAGGCCGACGTATCGCTGCCCGTCGCACGTGATTTCATCAAAGCGGTGCAGGAAAAGGCCACCGGCCAGGCGGTGACGAAATCCATCACGCCGGGCCAGCAAGTTGTCAAAATTGTCCACGACGAACTCAAGCATGTTCTGACCGGCGACGCAGACCCCGGCGCACTGAAAATCGATAACCCGCCCGCACCCATCCTGATGGTCGGCCTGCAAGGTTCGGGTAAGACAACCACAACCGCGAAACTGGCCAAACGTCTCAAGGAAAAAGAAGGCAAGCGCGTGCTCATGGCCTCGCTTGATACCAACCGCCCTGCGGCGATGGAACAACTGGCAATCTTGGGCATGCAGATCGGTGTCGACACGCTGCCGATCGTCAAAGGCGAAGACCCCGTTCAAATCGCCAAACGTGCGAAGGTGCAAGCCAGCCTGGGCGGGTATGACGTTTACATGCTCGACACCGCAGGCCGTCTGCACATTGATCAGGAACTGATCGCGCAGGCCGCCGCTGTGCGCGATGTGGCGAACCCGCGCGAAACGCTGCTGGTGGTTGATGGCCTGACCGGTCAGGACGCGGTCAACGTGGCGCAGGAATTCGACGACAAAATCGGCGTCACCGGCGTGGTTCTGACCCGTATGGACGGTGACGGGCGCGGCGGTGCGGCGCTTTCGATGCGCGCAATCACCGGCAAGCCGATCCGTTTTGTCGGCCTTGGCGAAAAGATGGATGCGATCGAAACCTTCGAGCCCGACCGCATCGCAGGCCGCATCCTTGGCATGGGCGATATCGTTGCGCTGGTCGAAAAGGCGCAGGAAACGATTGAGGCCGAACAGGCCGAGCGCATGATGAAACGGTTCCAGAAGGGCCGCTTCAACATGAACGATCTCAAGATGCAGCTTGAGCAGATGATGAAAATGGGCGGCATGGAAGGCATGATGGGCATGATGCCCGGTGCCGCGAAGATGGGAAAACAGATGGCCGCCGCTGGCATGGATGACAGTATCCTCAAACGCCAGATCGCGTTGATCAATTCGATGACCAAGAAAGAGCGCGCCAACCCTGATCTGCTGGCCGCATCGCGCAAAAAGCGGATCGCTAAAGGTGCCGGACTTGAAGTGTCCGAGTTGAACAAGCTGGTCAAACAGCATCGCCAGATGGCCGATATGATGAAGAAGATGGGCAAGGGCGGGATGCTGAAACAGGCCATGAAAGGCATGTTCGGCAAAGGCGGCATGCCCGAGGGCGGAATGCCCGACATGAACGACCCCAAGGCCATGGCCGAAGCCGCCAAAGCGTTGCAGGGCAAAATGCCCCCCGGCGGTCTGCCTGGTCTAGGTGGTGGCGGCATGCAACTGCCCCCCGGTCTCTCTGGTTTCGGGAAAAAGAAGTAACCCATGACCCCCGCCCCCACACTCACCACAGCGCGGCTGACGCTGCGCGGCCCACAGAAACGGGACCTTGCGGCCTTTTCCGCAATGGTCACGAAATCTGTGCGGATGGATGCTGTGGGCGGTCGCGGAACAGCCGATGACGCGTGGCGCGCGTTTATCTCGGGGATCGGCCATTGGCATTGGCACGGCTATGGGTTCTTCATGGTGATCGAACGCGCGACAGGGATTGCCGCAGGGCGCGTTGGCGTCATCAACCATATTGATTGGCCACAGCCCGAATTGGCATGGCATATGTTCGACGGTTTCGAAGGCCGTTCATATGCATTCGAGGCGGCATGTGCCGTGCGCGAATGGGCGGGCAGCACCTTGGGGCTCGAACCGTTGATTTCGATGATCGCGCCCGCGAACACACGCTCCATCGCTCTGGCGACACGGCTAGGCGCGGTCGAGGAACGCCGCGACACAATCGACGGCGAAAACGTGATTGTTTTCCGCCATCTCTCGCATAACGACCCGCGCGTTGTCGCCCAGGCAGCGGGGGCTATTGCATGATCCCGACGTTGCACACAGAGCGGCTGACACTGCGCCCTTACCGGCGCGACGATTTTGAGACCTACGCGGCCTTTATGGGTAGCGAACGGGCGGTTCATATGGACGGCCCTCTGGACCGTGCGACATCTTGGGCATGGTTCACCAACGATGTGGCCACTTGGGCGCTGTACGGCTTTGGAACGCTGGCAATCGAGAAGGATGGCGCACTGGCCGGTGGCGTCGGCCTCGTGCATCCGCCACATTTTCCCGAACCTGAATGTGGCTGGTTCGTGTTTGACGGATTTACAGGACAAGGGTTAGCCGAAGAGGCTGGCCGTGCCATGCTCGATCACACGTTTGCCACCACCGATCTAGAAACGATTGTCAGCTATATCGGTGAATGCAATGCCGCCTCGATCCGCGTGGCCGAGAAACTGGGGGCCAAGCTGGACCCAGATGCCGCAGCCCCCGAGGACGAAGGCACCCTCGTCTATCGCCACTTTCCGCAGTCCCCCCCAAGGAGGCTTCAATGACCGACACCGCAACCCGTGCCGCCGAGATCCTCAAGGGACATCGCGAGAGCATCGATCGGCTTGATGCCATCCTTGTCTATACTTTGGGCGAGCGGTTCAAGCATACGCAGGCTGTTGGACGGCTGAAAGCCGAACACGACCTGCCCCCATCCGACCCCGCACGTGAAGAGCAACAGATCGCGCGGCTTACCGAGCTTGCAAACCAGGCTGATCTTGATCCTGAGTTTGCCAAGAAATTCCTGAATTTCATTATTCAGGAAGTCATCCAACACCACAAACAACACCAATCGTAGGGTGGATCCTGATCCACCTTACACGCATCATCTTTAAGGAGACTATCTGATGGCTATGAAAATCCGTTTGGCCCGTGGCGGCTCAAAGAAACGTCCATTCTACGCAATTGTTGCTGCTGACAGCCGCATGCCGCGCGATGGCCGTTTCATCGAAAAGCTGGGCACATATAACCCGATGCTGCCAAAAGACAGCGAAGAGCGCGTGAAAATGAACGTCGAGCGCATCAAGTACTGGTTGGGCGAAGGCGCACAGCCGACTGACCGTGTATCACGCATGCTGGAAGCCGCAGGCGAGCTGCCAAAGAAAGACCGCAGCAACCCCAAGAAGGGCACACCGGGCAAAGCCGCTCAGGCGCGCGCCGAAGAGAAAGCCGCCAAGGCAGCCGCTGCTGAAGAAGCAGCGAACGCACCTGCGGAAGAAGCACCTGCAGAAGTGGCAGAAGAAGCCGCAACAGAAGAGTAAACCTCTCATCGTTGCCCCGGTTCAAACCGGGGCAACACACCCTCCCCTTTGGGACGACATTCATGTTCCGCTTGTTGCGCACGATCATTCTTGTGATGTTTGCCTTTGTGGCTGGCATGCTGTTTGAACGTGAAGGACGCCAGAAAACCTGCGAAGGTGGCGGCGGGCTATGGATCGAAAATATCTGCGTTGGACCGGAGTTTGACTGATGAGCGATCGCGTAATTGTAGGTGCTATTGGCGGCGCATTTGGCGTTCAGGGCGAAGTGCGCCTGAAGTCCTATTGCGCCGATCCCCAAGCGATCGCCGACTATACCCCGCTTTACACCGAAGACGGCCGCAGTTTTGCGCAGGTTGTCCTGACGGGGCAGCTCAAAAACGGGTTCACGGCCCGCATTGATGGCGTTGTCACAAAAGAAGACGCCGATGCCCTGCGCAATGTGAACCTTTACGCGCCGCGCGATGTGATGCCTTCATTGCCTGACGACGAATACTACTACGCCGACCTGATTGGCCTGACCGTTGTTGATACCGGCGGCGCGACCTTGGGCACCGTCAAGAACGTGATGGACCACGGGGCGGGAGATCTGCTTGAGATCATCGTACCCGGCCAGTCAGAAACCGTACTTCTGCCCTTCACACAAGCCGCCGTGCCAACCGTAGACCTGCACGCGGGGCGGATCGTGGCAGACCCTCCGGACGGGCTGTTTCCCGATGCAGCTGCATAGCCCGCGCCGCAATGCGGCCCAAAAGCAAATCATCGCTGATCGTGACAGGGGGTGGCAATGACCAAGGCCCCCCGCGCTGCCGGACGTATCGCTGTGCGGCCGACATTACAGCCCCGTGAATTGATGACGGATACGCCTGATATTGCGGGGTCATGGACTGCGCAGATTATCACATTGTTTCCACAAGCCTTCCCCGGCGTCTTGGGCGAAAGCCTGACCGGCAAGGCCTTGCAGGAAGGGCTGTGGCAATTGCAGACCTTTGACCTGCGCACCTATGGCATCGGCAAACATCGCAACGTCGATGACACGCCCGCAGGGGGCGGTGCCGGTATGGTGCTGCGCCCCGATGTGCTGGGAAAGGCAATCAAGGATGCGCGCGCTGGTACCAAAGGTGTCGCGCCTTTGATCTATCTGTCCCCCCGCGGTCGGCGGTTTGATCAGGCCATGGCGCGCGAATGGGCGCGGATGGACGGGGTCACGATGCTCTGCGGGCGCTTTGAAGGCGTGGACGAGCGTGTGTTGCAGCATTTCGGCATTCAGGAAGTCAGCCTGGGTGATTTCGTCATGACCGGTGGCGAAATTGCAGCACAGGCGATGATCGATGCGACGGTGCGGCTCTTGCCGGGTGTGCTCGGCAATGCGGACAGTGCTTTGGAGGAAAGCTTTTCCTCGGGATTGTTGGAACATCCGCAGTTCACCAAACCTGCCGAGTGGCAGGGCCATGCGATCCCTGATGTGCTGATGTCCGGCAACCACGCCAAAATCGCGGCATGGCGGCGCGAGATGTCCGAGAGAATTACCCGCGAACGGCGGCCTGATTTGTGGGCGGCCTACCAGAAGAAATAGGGGCGCTGCCCCTCGGCTACGCCTCACCCCGAAGTTTGAGGGGACATGGAAAATCAAAGCGGAGTTTGCGTTCTGTGAGGCGCGGAAACCGCTTGATCCATAAGGCCGGCCCGCTTATACGGCAGCATTCCCGGTCAGCGCGCTGATTCCGGGCGTTGGTTTATGGAACCATCTGGAGCATGAGAGCATCTTCGTTGGTGCAGCCCTCACCAGACAGGCCGGACAGCCACAACAAAAGAAACGATGACGTATCTCTGGCGGGCAGGCGACTGAACCCGATAACGACACAGAGCTCTGGGCCACGAAAGAAACATTGCGGAGTACCGCAAGCATTTTAAAGGAGCGTTTCAGATGGACCTGATCGCACAACTCGAAGCGGAACAAGTTGCCGCACTTGGGAAAGACATCCCGGACTTCAAAGCGGGTGACACCATCCGTGTTGGTTACAAAGTGACCGAAGGCACACGTAGCCGTGTGCAGAACTACGAAGGCGTGTGCATCGCCCGCAAGAACGGCAAAGGCATTGCCGGGTCTTTCACAGTGCGCAAGATTTCCTTTGGCGAAGGTGTGGAGCGTGTTTTCCCGCTGCACTCGACCAACATCGACAGCATCACCGTGGTTCGCCGTGGTCGCGTGCGTCGCGCCAAGCTGTACTATCTGCGTTCGCGTCGCGGTAAATCCGCACGTATCGCAGAAGTCACAAACTACAAGGCGCCCAAGGGCGCTGAAGCGTAAGGATCACGACCATGAAAAAAGATACGCATCCCGACTACCACATCATCGACGTCAAAATGACCGATGGCACAGTGGTGCAGATGAAGTCCACATGGGGCAAGGAAGGCGATACAATGTCGCTGGATATCGACCCATCCGTGCACCCTGCATGGAACGGTGGTTCCACACGTCTGATGGACGCCGGTGGCCGTGTGTCCAAGTTCAAGAACAAATACGCCGGTCTGGGTTTCTAAGACAGGCGCGGGTCTGACCCATCCAGATAATCTCAAATGCCGCCCCTTGATGGGGGCGGCGTTTTTAGTTTCCGGCGTCAAGAAAGTGATGTGGTTGGCAGGGCCGCAGGGACCCCTTGCTGCGTCTCGTTGCGCTGACTACCCAGACAAATGCGGTAGCAGGCCCTGCCCGCAGATTTTGCCTGATAGACCGCTTTGTCGGCCAGACGCAGGGCATCGTGGCGGACCATCGTTCTATCGGATCGTGCAATCCCTACTGACGCAGTGACACGCTGGATTGAACCCTGACCTGTATCAAAGGTTATCCCTGCACTCATCCGCGTGGCGATCCTCTGCAACTTTGCATCATCCGCCAGTTCGAGGAGCGCTGCAAATTCCTCGCCCCCGATACGTGCGAGCATGTCACCCTGTTCAACGCTGCTATAGAGATGCAGCGCCATCTGTCGCAGGCAACGATCACCGATGTCATGTCCGAAAGTGTCGTTGATGTCTTTGAAGCGATCAACGTCGATGATCATGATCGCCTGCGTCGGTGAAATCCGTTCGGGTGTCTTGTCCATAAAGCATCGGCGATTGGGCAGGTCCGTCAGGGCGTCGCGCGTGGCCTGCAGGTAAAGGCGTTTTTGGAGCGCATTCAAATGCCCGATCAGTAACAGTGCAAAGGTACACATTGGCAGCGCCGTAAAAGTCGCATCGCCCAGATTTTCCCAATAGGTTTTCTGCCCGGGTAATCCGTAGACGAAGATGTGGCGAATATGGTTCATCAGACCGGAAATCAGGACAAAAACCAAAAGCTTGACAAGAAAGTCAAACTTGCCAGTTGGCGCTGTCAGTCTGACAAATCGTTCCACCAAGTACCCCGCCAACAACCAATGACGGATGAATATGCACCGTCACAGTATCTGAATATATGGTCGAAGTGTTAATTTACTCTTGATGTGTGTTGCGTCGAAAGTCGCCAAATGGCGGAAGACAACGCGCGTTTGGCGCACAGCTGAGCGGTTTGATTGGCCAGATCGTCACGCATGCAGAAAGGCGCGGCGTTCTTGAGAGCATGATGCAACGGCGGCCGCGAAATCACTTGTTGTCGTTCCGCGCCGCCAGACACTGAAGGCGCAGGAAAGCCAGAATGCCCTTGGCAAGTGTATTGACCGCGAGGCCGCAACGGCGGCCCCGCAAGCTTTACATAAAACTTGCCATCAAAATGGAAGCTTTACACAAGAACGGCTAGGCCGCTGACTGGCTGCGCGCCCGTCCGCCGCCGCCGCCATTACGACGCCGACCGGCAGGTTTGCCTTGCCCACCTGCAGGCTTGCCTGCACCACGTGGTGCGCCTGATCGCTGCCCACCACCGGCACCACGACGGCCACCGCCCCCGCCACCGTTCGGTCGCTTTTTCTGGCCGGGCTGGATTTCCCAAGGACGCCCGGAAGCGACAGGGATCGTGTCCTTCATCGCTTTTTCGATGTCCTGCAATTCGATCATCTCGTCCGGTGCGACCAGTGCAACCGCGCTACCGTCTGCACCGGCGCGCGCTGTCCGGCCGATCCGGTGAACATAGTTTTCGGCCACGTTCGGCAGGTCGTAGTTATAGACAAACCGCACGTCTGGAATATCCAGACCGCGCGCTGCGACATCCGTTGCAACCAGAACACGGGTCTTGCCTGCCTTGAAGGCATCAAGCGCGCGTTGGCGTTGGCCTTGGGATTTGTTGCCGTGGATAGATGCCGCGGCAAAGCCCTTATTCTCAAGCACTTTGTAGAGCTTTTCACAGCCATGTTTGGTCCGCCCGAAGACGATCGCCAGCTCATCGCGGTGCTTGTCCAGTAGCTCGATCAGCAGATCGGTCTTTGCGGCTTGTGCTACAAAGTGCACAGACTGGTTGATCTTTTTCACAGCCTGCCCCGGAGGGTTCACCTGCACGCGTACAGCGTCGGTCAGGTAGGTGCCTGCAAGTTCGCTCATCAGTTTCGGCATCGTGGCCGAGAACATCATGGTCTGACGGTCCTTGGCCAGCAATGGTGCAATCCGGCGCAGCGCATGAATAAAGCCCATGTCGAGCATCTGGTCGGCCTCATCCAGCACCAGATAGATGGTTTCATCCAGACGCACGGCGCGGCGGTCCAGCAGGTCGATCAAACGACCAGGGGTCGCGACCAGCAGGTCAACACCGCCAGCCAGACGCTTGGTCTGGGCCACGATACCCGCACCACCGACCACAAGCGCCACTTTCAGGTGGCTGCCTTTGGTATAGGCGGTCAGGTTATCGGAAATCTGTTTGGCCAGCTCGCGTGTCGGCGCAAGAATCAAACCACGGGTTGTTTTTGGGTTCGGCTTGACGCCTGCCTTGAGCAGGGCATGGATCATCGGCAGACCGAAGGCTGCGGTTTTGCCACTGCCGGTCTGGGCAAGGCCCATGACATCGCGGCCGTTCATGGCGTGCGGGATGGCTTGGGTTTGAATGGGGGTGGGATCGGTGATCCCTTGTTCTTTGAGAACGTTTACGAGACGGGGCGCAAGGCCCAGCATATCAAAATCCATAAAAGGATATCCTAATTTCTAGCGAACCTGTGGTCCGCGCATATCATTTGGCCCACAGCAAAATGCCATGAACCCGTGCAAGGTTGCGCCAATATGCTGACAGCCAAGACCGCATTGTCCGGGCGCCGATGTGGCGCGGGACCCCTGCGTGATGTGGGAACCTGAGGTTAACCTGCGCCTTGCGAAATGACTTACAGTCTCGCTCTGCTCACGCGGCAGCTTGCGTCGGTTGAATGTCACATGAGGCTTTGCGGGTCTTGTGTCAAGGGGATGGGAAAATATCGGCACAGGTGTTGCATGTGCTTTCCCTTGCACCACCCACATCATATAGTGGTCCGAGGCAAGGAACGACGGGGAATCTTTCAGTGGCGCATATTATCGTGGTCGGCAACGAAAAGGGCGGCGCGGGCAAATCGACTGTCTCGATGCATGTGGCGACGGCCCTTGCACGCATGGGGCATCGCGTTGGCACCCTTGATCTTGACCTGCGCCAGAAAACACTCGGGCGCTATGTCCTGAACCGCCAGACCTATATGGAGCAGCAGGGATTGAACCTGCCCTCGCCCACGTACCATGAACTGCCGGACATTGATCAAAATATTCTGGAACCCGGTGAAAACGCCTTCGATCACAGGCTTTCGATGGCTGTGGCCAAGATGGAAGCGAACGCCGAATTCATCCTGATTGATTGCCCGGGTTCACACACCCGACTGAGCCAAGTGGCCCACTCTTTGGCCGATACGCTGATCACGCCCCTCAATGACAGTTTTGTGGACTTCGATCTTCTGGCGCACGTCGACAGTGACGGCGAGGAAATCACCTCGCCCTCAGTCTATTCTGAAATGGTCTGGAACGCGCGCCAGTTGCGCAGTCAGGCCGGGTTGAAGCCGATCGACTGGGTTGTCGTGCGCAACAGGATGGGTGCGCAGGCCATGGTGAACAAACAAAAGATGGAGCGAGTGATCGAGAAGCTGGCCAAGCGGATCGGTTTCCGCACAGCGCCCGGGTTCAATGAGCGTGTCATCTTCCGCGAGCTCTTTCCGCGCGGCATGACACTGCTTGACCTGCGTGATCTTGGTGTGAAGGGAATGAATATCTCCAATGTTGCCGCCCGACAGGAACTGCGCGATCTGATCAAAGCGCTTGATCTGCCCGGCGTGACCCCGAAATTCTAGTCAAGGAACGGGAAAGTGAGCGCTCATAGCTGAAAACTGCCCTTTTATTAAGCAAATCAGCCGCATAGTGTATCGTTCATATATGGAGGGTTTGCTTTGCAAAAACTGATTTCGCTACAGCGCTATAGCACATTTGTCGTTGCCGCCGTTCTGACGCTGATCTGTTTTATCATCGGATTTTGGGCAACGTGGGTTTTCGTTCTGGCCGCTGTCTTTGGTGCCTTCACGCTTCTGGGCGTGCATGACGTCCGCCAAGACCGTCACGCCATTTTGCGTAATTATCCAATCCTTGGTCATCTTCGCTTTGTCTTTGAGAAAATTCGCCCCGAAATTCGCCAATACCTGATTGAAAGCGATCAGGACGAGCAGCCCTTCAGCCGCGAACAACGCTCGCTGGTCTATCAGCGATCAAAGGGGGCCGAGGACAAACGCCCGTTCGGGACGCAGGAAAAGGTCTATGAGGCGGGGTATTCATGGCTCACCCACTCGGTCGAGCCCACCCACTTCGAGACCACCGATTTCCGCGTCAAGATCGGCGGCCCGGACTGCAAACAGCCCTATAATGCCTCGCTCTACAACATCTCCGCTATGAGCTTTGGGTCCCTCTCTGCCAATGCGATTTCAGCCCTGAACAAAGGGGCCAAGATGGGCGGTTTCGCTCATGATACTGGCGAAGGTGGCATCAGCCGCTATCACCGCGAAGGTGGCGATCTGATTTTTGAGGTCGGCTCGGGTTATTTCGGGTGCCGCAATCATGACGGCACATTCAACCCCGAGAAGTTCGCCCAAATTGCCGCTGACGAACAGGTCAAGATGATCGAGATCAAACTCAGCCAAGGTGCGAAACCGGGCCACGGCGGCATGTTGCCGGCGGCCAAGATCACCCCCGAGATTGCCGAGGCCCGCGATATCCCCATGGGTGTCGACTGCGTTTCACCGGCAAGTCACAGCGCCTTTAAAGGACCGATGGGGCTGGTCAAATTTGTGGGGCAGTTGCGTGAACTGTCGAATGGCAAACCTATCGGCTTCAAGCTCTGTATCGGGCACCGGCGCGAATTCATGTGCATCGTCAAAGCCATGCTGGAAACAGGCATTACCCCTGATTTTATTGTGGTTGATGGCACCGAAGGCGGCACGGGTGCCGCACCTCTGGAATTTGCCAACCATGTCGGGATGCCCATGGTTGAGGGGCTCACTTTTGTCCATAATACGCTGCGCGGTGCGGGGATCCGTGACCGCGTCAAGATTGGCGCGGCGGGCAAGGTTGTCAGTGCTTTTGACATTGCGCGGGCGCTGTCATTGGGTGCCGATTGGTGCAACTCGGCCCGCGGCTACATGTTTGCGATTGGCTGCATTCAGGCGCAGGCCTGCCATACCAATCACTGCCCCGTGGGTGTGACCACACAGGATCCGATCCGCCAAAAAGCACTGAACGTGAACGACAAGAGCAAGCGCGTGGCGCGGTTCCATGCAAATACACTGAAAGCACTGGGTGAAATGGCAGCGGCGGCGGGCCTTGACGATCCTTGCGGCTTCTTGCCTTACCATTTCATGACGCGCAAAGGCGACGGACAGATGACCGAAGCTGCGGATGTCTACACCTATCTGCGCGAAGGCTTCCTGCTTGATGATGGCACCGATAACCCGATCTACCGCGAACGCTGGGCGCGCGCCAATGCCAACAGCTTTGCCCCGCCAGAGGCGGCTAGGTAGCGCTGTCGTCTTTGTGGTCGTCGGGGCGTGGCGGCGTTTTGCCCGCAGCGCGCATGAAGAGCGACACGCGCGGCGTCGTGCCTGTCTCTGAGCGCGACCGCGTGCGCAACACCGGCGTGTTTTCGGAGTTTCCGCTCCTGCTCTCGCGCAGGACAATATAGAGACCGCTGGCGATGATGATGCCCGCACCGATAGCGGTGGCCCGATCAATGCTTTCGTCAAAGAAAAGATAGCCGAAAATAGTGGCCCAGATGATCTGGCTGTATTGCATCGGCGCGATGATCGCGGCCTCACCCTCCTGATAGGCGGAAATGACAAGACGGCTTGCCACCCATGCAAAGGCCGCGATGATCCCCAAGAGACCGAGGTGCTCAATCGGCATAGGCTCGTAAACAAAAGGCAACGCGCAGGCCATGACGATGAATGTTACCATCATCGGGTAAAGCAGCATCACAACCGGCCGCTCATCCGCGCCGATTTTGCGCACGACAATAGACGCCAAAGACCCGCCTACCGCAGCCGCCAGCGCCGCCAGATGCCCCAAGGACAAATCTGTGTCGCCGGGCCGCAGCACAACCAGAACCCCCGCAAGGCCCACCAGAACAGCCAGCCAGCGGCGCAACCTGACGGTTTCACCAAGAACAGGGATCGCAAGCACGGTGATCAATAAAGGGGACGCAAAGAGAATGGCATAGGTTTGTGCCAGCGGCAGAACCGAAAAGGCATAAAAGGCAGATACACCCGTCACCACCGTCGCCACCGTCCGCAGCGCCAGCCACCATGGATGCACAGGCACCAGCGTTCCGGGTGACGCATCCCGCATCAGCATCACCATCGCGAGCGGGAAGCTCAGCAGAACACTGAAAAAGACGATCTGGATGGGCGAATAAATCCCACCCAGAACCTTTACCACCACGTCGTGCGTGGAGAATATGCCAAAGGCAAGCAAAGCAAATAATGCGCCTTTGACATTCGGTGACATCAGAGGCTCGCGTCCAGTGCCGCAAGGATCACATCACCCATCTGCGTGGTGCTGAGCGGGGTGCCGCCTTCGGGGCCCATCAGGTCCGCTGTGCGTGCGCCATCGGCCAGCACTTTCTCGATCGCGGCCTCCAGACGATCAGCTTCGGCGCCTTCGTCGAAAGAATAGCGCAACGCCATCGCAAAGCTGAGAATACAGGCAATCGGGTTCGCCTTGCCTTGGCCGGTGATATCGGGGGCCGAACCATGCACCGGTTCATACATTGCTTTCGGGCGTCCATTGGCCATCGGCAGCCCCAGCGACGCAGACGGTAACATGCCCAGCGAGCCCGTCAGCATCGCAGCACAATCAGAGAGGATATCGCCGAACAGGTTATCGGTCAGGATCACGTCAAACTGCTTGGGCGCGCGCACCAGCTGCATGGCGCCGTTGTCCGCGTACATGTGGCTCAGTTCAACTTCTGGATAGTCGGCGTGGACCTCGGTGACGACATCCCGCCACAGAATACCGCTTTCCATCACATTGGCCTTCTCCATCGAGCAGACCTTTTTGTTACGCTTCATAGCAAGATCAAATGCCGCACGCGCGGCGCGTTCAATCTCTGCCTCGGTATAGCGCTGGGTGTTGATGCCCACGCGCATGTTGTCTTCGATATGGATGCCGCGCGGTTCACCGAAATAAACGCCCGAGGTCAGCTCGCGCACGATCATGATATCCAGACCGGAAACGATATCTTTCTTGAGCGACGAGAAATCAGCTAGCGCGTCAAAACACTGGGCAGGGCGCAGGTTCGCGAACAGATCCATTTCTTTCCGCAGGCGTAGCAACCCGCGCTCGGGCTTTACGCTGAAATCGAGGTTGTCGTATTTTGGCCCGCCTACGGCGCCCAGCAGAACCGCGTCGACTTCCTGCGCCTTGGCCATGGTGTCGTCGTGCAGCGGCACGCCATGCGCGTCATAGGCAGCGCCACCGACAAGATCTTCAGAGACATCAAACGTCAGGTCGCGCTTGTCACCGAACCAACCGATGATCCGCTTCACTTCGTCCATAACTTCGGGGCCAATGCCGTCACCGGCGAGGATCAAAAGAGAAGGGTTTGCCATTGTGTTGGTCCTTGCTTGAATTTGTTGCAAACGCCCTAACGCGATGAGGCGT
>NZ_DASYOK010000233.1:0-6463 GCF_036007805.1 Yoonia sp.
TGCGACATGACAGGCTGGCCCCCGATCCGTGCGCCCACGGTCCAGCGGAAAGACGCCTCCGAAGTCTCAGCCTTGATCCCGATCTCATAGCCGCTGATTTTGGCCTGTGCGGCACCCTCAGTCCGGTAAAGTTCACGGTAACGCCGCGGATGAATAGGGTCGTAGCCGGGGATGTGGAATACCCGCCTCTTCCTGACCTGTCCGACCTGCGCGTTCATCCCTGCCCCTCTTGGCTTATCGGCCGCAGGTTAGCGGGTTCTGCGGTAAAGGATAAGAGCCTAGCCAATCAAAGCGAGCGCAGGGAACCGCTCAAGCAGCCAATAGCTGAAAGCCGCGAATTGACCGGTCATCATCATCAGGCCCACGGTCCACAACAACAGGCCCGAAATCTTTTCGATCCGGTCCATATGGCGCTTCATCCAGCCCATGACCCCTTTGAGGCGCGGAAAGAATGCAGCGACCAGCAGGAAAGGAATGCCCAGCCCCAAGGCGTAGACCGCCAACAGAACGGTACCACGTGCGACATCGGCCTCTGAGGCGGCAAGGCTGAGGATTGCACCAAGGATCGGCCCGAGGCAGGGTGTCCAGCCAAAGGCAAAGGCAAGGCCCAACAGATAGGCGCCAAAGGCAGAACCGCCCTTGTCACCCGCGTCAACGCGCAATTCACGGTCAAGAAAGCCGATCCGATAGACGCCGACGAAATGGGCGCCAAGGATCATGATCATCGCACCCGCGGCAACAACGAACCACTCCTGCACCTGCAATAGCATCCGCCCCATGGTGGAAAACGCGAGACCCAACAGAAGGAAGATCGTCGATAGCCCCAGCACAAAGAAAACAGCCGAAACAAAGACGCGCTTGCGCGCAGCGCTTGTTTCTTCCATTTCGCTGACCGACACACCGCCCATATAGGCAAGATAAGGCGGCACAACAGGTAGCACGCAGGGGCTGAGGAACGACAGAATGCCCGCCAACATGGCGATCAACATCGCCGGCAGCAATGCGGCGTCAAAAATCAGAGCAGTGTCGAGCATTTCATTTCCTTTGCCCCTGCTTAAGCGAGCTTTTGCACAAGGTCACGGGCCAAGTTGTCACAAGTTGGTGGACAAATTGAAACATCGCGCCTACCTCCACGCTATGACTTATGATGCTGATCTTGATGCCAAAGGGCTGCTTTGCCCGCTACCCGTGCTGAAAGCACGTAAACGCCTGCAGGCCTTGGGGTCTGGTGAGGTGCTGCGCATGCTGGCCGATGATCCGGCCGCGATCATTGATGTCCCGCATTTTTGCGCCGAAGCAGGCCATACGTTGGTTGCGACGGAAGACACGGCCGACGGACAGCTTTATTTTATCAAAAAGGCCTGATTGGTGATTGCGGAAAGGCCGTAGCCAAAAGCCTGAGCCACGTGCCGACAATGGCGATCATGCGTTGGTCAGGTTTCAAATCAGTCAGATCAGCGGCGGCATCCCCTGCCGCGCAAGCAGTGCTTTGCTAGATCACCCCATACGTCCCCGCATCGTGGCCAGCAAGACCGCTCTATCGGCGATATCAAGGGCTGCGCACATGTGACTGACGGTACCGGACAGATGTGTTCGGGCCGGTCTGACATATTGGTCCCTGACGCAAAAAGGCGCTGCCCATCAGACAGCGCCAATCTGCTTTTCGCGTTCTGCCTTGCAAATGCCGCACCTGGAAAACCGAAGCCTCCTGCGATGCGGACATGCTCGGATATCAGCCGCCGAGCGACCACCATCCTTTGCGCTTGGGCTTTGCCTTCTCCGGCGTCGCTTCTTCTGCGACAGCAGGGACAGGTTCCGGTTTGGCTTCCTGTACAGGTTCCGGCGCAGGCGCAGGAGCGGGTTCAGCCGCGGGAGCTTCTGCGACAGGTGCCACATCTTCTTTCGGCTTTGGCTTGGCACGGCTACGCCGCTTGGGCTTTTCCTCTGCAGCAGGTGCCGCAGCCTCTGGGGCAGCATCAACGGCAGCAGGTACTTCTGCTTCCACATCCACCTTCTTGCGGCGCGTCCGCGTTTTCGGCGCAGGTTTGTCCTTGGCAGGCTCTTCGGCGGGTGTCTCCTCAACCGGTGCCACCTCGGCCCCGGTCTCGGCTTCAGCTTTGGCCACTACCGGCTTCTTGCTCCGACTCCGCGTGCGCTTGGGCTTCGCCTCCGGCGCAGGTGCGTCTTCGGTTGGCGCGGCATCTGCCTCCTGCTGTGAAGCATCGGCAGTGTTGTCTTCGTTTTCCTCATCGCCGTTCTGATGATCACCATTCTGGTTCTCACCATTGCTACCACTGCCACCGCGACGGCGCCGACGCCTGCGGCGCTTGCGCTTGGGCTTGTCTTCACCATCGCCCGCAGGCGCGTGACCTGCACCACCGTGCGTGTTGCTGTCCGCGTCCTCATCGCTGTCGATGATGATATTTTCATCTGCGACGACATCATCATCGTCATCATCCATCATCACCGCAGAGGCGACAACCGGCGCCGCATCGGGGACAACACGTGTGGCTGTCTTGAACTTCTCAATCGCAAAGTCAGGTGACACGAGCGTCGGATCACATTCGATCCGGACGGACATGCCGTAGCGCGCTTCGATATCGGCGATATGTTCGCGCTTGCCGTTCATCAGGAAGTTGGCAATCGAGATCGGCGCCTTGATCAGCACCTCTTTGGACCGTCCGCGCACGCCCTCTTCTTCCAGCGCGCGCAGGATGGAAAGCGCCACGTTGTCGTCCGAACGCAGCAGGCCGGTGCCATGACAATGCGGACACATCTGGGTTGTGGCCTCAAGCATACCGGGGCGCAGGCGCTGACGCGACATTTCCATCAGGCCAAAGCCCGAAATCCGGCCCACCTGAATGCGGGCGCGGTCGGTTTTAAGCTTGTCCTTGAACCGCTTTTCAACAGCGGCGTTATTGCGACGTTCGTCCATGTCGATGAAATCGATCACGATCAGACCGGCCAAGTCACGCAGGCGCAACTGGCGCGCAACTTCATCAGCGGCCTCAAGGTTGGTTTTCAGCGCCGTCTGTTCAATCGAACCTTCTTTGGTCGCACGACCAGAGTTGACGTCGATGGCCACGAGCGCCTCGGTGATACCAATCACGATATAGCCGCCAGACGGCAGTTGCACCGTCGGGTTAAACATACCGTTGAGGTATCCCTCAACCTGATAGCGCGCATAAAGCGGCATCTGTTCGGCATAGTATTTCACGTTTTTGGCATGGGACGGCATGATCATTTTCATGAAGTCCTTGGCAGTGCGGTACCCTGCCTCGCCCGCCACGATCACTTCGTCGATCTCTTTGGAATAAAGGTCACGGATCGAACGTTTGATCAGGTCGCCTTCTTCGTAGATCTTTGCCGGTGCCGTCGATTTCAGCGTCAGTTCGCGGATCTGTTCCCACATACGTTGCAGGTATTCATAATCGCGCTTGATTTCAGCCTTGGTGCGTTGCGAACCAGCGGTGCGAATGATCAGGCCCGCGCCTTCAGGCACAGTCATATCATTGGCGATTTCTTTCAGCTTCTTGCGGTCGGCAGCATTGGTGATTTTGCGGCTGATACCGCCACCGCGCGCGGTGTTGGGCATCAGCACACAATAGCGGCCAGCCAGCGACAGATAGGTGGTCAGTGCTGCACCTTTATTGCCGCGCTCTTCTTTCACGACCTGAATCAAAAGGATCTGGCGAACCTTGATCACTTCTTGGATTTTGTAACGCTTAGGGCGTGGCTTGCGCACAGGGCGCACCTCGTCCGTGTCATCTTCCTCGGCGACGCTTTCAATCGTGTCGTCTTTGCTCTCTGCGTCTGCACGATCACCATCCTCGTCATCATCGAGGTCTTCGTCAGCGGCAGGCGTATCGACAGGCGTCTCGCCGACCAGCTCCATCGGAGAACTGCCCTCTTCGCTGTCACCCAGATCAATGGTTTCCATGCCCGCGATATCGCCAGAGGTCTCTTCCTCGTCGGTTTCAACCTCGGATGTGATAACCGCGTCGTCGCTGGTTGTTCTTGCGGCGGCCGATCTGCTGCGGCGGCGGCGCGTTGGTTTTGGCTTTTCTTCCTCGGCCTCTGCTTCGGCTTTCAGGCTCTCGGCATAGGCTTTTTCCTCAGCGATCAGCGCCTCGCGGTCCGCAATCGGGATCTGGTAGTAATCGGGATGGATCTCCGAGAACGCAAGAAAACCATGGCGATTACCGCCATAGTCTACAAACGCTGCCTGCAGCGATGGTTCAACCCGTGTTACCTTTGCGAGGTAGATATTGCCGGCAAGCTGGCGCTTGAACTGGCTTTCAAAATCAAATTCTTCGACTTTGTTTCCGTCGACCACAACAACGCGGGTTTCTTCCGCATGTGTGGCATCTATTAGCATTTTCTTTGGCATTTTTTCCGTTCGCACATAACCGCGGTGGCGCCCCTGGGGGTGCCGGGCTCCGTGTTATATGTCTGATTAAGGCGATCTGCGCGCGGGCTGTGCCAGCGCCCCTTGGGGCGGCTGCATCTTGCCTGCATGTTTGCGCGCTTTGCATCGCGTTTCTTCTCCGACCCCGCATAAGCGAAGCCCGTTCATGGCCCAGTCGGCGTTGTCGCACGATCCGTGGCGTTCTCCTGACCCCGGGGGATCAAATCAGCTGTCTTGTTTTGATGTGTGGTCAAAAAACAATGACAGAGAATCTCTATCGGCTGTCACCGCGCAACTGTCGCGCGAGCATCCGTAACCAATACATAAGGGAGGAACGGCACCCAACACAAGTGCCTGTGTGCAGGGTGCCTCAAATCATCGTGGATTTATCGCAGCTTGGCCCTAAAGATAGTCGGACCGCTGTAGCCCGTACTTCGCCATCTTCTCGTTCAGCGTCCGGCGCGGCAGGCAAAGTTCATCCATCACCGCCACGATCGACCCCTTGTGCCGCCGCATGGTGTTGTCGATCAGCATCCGCTCGAACGCCTCGACAAACTCTTTCAGCGGTTTGCCTTCGGTGGTCATTGCGGGCTTGGTCTCATCTGTGTCCGCCATCAAAAGCGACGCAATCGAGCCTGATCCACGCCGGTTCTGCAATACCGCGCGCTCGGCCACATTGATCAGCTGGCGCACATTGCCGGGCCACGGAGCCTGCAAAAGCTGGGCCGCCTCTTGCGCGCTCACCTCGGGGGCGTCGCAGCCGTATTCATCGGCGAATTGTTCGCCCAGACGGGTAAAGAGCGTCAGGATATCCTCACCGCGCTGGCGCAGGGGCGGCACTGTTATGCGCAATGCGGCAAGGCGGTAAAAGAGGTCAGGCCGCAGCACGCTTTCACAGGTCTGGTCCTGTTCTTGCAGGTTACAGATCGCCACGATCCGTGTCTCGGCAGGCGTGCCCTGTTCATTTATCGCGGTCAGCAAACGCGCCTGCAACGAATGGCTGAGCGCCTCGATGTCTTCGAGCACCAGCGTGCCACCGCGTGCTTCTTCCATCGCGGGGATCGGTTCATCATCATTGGCAGGGCCAAAGATAATCCGGCCCAATGTGTCTTCGTCATAGGCCGAACAGCTAAGCAGCACGAATTTCTTGTTGGCACGCGCCCCCACCGCATGCAGCGCATGGGCGACAAGTGTTTTGCCGGTTCCCGTCTCGCCCTCGACAAGAACATGCCCGTCTGCCTGCCCCAGATCGAGGATATCCTCTTTCAGACGTTCCATAGGTCCCGACTGACCGATCAGTTTCTTGATCAGCGCAGAGCCATCCGACAGTTCACGGCGCAGCGCACGGTTATCAAGGGTCAAACGGCGGGCGCTGGTGGCCTTTTTGGCCAGTTCGGTCATGCGATCGGGGTTGAACGGCTTTTCAAGAAAATCGAATGCACCAATACGCATTGCCTCAACCGCCATGGGCACGTCACCGTGGCCTGTGATCATGATCACAGGTAACGCGCTATCGACGCCTTTGAGCTTTTTGAGAAACTGCATGCCGTCCATCCCCGGCATCTTGATGTCGCTGACAACAATGCCGGGGTAGTCATTCCCCAAACCGCGCAGCGCCTCTTCTGCAGAGGCGAATGTTTCGGTGTCAAAACCGGACAGCGCCAACCACTGCGAAATCGACTGGCGCATATCCTTCTCGTCATCAACAATCGCGATCTTCATGACTTTACTCATGGTCTTTTCCTTACTCTGCCGCGGCGACATCCTGCCTTAACGTCGGCAGTTGCACCTCGAATATAGCCCCGCCATCAACTGCGTTCCGCGCAGTCAGGCGCCCGCCCAAGTCGTTGACGATCCCGGAGGAGATGGCAAGCCCGAGACCCACCCCATCACCAGGTTGTTTGGTGGTGTAGAATGGCTCGAATAAGTCGTCGAGATTTTCGATCCCCGCACCGTTGTCACGGATTTGCAGGCTGACCGTATCGCCAGCCGCAAGCAGGATTTCAATCGTCGGATTGGCCGACAATTTTGTGGCATCCAGCGCGTTGCGCAGCA
>NZ_DASYOK010000234.1:0-16973 GCF_036007805.1 Yoonia sp.
GCAACGCGCACAGCGGCGGACCGGAAGGTCATGGCACTTTGCGGTGTGGTCACACTGGTCATCGCAGGGCTTTATGTCCGCGACCTTTTTGCCTTGGTGTTTTGCGTCGGCATGGGTGCGGCGATGCTGCTGATGGCGCGGTTTATGGGCCACAATGCTAATGATCTGGCACTGCGTGTCATCGGTCTGACCAGCATGATCTACGTCCCCTACGACATTTTCAGCGATACTATTGCCCGCGCGCACCTGCGCTCTGACGCACGGATGCTGGCAGAAGAATTTGGCGGCACCACGATGATGTGGGGCGGGCTTTGGCTGATCGTCAGTCTTGCGGTGATCGTCTGGTGCCTGCGTTACGGCTTGGGCCGCAACAGCAATCTTAAATTGCGCTGACGACCAACATCGTCTTCGCAGCGCGGAGCCTTGCTTGATGTGCAATAAAGCGCCTCAAGTGCGGCCACATCCGCGACGACATGATCAGCCATCAAATCCGGCTTCTTTGTTGAGACGGTCACAGGCGGTCTCGATCTCATCTTCAAGGCGGCGCATGAAGTCCGCCACCTCCAACCCCGGTTCAATCCGCGGCAGGAATTCAAAGACCGCCGTCCCCTGTTTGCGCATGACCCCACGCTTGGGCCAGAACACGCCCACATTGGTCGCCACCGGCACTACAGGTTGGCCCAGTTCACGATACAGCGCGCCGGTCCCGATCTTGTAAGGCGCTTTGACCCCAGGGGCGATGCGCGTTCCTTGGGGGTAGATGATCAGCTGACCGGCGCGCGCGCGACCGGCCTGCACGTCGGCGACCATCTGCTTGATCGCAGCACCACGTTTGCCGCGGTCAACAGGAATACAGCCGATACGCAGACCGAATTGGCCGATGATTGGCGCATACTTCAGGATGGCCTTGAAGATGAATTTGCCACGCGGCATCGCGCCGTAGATCATCAATACATCAAGAAAAGACTGATGCTTGGGTGCGACCATGACCTCGTCACTGGGTGGTTCACCCCTGATCTCGCATTTCAGGCCGATCATCCAGCCTGCGCTCCAACGAATATAGCGGCAATAGGCATGACAGGCCGCAACGGCCCCGTCCGCTGACATGATGGCGGCAGGCGTATAGATGATGCCGACCACCAGCATCGCAACATACATCTGGATGTTAAAGATCAGCGAGCGGACCCACTGGACAGCATTGCTCATGTTTGCTCCCTCAATCTGCGGAACGCCGCCGTGCGGGTCGCGAAGAAGGCAACGATTGCGGCCATAACCGGGATCAGCAAGGGCCAAACCCATTCCGCGCCTTCAAAGCCGACGCCCAACAAAAGGCTACTGCTTGCATCGCCTTGCGGCATCAGTGACACAACACCTAAACCGATCAGCGTTCCCACCAACGCGCCCCCGGCCGCCCGTAGCGTGAAGCGGCGGACAAAGGCGCGGGCGATATAGGCATCCTTGGCCCCCACCAACCGCAAAACCGCGATGATCCGCGCATTGGCCGCCAATGCGGCTTGCGCAGCCAGCGTAATCATCGCCGCAACAGTCGCGCCGATCAGGACGATCACCGACCAACCGATCAGCCGCACACGTGCCGCCGCATCCAGCAGCGGCGCACGCCATGCGGTATGGTCATCAAGGATCGCGCCGGGCACTTGCGCGGACAGGCGAGCGCGCAAACCTTCAACATCAAAGTCGTCGCCATCGGTAACGATCTCGATCAACTGTGGCACAGGCAGCGCATCAAGAGGCAGGTCGGGCCCGAACCAAGGTTCCAGCAGGGCCTGTTGTTCATCCTGTGACAGGGCCCGCACACGCGTAACACCCGGCGTCGTCTCCAGCACATCAAGCGCCGCCAGCAAAAGCGCATCCGCCGTGGCCGGATCAGCGGGCAAACGCAACGTTGCCGACTGGGCCAGATCGGCGGCCCAGAGGCTTGCCACGCGATTGGTGGTCAAAGACACAGCAAGCGTGATCACCGCAAGAAAGGCCATCACTGCGGCCACAAAAACGGTCAGCCGCGCGGTCATACCGGTTTGCGGCACCGCGCGGTCGGCCTGCGGATCGCCCAACATCAATTCCAGCAGGGCCTTCATAGCTCGGCCCCCGCCTGAACAAGCTGGCCATCCTTGAGACGCAGCACACGCGCGCTAATATCGGACTTGGTCGCGCGGATCATCGCCAGATCATGGGTCGCAATCAGGATCGTCTTTCCCATTTTGTTCAGCTCAATCAGCAGGCTCAGCAGACGCTGCGACATCTCCCAATCGACATTGCCTGTCGGCTCATCCGCGATAATCACATCGGGCGACACAATCACCGCCCGCGCAAGTGCCGCGCGCTGGCGTTCGCCGCCTGAAAGTTCGGGTGGCCGCTGGTTGGCCTGCGGCCCCAATCCAACCCAATTCAGCAGTTCCGGCAGGTTCTGCGCGGCTTCATGGACGCGTCCGGAGACGGTCAGCGGGAGTGCGATATTCTCGGCAATGCTCAGATGATCCAGAAACTGGCAGTCCTGATGCACAACACCAATGCGCCGGCGGGACATTGCCACCTCATCTCGGGTCAGAGCACCGGCATCTTGACCGAAAATGCGGACTTTGCCTTTGTTCGCGCGCAAATCCGCATAGCAAAGACGCAGCAATGTAGTCTTTCCGGCACCTGACGGCCCCGTCAGGAAATGGAATGAACCGGGTGCAAGTGTCAGGGATATATGGGAAAAAAGCGTCTGACCGCCATATCCGTATGAGACGTTCTCTAATTCGATCACGGTTCTTCCTCTGGCACTACACCGCTCTTCTGCCCAAATCTGCAACAGGTTTCAATGACTGCGCACCCCTGCATGCGCAAAACCTTTGCGTTTGGCGCAGTGGTTGCTAAATTACCGACGGTGACAACAATAAGCTCTCTAAACCACCGGGCAGGCATAAGGAATTTAACATGAGGCTCATTTGCCCTAATTGCGAAGCGCAGTACGAGGTGTCGGATGATGCGATTCCTCCGGGCGGGCGCGATGTTCAATGTTCGAATTGCCAGCTTTCGTGGTTCCAGACCGAAAAACCAACGGTGCCGGGGCGCACGCCACTGAAGTTGAGCAACGAGCAAGAGCATGAAATCGACGCACCCACTTCGATAGCAGAAGCAGCACCAGAGCCCGAAACGACAGCAGAAACGCCGGAAGAATCCGCGCAAAGCTTTGTAGAGGAGGTCGCTTCTGAGTTCCCGCCAACTGCGCCAGAGCAAGAGCCGGCACCTGCCCTGAAAACATCGACCGCGCCACCAGAACCAATGCGCAGACAACTGGATAACGCTGTCGCAAATATCCTGCGCGAAGAGGCGGCACTTGGAACTGCCGCAGTTGCGGCAGCCGCAAAGCCTCCCAGCCCCGTCGCAAAGCCACCTGCAACTGAAACACCAAAACCTGCCACACCTGTCGCAGCGGACGAAACCCGCCAGCGCATAGCCATGATGACCGCCGAAGAGGGCGGTATCCGCAGCGGCACAAAAACCGGCGCGGCAAAAGGCGACACAGCGAACGCCGACGAGGCGCACCTGCGGACTGTTCCGTCTATCAACGAGATCAACGCCACGTTGCGCGCCCGGGCGCAGGCCAATGATGCGTCAGGGCTGACCGAGGCGGAAAAGATCGAAGCCGTCGAGCGAAAAGGCTTCCGGCGGGGGTTCTTCTGGGTGCTGCTCCTGATGATCCTCGCGATCCTGCCTTACGTCTTTGCGGATCAAATCACCGAGAACCTGCCGCAGACAACCGAATTTATGGCATCATATGTGATGACAATCGACCAACTGCGCCTGTCACTCAGCGAGATGGTGGAAGGGTTTATGGCAGAGTAACCTGCCTCGCCACACCTTTTATACAGATGAATGCTGGTCGCTGATCTAGAACTGATCCAGCAAACGCCGCAGGTAGTCCCGTTCAATTTCGGGTCTGTCCTGCTCTGCGGAGCGGCGACGGATTTCGTCCAGCAACTCTTCGGCGCGGCGATTGATGTCACCGTTACCCAACAGCTCCTGATCGGTGCCAAGCTGACCGGTGTTGCCCATCTCACGGCCCAAGGGGTCGCGCTGGCCGGGTGTCGGACGGCCATTTGCCTCGCCCTGTTCCGCACCTTGACCGGGCTGCGTATTCTGGTTTTCGGCCATTGCCTGACCCAGTTCACGCATCCCGTTACGCAATGCATCCATCGCTTCCGCCTGCCGGTCGATGGCCTCTGCCAGATCGCCGTCGCGCAGGGCATCCTCGGCACCTTCCATGGCACCCTCTGCGCGCTCAAGCGACCGGCGGGCCTGCTCGCCCGCGTCACCGCCGAGGTTTGGAAGGCCATTACGCTGGCGCTGCAATTCTTCGCGCAGCGCACGCTGACGCTCGGCAAGGCTACGCTGATCGCCTTCGCCACCGGCACCGCTGCCACTTTGTTCGCCGCTTTCGGCATTTTCGCCGACGCCCTGACCTTCCCCTTGCTGGCCACCTTGACCCGGTTCAGTGCCCTCATCGCCCTGTTGCCCGGGCTGCGCACCAGGTTCCTGACCCTCTTGGCCTTGCTGGCCCTGTTGACCTTGGTCGCCGGGGTTAAACTGGTCTTGTAGATCGCTGAAACTGTCGTCCGAGAGTTCTTCCTGCTCACGCAGTGTATCGGACAGGTCTTGCATGGACTGCTCGCCGGGGCTTGGCGGACCATCGCCACCCTCACCTTGGGTCACACGCATGTTTTCCATCATCTGGTTGAGCTGTTCCATCAGCTCTTGCGCCTCGGCCATGCGCCCCTCTTGCATCAGCTCTTCGATGCGGTCCATCAGGGCCTGCAACTCATCCATGCCCATTTGCTGGCCCTGTTGGCCACTGTCCGCCTGATCGGTGCCATCAGAAGGCTCTGCTTCTTCGGCCAGCATGCGCAGATAATCATTCGTTGCCTCGCGCAACTCCTGCATCAGTTCAGCGATTTCCTCGTCCGAGGCACCATTGCGCATTGCCTCGGCCAGCCGTTCTTGCGCACGGCGCAGACGTTCGCGGGCATCGGCCAGACGGCCATCCTCCAACTGGATCGCCAGATCCCACAATGCTTCGACAATCTCTGCCTGGCCTTCGTCGGTCAAACCGGTTTCAGCAAAACCATCCAACCTGCGAATGATGGCCCGCAGGCGCAAATAGGTTGTCTCGTTCGAGAAAAGCCCCTCGGGGCGGTGCGACACAGCACGCAATATCTGGTTCACGCGGCGGGCATTCGCCTTGGACCACATCAGGTCGCGGCGCTGTTCAATCACGGCACGGGCAAAGGGCTGGAAGAACCGCCGCCCGGGCATGATCATCGGTTCCGGCGGGGTTGTTCCAGTCTGTTCTGCAGCATCAATCACCTCAAGCGTGAGCGTCACTGGCAGGTTTGCCAAAGGATGCTCGCTGAGGTTATCGACCAGAAATTCGTCAAAATCCGACCGGTCGCCGGTGAAGGGCATCGGCAAATCCAAGACCAGAGGATCAATGGGGTCGGGATCAATCGTCAAACCGTGCTGGCGCTCGACCGCCGACAGATCCAGGGTGAAGGTGGCTGTGCCAAACTCGACGCCATAGTCATCCACCGCACTGAACGGCTGTGACAGTTCGCCCATCGCGTCCACTTCGATCGGTCCTGTCAGGTTTACGCCCGGCGGTGCATCTTCAATGGCAATTATATTCCATGTTGTGTCCCTGCCGCCAAGGATCGAAAGCGTGCCGGACTGGGCAACGGTGAATTGCTGCTGCGCCTCAGCCGCCGAGCCAAGGTCATCAACGCGCCCCGAGACCGTCTCGGCAACCGTCAGCGCGCCAACTTCACCGTAAAGGCGCAGCGTTACCTGACTGCCCACAGGCACGCGCAACGGACCCGCAGGCACATCGTTCAGATAGATCGACGGCTTGCCGGTATAGGCGGGCGCTTCGACCCAACCTTCCCAGACCGGACCAGTCGCCAGACTCTGCTCGCCACGCGTGACCATATCACCCACCGTACCGACACGGAGGAATGAGCCGAACAGCAAAGCCGCAACAAAGAACAACAGCGCAATAAACCGCAGGCCGTAAGGGTCACGATCCGAGATGCGCAAATCCGGCTCGACGGCCCGCGCCTCTTTCGTGCGCGCGGCCATACGTTCCATATGTGCACGCCACACCGCCTCGGATGCCGCGTCTCCACTGCCAATCGCCTGCGTATCTGCTATCGCGGCAATCGGCCTGCCGGGCATGGCCGCATCGACACGGCGTAGCGCCTCGGCCGCTGATGGCAGGCGAAAACGCCAGATGCCCCACACCAAGGTTGCAATAAACGCGATAACGGCAACAACGGCACCGCCCCAAATCACCTCAAGCGGCAGCACATCCTGCCAGCCCATCATCAACGGCGCGAGAATCAGAAAGACAGCTGTCCAGAAGGGCCAGAACGCACGCACAACCTGTTCGGCCACCATACCCAAACGGGTGGCGGCAACCGGAAAGCGCAGGTGGCGCATCGGGTCGTTGTGATCTGTCAGCGGGCCTCTCCCTTTCTCGTGGTGCGCGGCGGGAGGCTCTGTTTTATTCAAGCCATGCCGGAACGATATCGCGTGCAATCATCTCTTCATAGGTAGGGCGTGGACGGATAACTGCAAATTGATCGCCATCCACCAGAACCTCGGGGATCAACGGACGGGAATTGTACTCGGACGACATTACCGCACCATAAGCCCCGGCCGAGCGGAAAGCGACCAGATCACCAGCCTTTACAGGGGGCATCTCGCGGCCTTTTGCAAAGGTATCACCGCTTTCACAAACCGGTCCCACGATATCATATTTTGCGGGAAGCGCGCCCGCAGGTGCTTCATTTACAGGAATAATATCGTGCCATGCATCATACATCGCCGGACGGATCAGATCGTTCATCGCACCGTCAAGGATCAGGAATTCACGATCCTCACCGGATTTCACATAAATGACCTTGGACACCATCAAGCCTGCATTGCCTGAAATCAGACGCCCCGGTTCAATCTCGATCTCGCAGCCCAAGTGACCAACGGTGCGCTGAATGAGCGCACCATAATCGGTCGGCAAAGGCGGCGCTTCGTTCGACCGCGCATAGGGAATGCCCAAGCCGCCACCCAGATCAAGGCGCGTGATCTCATGCCCATCTGCCCGCAGCTGTTCGGTCAGTTCGGCCACCTTGTTGTAGGCCGCCTCGAACGGCGCCAATTCGGTCAGCTGTGATCCGATATGCACGTCGATCCCGACGACCTTCAGGCCCGGCATCTTCGCGGCCATCGCATAGACCTCACGCGCGCGGCTGATCGGGATGCCAAATTTGTTCTCTGACTTGCCAGTGGCAATCTTGGCGTGGGTCTTAGCGTCAACATCCGGATTTACGCGGATCGTGATCGGGGCCACGGCACCCAGCGACTGTGCCACCTGATCCAGCACGATCATCTCGGGCTCGCTTTCGACGTTGAACTGTCGGATGCCTCCCTCAAGCGCAAGGCGCATTTCATCAGCCGTTTTGCCCACACCGGAAAAGACGATGCGATCCCCCGGCACACCGGCGGCCTTGGCGCGCAGGTATTCCCCGCCGGATACGACATCCATACCAGCGCCAGCATTCCCCAAAAGCTTGATCACCGCCTGATTGGACAGCGATTTCATCGCAAAGCAGACCAGGTGATCACCCCAGGCCAACGCCTCGTCGAACAGCTGGAAATGCCGTTTCAGCGTGGCTGTTGAATAGACATAGAACGGCGTGCCGACAGCCGCCGCGATTTCCGAAACAGGCACATCTTCTGCATAGAGCGCGCCATCACGATAAAGAAAATGATCCAACCCCGAGATCCTTGTCCAAAACTAGGCTTCGGACATAGCAGATCACAGGCAAAGACCAACCCTGATTTATGCGCCTTAAACGCGAACCCGCTGTTTGTCGCGGCTATAAACGATCCGGTCCCGCAGATAGAGATAGAGCGGCAAACCACAGCTGACACCGATGCAATAAGTGGCAGGGATCGCCAGCAGGCTGAGCCAGTTCTTCGTCTTGATCGCCTCGGCGATGATCCAGACCGTCAGCGCAATCGCAGCAATCGTCAAATCCCAGACAAGGCCGCTGGTCGCCGCATTCACATGCCACGCGTCAACCATCGCCATGAGGCTCCACCCTTCGGCCTGAAACCACGTGATGAAGTAATACATCGGATGGATCGCACCCCAGATCGCGAGCGCCAGAAAGACATTCCGCATCAGAAACCAACCCCTACCGAAAAAGTGCCATTTGATGCGCCCACACTCGCACCCGTGCTGACACCGTTGCTACCGACGCTCAGGCCGACATTGGCTGATGGTGTCATCGGCGGCCCATCGGCCCCACATGCGGCCAGGACGGCGACGGTTAGAATCAATGCAATCCGCTTCATTTTAGAACCTCTTTCCCCAAAACTTCTTGCCAATACGCCACCTGGGCGCGGACCTGCGAAGGCGCTGTCCCGCCAAAACTGGTGCGCGACGCGACCGAGTTTTCAACGCCCAGCACATCAAAGACATCAGCACGGATCCCATCGTGAACCGCTTGCATGTCAGCCAGCGTCAGATCAGGCAGATCACAGCCTTTTCCTTCCGCCAGCGCCACCAATGATCCCGTCACATGATGCGCCTCACGGAACGGTAACCCAAGTTCGCGCACCAGCCAATCCGCCAGATCGGTCGCGGTCGAAAAACCGCTCGACGCGGCGGCTTTCAGATTGTCCCGCTGCGCGGTCATATCGCCCACCATCCCCGTCATCGCAGCAAGCGCCAACATCAGGTTATCGGCGGCATCAAAGGTCTGTTCCTTGTCTTCCTGCATGTCCTTGGAATAGGCCAGCGGCAGCCCCTTCATCACCGTCATCAGCGCGACGTTGGCCCCAAAAATCCGGCCAATCTTGGCCCGGATCAACTCTGCCGCATCAGGGTTGCGCTTTTGTGGCATGATCGACGAACCCGTCGACCATTTGTCCGACATCTTCACAAAACGGAACTGGGCCGATGACCAGATTACCAGCTCTTCGGCCAGACGGCTTAGGTGCATCGCACAAATGCTGGCGGCGGCAAGAAACTCGAGCGCGAAATCACGGTCCGATACCGCATCAAGCGAATTGGCCATCGGGCGGTCAAAGCCCAGCGCCTTTGCCGTCATCTCGCGATCAATCGGGAATGACGTACCCGCCAGTGCCGCAGCACCCAAAGGCGACGTATTCATCCGCTTGCGCGCATCGGCAAAGCGCGACCGATCCCGCGCGAACATTTCCACGTAGGCCAGCATATGATGCCCCCATGTGACAGGCTGGGCTGTCTGCAAATGGGTGAAACCGGGCATAACCCAATCGGCCCCCGCCTCGGCCTGCGCGAGAAGCGCTTTGCAAAGCGCGCCGAGCGCCTCATCCGCCTGATCGCATTGATCACGGACCCAGAGGCGGAAATCAACGGCCACCTGATCATTGCGCGACCGTGCGGTGTGCAAACGCCCTGCGGCTTCGCCAATCGTATCGCGCAAACGTGCCTCGACATTCATGTGAATATCTTCAAGTGCCGCCGAAAACGGAAAGTCTCCCGTTTCAATCTCTGACAATACAGTGAGCAGGCCTTCCCGTATCGCCTCGGCATCGGTATCTGTGATAATGCCTGTGGCGGCCAACATGGCGGCATGGGCGCGTGAACCTGCGATGTCTTGCGGCGCAAGTCGGCGGTCATACCCGATTGAGGCATTAATGGCCTCCATAATCGCGTCTGGTCCGGCGGCGAAACGCCCGCCCCACATTGTGTTTGCAGATTTGGTCATAAAGGAAGTCGCCCGTGCGCAAGTTGATATCAGCCCTGCTTTATACGGCCCTTATGGGTCTTGCAAACACTGGCCACGCCGATGTGGCCACGGCAGAGGCCTTGCGGGAAGGCGATATGCGCAAACTCAACTTTCACAGCACCCCTGTTGCGGCGTCGGATGTGCCGTTTACGGGTGCCGATGGCGGCGAGATGACCTTGGCAGATTTCGGCGGGAAATATGTGGTCCTGAACTTCTGGGCCACATGGTGCGCGCCTTGCCGCGTAGAAATGCCCCATCTGTCTGCGTTGCAAACCGCGATGGGCGGCGACCGGATGGAAGTCGTCACCATTGCCACAGGCCGCAATCCGCTGCCTGTCATGCAGCGGTTCTTTGAGGAGATAGACGTCGACAATCTGCCACTTCATACCGATCCGCGCCAAAGCCTTGCCCGCGGGATGGGCGTTCTGGGGTTGCCCGTCACCGTAATTCTTGATCCTGACGGCTATGAAATCGCACGGATGCAAGGAGAGGCCGATTGGTCCAGCGAAAACGCGATAGCGATCATGCAGGCCTTGATCGGGCCGGAGAGCTGACCAGAGCGACATCACTCCGGCCGCGCTAGGCCCGTCCGGCTGTCGCGGACAGCAAAAGCGGGTCAATCCCCAAGAGCTTGAGCGCGGCGGACCATTTGCCCGCATTATCCGCGCCGAACAGGATTTCGTCGTTAGGCGCACAGGTCAGCCAGCCATTCTGGCGGATTTCGTATTCCAACTGCCCCGGTCCCCAACCAGCATATCCCAGCGCCATCATCGCGATATCGGGGCCTTCACCTTTTGCCAGATCCTCCAGCACCTCAAGGGTCGCTGTCATGCGGTAATTTTCGTCCACATCCAGCGTGCCGTCTTCCGATGCATAATCGCTGGAATGCAGCACGAACCCGCGCTGATAATCCACAGGCCCGCCATAATGCACCCGCAAATCTCGTGCATTGGGGGACACAGGAATTTCCATCTGCTCAAGGAGTTTGGAGAAACGGATGCCTTTCTCGGGCTTGTTGACGATCAATCCCATACCGCCCTCGTCGGAATGGGCGCACATATAGACCACAGTCTTTGCAAAACGCGGGTCCGACATATCGGGCATCGCGATCAAAAGCTTTCCGACAAGTGACGAATCTCGGTGGGTCATGGCCTTAAGATGTGAAACGATACCCTGTGACGCAAGCGCCATCATTGCAAACCCTGATGCAAACGTGACTTCCCATTGCAGCCCTGATGCATAAATAAGGTTGCATGCGCAAAAACCTGCTCACTGCCCTCGCCCTTGCCACCTTGCCGGCCCTCGCGGTCGCCGAGGACTACAGCGATATGGCCAGCATCGAGATCCTGCCGGGCTGGCGTACGGCCTCGGGCGATCATGTTGCAGGTATCAAGATCACGCTTGAGCCCGGATGGATCACCTATTGGCGCGCGCCCGGCGAGGCCGGCATTCCACCATATTTCCGCTTTACCAGCCACAGTACAATCAACAGCATCACACAGCATTGGCCGGTTCCAGAGGTCTTTGATGACGCGGGGCTCTTGTCAATCGGCTACTATGACAGCGTGATTTTTCCACTCACCATCTCTGCCCCGCAAGCGGCAGGTGAAATGGCCGTGTCCGGCGAACTGACGATTGGTGTCTGCGAGGAAATCTGCATCCCTGTCACCTTCACCTTCGACACGCTTTTGCCCGAAGTCGGCGCACGTGATGAAAGCATCGTCGCCGCAATGGCCGACGCCCCGCTCAACGCTGACGCGGCGAATGTGGGGGCTGTGACCTGCGCGATTGAGCCAATTCCGGACGGGCTGCGCATGACGTCAAAGATCAACGTGGCCCAAGTCAGCGGGTCGGAGTTTGTCGTGGTCGAACCAAGCGATCCGCAAATCTGGGTCTCTCAGGCAGAGGTCAGCCGCGTGGGGGATACGCTCAGCGCCACGGTCGATATGGTGCACCCCAGCGGCCAGCCCTTTGCGTTTGACCGTTCTGCCGTGCGGATCACCGTCTTGGGCGACAATGGGCACGCCATTGATCTACGTGGCTGCACCGGCGGCTAGCGCCGCGCGCTGCGCCATCCCTGACCGAACATTGCGGCGACATAGATCGTCAAGAACAGCACCATCAAACCTAGAATATAAAGGCCCATCGCGGCCCCGACACCGCCGTTCAGTAGCGGCAGGAATGCCGCCATTACAGGCCAAGGCGCGCCTGTCAGCAGAACAGGTGCCACGGTCAACGCAAACAGCCCCACCGCCAAAAGCGCCGCCAGACCCGCAGGGACAAACATTGCCACCTTCCGTCCGCGCAGGGCGCGCTTCGCAGATTGGATCTGTCGCTGCACGTCGGCCTGCATCGCCATCACCGATGGTACAACGAGAAGCACAAGCACCATGCCGAAAGCCAAGCCGAAAACAAGCGTCACGACGGTTGGCTTCAGGAACTCGGCCTGATTGGACCCTTCATAAAGCAGCGGGGCCAAACCCAGCACAGTCGTTAGCGTTGTCAGCATTACAGGGCGCAAACGGTCCACTGTGCCGTCAATAATTGCGGGCACCAGCCCGCGATCCTGCGCATATTCGTCCACCGTCGTGACCAGAACGATACTGTCGTTGATGATGATCCCCACCATCCCGATCAGGCCGACAACAGTAAACATACTCATCGGGATATCCCAAACGTAGTGGCCAAAAATCGTCCCCACGAGCGCAAACGGAATGATCGACATCACAACAATGGGCCGCGTCCAACTGCTGAAAATCCACGACAGTGTCAGGTAGATCCCCAGCAAGACCAGAATGAGGCCCGTCCTTGCATCGCTCAGGAAACGGTCTTCCTGCTCGCTCTGCCCCGAAAGCTGTGTCTCGATCCCGAAATCACTCTCGATGCGAGGCAGGATATCCTCGTCGATGATCTGCTGGATTTCGGTTGCCCGCGCCGCGTCCTCGCCATCCAGATCACCGATTACCGAGATCAACTGGATGCCGTTTTCACGGCGTACAGTGGAGAAACCGGTCCGGCTCTGCACTGTCACAACATCCGCCAGCGGCAAATAGAATCCCTCCGCAGTCCTGACCTGTGTCCGGTCAAGGAAGTCTGATGATAACTCATCGGGCGGCAGTTCCACGCGGATCGTCGCAGACCGCGCCCCGTCAGGGAAACTCGCCGCCTCAATCCCTCCCAGACGGTTGCGCAGTACACGGCCCAGACCATCAATACTGAGGCCAAGCGCCTCACCCTGCGGGGTCAATTCAAGGATCAGTTCTTCCTTGTCATATGCCAGTGTATCTTCAAGGCCCGAGATTTCGGGAAACCGCGCCAGTTCTGTTTTCAATGCCTCGGCCGCGGCCTTGAGCGTGTCACTGTCCGCCCCGAACATCTGCACATCCAGACTATCCCCGCCAGGGCCCGAGCCCCACCGCCGGAAGCTGACGGTTTCAGCCATCGGGTGCTGCACGATGGCGTCTTGCAAGGCACTCACAAAAGCAAAGCTGGTATAGGGGCGGCTGTCGGCGTCAATGAGTTCAATGGTGATCGCGCCCAACTGGTCCGCGTCCTTGGTATCTGATCCGGCAATCGCGCGGCCCGAATTGCCACCAATCTCGGCCACCACAAAGTTTAGCGGGTTTACACCATATTCAGCCTCATATTCAGCACCAAGCGCCTCTGTCGCGCGCTGCATTTCGCGCATCATCTCAAGCGTGTCGTCACGCGTTGCCCCGGGCAGCATGGCGAAATTTCCGGTGACCTGGCTTTGCTCTGGCGAGTTGAAGAACCGCCAACTGACGTCGCCTTTGATGAAAAGCGCAATCTGGCTGGCCAGCAGGACCAGTGCCATCGCAAAGACCGGATAGCGCGCCTTGATCACCAAGCCCATGAAAGGCCGGAACAGCGTTTCCTTGAACCAGTCAAAGCCACGATTCACCGTGCGTGACGGCCAGTCATACCAGTGATCTTTGGCCGAATGGGCAATGGCGTGGGACAGGTGATTGGGCAGGATCAGGAAACATTCCACCAGACTTGCCGCAAGCACAACGATTACCGTGAACGGAATATCCGAGATCAGATCGCCGAAACGCCCGCCGATAATGACCAGCCCGAAGAACGCAATAATCGTCGTCAGCGTCGCAGAAAACACCGGACTGAACATCCGCTTCGCCGCCCGCTCTGCGGCTACTGTGGGGTCCTCGCCTAGATGCCTGACACGGTAATCGGCATGTTCGCCCACCACAATCGCATCATCCACGACGATCCCAAGCGTGATGATCAGTGCAAAAAGCGAGATCATATTGATCGTGATCCCGACCGCGTACATCAGGGCAATCGCAGCCAGCATCGCCACCGGAATTCCAAAAGCGACCCAGAACGCCGTCCGCGCATTCAGGAACAGGAACAGCAATGCAACGACAAGCATGAGCCCCGTCAGACCATTATCAAGCAGGATATCCAAACGGGCCTGGATCAACTCTGCCCGCCCGTTCGTCAGCGAAATCGACACACCTGCGGGCAAAGACGCAGTCAGTTCTTGCGCCACCTCTTCCACCGTAGCCTGCATGCCGATTGCATCACCTGTGGCCGACCGTGCGACACGTACCTTGATCGCCGGATCGTCGCCTACGAAATAGGCGCGCTCACGGTCCACGCCTTCCACACGTACCGTCGCCACATCCGCAATCGTCAACTGCGATCCGTCAGGGTGCGAACGCAAAACAATCGCACCGATCTCTTCTGCGCTGCGTTTGGCAACACCGGTGCGCACCCGCGCATTGGCTGACACCTCGCCGGCGGGATCAGCGGCGGCCTCTTCTGCGATACGCGCAGAGATATCGGCAAGGCCAATGTCATACTGCACCAGTGAAATCGACGGCACCTCGACAATCGTCGAAGGTGCCGCGACACCTTGCACGGTCACACTGGTGACACCCTGCGCAAAGAGCCGCGTCGAGAATTCATCGGCAAAACGGCCCAACTGATCCACACCCACAGGGCCAGTGATGATCACATCGGTGACACGATCCGACCAACCGCCACGTCGCACGTTGGGCTCTTCGGCATCTTCCGGCAGGCTGTTGACGCCATCCACGGCCAGCTGCACGTCTTCGGTCCCGCGTTCGATATCATAGCCGGGCTCAAATTCGATGCGGATCGAGGCGCTCCCCTCGCGGGACGTCGCAGAAGACGAGGTGACCCCTTCAACCCCGAGCAATACAGGCTCCAACACCTGCACGATGGCGGCGTCCACATCTTCTGCCCCGGCCCCCTGCCATGCGACAGAGACGGTCAGATCATCGACCACCACATCGGGGAAAAACTGCGCCCGCATGTTGGGAAAGGACAGTAGGCCGGCGGTCAGCATCAGCACCAATAGCAGGTTCGCCGCCGTGCGGTGGCGCGTGAAATAGGACAGGATGCCGCCTGCGCCTGCGTTCAGCCTTTCGCCGCCCGTGACCATCAGCTGCCCATCCGTGCTTCCAGACGCGTCACGGTTTCGGACGCTACCTCATCCGCCTCTAGCTGGCTGATAATCCGCGCTTTCACGTCATCCGGCATCTGCCCGTCAGTGACAAATGCGATCAGTTTCGCGCGGCGGCTCTCATCCAGCGTAATCATCTCTGGTGCTGCAGCCTGTTCAACACCGCCGGGCATGATCGGGCGCACCTTGATACCGGCACCCAGCAAGGGTGAGCGCTCAGCAACAATCACCGCCCCTGCGTTGTCACCCACATCAATAATCACATCATCGCCCTGACGCCGCAGCAATGACACTTGCGCCACGCGTAAACGCTCTTCTTCGCCGACGACAAGTACGGTCTGGTCCGGTGCCACAGCCGTTGCAGGCACCAGTGCCACATTGTTCAACGCAGGTTCATTGATCCGCACAGTCACGAAATCACCGGGGCGAAATCCGGCGGAGGTATCCAGCTCTGCAAACAGCAATCGCCCCGTCTGGCCCGCCCCGACGGCAGCGCCTTCGCGCATGATCTGGCCTGTCGCGCGCAGGTTTACGCCGGACACATCCAGCGTCACGGCCAAAGGCGCTTTGATCAGCACACCGTTTTCGTCCAAAAGCCGCGCATATTGCGAGGTCGAGACACGGAAGGACACCTCTAGCCGGGTCGGATCAATCAGTTGCGCAAAGCGTTCGTTGGCGGTGACACGCCCGCCAGGGGTGATTGTCACCGCCGTCAAAGTGCCGTCAAAAGCCGCCAGAACCTCCGTGTCGACCAGCGCCCGCTGCGCCTCGGCGAGGTTGATCTGCTGGCGCGCCAAACGTGTTGTCGCCTGATCAATTCGCGCCTGTGCCGAGGCCACTGCCTGTCTGCGGGTCAACACTGACGCCTGCGCAGCAGAGGCCGCCAGTTCTGCCGCTTCCACCGCCGCCGCCGTGCCCACACCGCGCGTTGCCAGATCACGCGCACGTGCAAGTGCCTGATCGCGCAGGGCTTCTTGGGCGCGCGCGGCACTCAACTCATCCTCAGCCAGAACCAACGCACGCTCCGCGTCGCGCAGTTCCGCCTGCGCATCCTGCAAATCGGCACGCACGCGGGCCAATGCCGCCTCTGCCTCAACCGGATCAATGCGCAGCAACAGATCACCTTGCCGGACCGTACCGCCTTCGACCAAAGCATCGCTGGCGGACAAGACCGTACCGCCAACCGCGCTACGCAAATCCAGCGTGCGCTGGCTGCGGAGTTCACCGAACACCGTCAGTGCGGGGACAATAGTCTGCGGTTCCAGTGTCAGGACGTTGACCGCCAGAATCCGCTCGCGCTGGGGAAAACTGCGCGGCTCTTCGTTCATGCGCGCAACAACAGCGCCGCGCACCAACTCTCCCGCCCAAGCGACAAGGGCCAGCGTTACCGCCAGCAAGAATACACCTGTCAGGCTTCGGCGTAGAAACCGCATGTCAAATATCCTCAATCTGCTCTTGGAAGGTAGCTGGAAAAGCAACCCTTTCCAGTGAAACGCACAAAGCCGTTACTTCCGTCGCAGATGTTCATCCAGACGCGGCATAATTTCAACAAAATTGCAGGGGAGGTGACGATAGTCGAGCTGCTTGAGCAGGATTTCGTCCCATGCGTCCTTGCACGCACCCGGTGATCCGGGCAGCGCAAAGAGGTACGTGCCTTGGGCCACACCTGC
>NZ_DASYOK010000235.1:0-2052 GCF_036007805.1 Yoonia sp.
CCAGACAGGCACACCTAGCGATGTGGTCGCCACACCGTCAAAGACAAGGCAGTGACGTGGCAGGTGAATAATCAGGTGCTCGTGCGCCCGATCAACGCGCGCCTCTAGGAAAGCCGTTGCCAGTTCCGCTTCGGTGTATTCCTGCAAGATTTCCTCAATCTCGCGGGTCGCAATCTTAGCCGCAGAACCGTTTGCACCAACAAACACAGACGGGGCCTCATTCATGCCGCCGCCTAGAAATGCGATGTTGTCCATGAACTCACAACAGGCGTGTGTGCCAACGCATCCCTTTTGGATTTGCGCGCCATTAATCCGCTGGAACGGAAAGCCAGTGCCGCCCACGTTGTCGAACACCTCAATCGTGTAGCGGTTCAACGCATAGACCTCGTTGCGCAGCTTTAACAGCGCAAGCACCGGGTCAGGGTCAGCCTCAGAAGAGCCATACTTGAGTGGGTTCACCTCGAACGGGTCATCCAATTCAGTGACAACAAGGAACTCACCGTCCGTTGTCATAAAGTACCCATCAACCCACACCACATCAAGCACGGTCAACAGGTCAGGGTCAGTTACCTGAGCCAATGTTGTGCCATCGTAAAGCCAAAGATTGCCACCCGATGCAACAGCCAGATACTCAAAGCCGTAAGTAAACGTCACGCGGCCCGTGCCGCCCACGTCGCCTATCTCAGTCACCACATTGCCCGCGCTGATGGACACCAGCTTAGTCCCCATGACGCGATACAGGACGCCGTTCCAGTTAATGCCGCCACGGTCAACGCCCGGTCCTGTGCCAGCTGCTACAATGCCCTCAGCGGGCCGCAAATAGCCCTCCGATATGCCCGTGTTTTTAGGCACAGGCACAAGGTTGCGTGGATAGCTTGTGCGGTAGTCCGGCGATACGTCCGCAAATGTGCCGCTCAGGATAGGGATTTGCATCTACCCGATCCGATACCAAGCACCCGCAACCGCGTCATAGCGCATCGTAAAGAACGAATTGGCCGCAAGCGTTGTGGGCGCACCCGTCACGGTCTTGGCAGACGACACAGTGAGCGTCGTCACAATTTGAGTGCAATTCACCGTTACCGTGTCGCGGTCGCTTGGGCCGTCAGGCAGTGCAATCGTACCAGCCGCAAGCGTACCCGTTGGCGTGAGGATCAACCACACGTCGCCAGCGTTTACCGTGACAGTGAATGCCGTGGCACTTGGCGCTGCGTACTGCGTCACCTGCTGGCCTGAGATAGCCGCGTTGGTGTTGATATAGTCAATCAAGGTTGTCACGCTTGCCTTGCGCGTATCGCCCTGCGATTGCTTGTAAACAGGCAGCAAGTCACCAGCCGCAAGAGCGTCTGTAGCTGTTAGCTTATTGATCTCAGTCATCAGTCAAACTCCAATAGGCTATCCGGCCCAGCCTGTAATTGCTCTTTCGCCTCACGCAAGAACGGGTCACGCTCTTCACGCCAGCCCTTGTTGCCAGCCCCAGCGGGGATTGACCATGCGTCCTTCTGCATCTCAATAGGCCGTGCAGCCTGCGCCATAAGCTGATTATATGCGCCCTTGGCCGTGGCCTTTGTGTCGGGCGATACCGTCTTGCCATAGATAGGCGCAATGCGAACCGCTAAATTCAAAATCATGGCCTCAACCGCCATGTCGCTTACATTTGCCTGCTGGTCTGGATCACCGCCGCCGGGTGTGCTTGGCACAGGATACCCCAGCCGCAAGCCCTTGCCGTTCCAAGTTGCCATCATAGCATCAAGGCGACGAATGGCGCTTTCGATCTGCTGCGGTTGCAAGTCAAAGACATACCCCGCAAGCCCGATCTCCTCAAATGCCTGGTTAACGATCTCGCGCTTAGTCCAGCCCATCAGTCTCGGCCTTAACCTTCAATGTCTTGCGTGGCTTTGGCTCTGGTGCAGGCTCAACCCACAACTGCCAACCGCGCGCAATCAATTCATCTGCACGCCGATCTGACACGCTGATAATCTCAGGAACGCCGTTAATCTTTCGAGTGACTTTCTTAGCCATTTTGAACCCTTCAAAGTGGTGCGACGGGACCGA
>NZ_DASYOK010000236.1:0-5681 GCF_036007805.1 Yoonia sp.
GTGCTGCAAGGCCCAGCTTGAGCGCGTCACCGATCAGGAACGGTGTCATGCCCACTTCGACCGACCACGCGAGGCCGTTGCCATAGAGAACGCTCAACCACGCCACACCGGGCAGGTAGATCAGCGCATTGGCGATCAGCAGTGCAACACCCATCATCAGAACCGAGCGGTCCCACCCAGCGCGGGCTGCAAACCCAAGCGCCAGCGTCGCCACGACATAACCCACCAGATAGCCGCCTGTGCCGCCCATCATATAGGTCAGACCTGCGTTTTCAGCGGTCGAGCCTGCAAAGACGTCAAATCCAAGCGCACCGATAATCATATACCCCATGATCGTCGCCAGACCCAAACGCGGGCCGTAGGTGGCACCGATGGTCAGCACAGCAAATGTGCCCATGGTGATCGGGACCGGCCACATCGGCACTTTCACTTTCGCCATGATCGCCAGAACCGCGATCCCCAGAACCACCATCGCGGCCTGCTTGATGCGCAGCGCGGTACCGGTTGACGGGCCGAACGCCTCGGCCAGGACTTTGTCGTTAAGTGCGAGGGCCATGTGCCACTCTCCCCTATTGTGAATTTCGTTAGTGTTTTATTGCCCATGCCGCGACGCGGCGCAAGCATGATGGCGTTACCGGCGTTGATAAGTCGATGTCGAGACATAATCCTTGCGCGGCCCTTTGACGGTCCAGATTGCGCGCCACACGGGCCATGCCGTGAAATCATAGCGTACCGTATAGAAATCATCGCCACAGGGATGGTCGGTCCCTGCGGCATGGCCTGCAGGGGTAAAGGCATGAAACGGACGCCCGTCATCGAATGTGACGACAACATCCTCTGATCTGAAGGCCCAGTGATAGCACCGTTGCGCCTCCAGTGTCACACCGCTGTCCAGCGTCAACTGGCCGCGCTCGTGATAGGTCAGATGATCCGCATCCGTGGCTGTGAACACCACCTGCCCCTCCAAGACACCGTTCTGGCCATCGCGCCGGTCCACGATCGTGCGCCGCAAAGCCCAAACACCTTCAAAATCCGTTGCCGTCAGCACCAAAAGCCATCTCTCCCTTGAGGGTTCTGCCCCGGCCCCTTATGACGCGTCAGGAATCCTCTGCCCACCCCCTGCAAAAGGTGCATGCCAATGATCCCTCGCTATTCCCGCCCTGAAATGACCGCCATTTGGGAACCGGCCACCAAATTCCGCATCTGGTACGAGATCGAAGCGCATGCCTGCGACGCACAAGCGGCCCTTGGCGTGATCCCCAAGGCAAACGCCGAAGCGGTGTGGAAAGCCAAGGATGTTGAATTCGATGTCGCACGGATTGACGAAATCGAAGCCGTCACCAAGCATGACGTGATCGCCTTCCTCACACACCTCGCCGAACATATCGGATCAGACGACGCGCGCTTCGTTCATCAGGGCATGACATCGTCCGACGTGCTGGACACAACGCTGAACGTGCAACTGGTGCGCGCGGCCGATCTGCTGATCGCCGATATGGACCGCGTCCTCGCCGCCCTCAAAACACGCGCCTACGAGCACAAGGATACGGTTCGCATCGGACGCAGCCACGGCATTCACGCCGAGCCCACGACAATGGGTCTGACCTTCGCCCGCTTTTACGCCGAAATGGACCGTGGCCGCGCCCGCCTTGTGAACGCCCGCGAAGAAATTGCGACTGGCGCAATTTCGGGCGCAGTCGGCACCTTCGCCAACATTGATCCGGCCGTCGAAGAGCACGTTTGCGCAAAACTGGGCCTGAAACCCGAACCGATCAGCACCCAGGTGATTCCCCGTGACCGCCACGCGATGTTCTTCGCGACCCTTGGCGTGATCGCATCCAGCATCGAAAACATCGCGATCGAGATCCGCCACATGCAGCGCACCGAGGTGTTGGAAGCCGAAGAATTCTTCTCTGCAGGGCAAAAAGGCTCGTCCGCGATGCCGCACAAGCGTAACCCCGTCCTGACCGAGAACCTGACAGGTCTGGCGCGTCTGGTGCGCATGTCGGTGGTGCCGGCAATGGAAAACGTGGCCCTCTGGCACGAGCGCGACATCAGCCACTCTTCCGTGGAACGTGCGATTGGTCCTGATACGACAATCACCTTGGATTTTGCCCTCAACCGTCTGGCGGGTGTGGTCGAAAAGCTGGTGATCTATCCTGACAACATGCTGGCCAACATGAATAAATTCCGTGGCTTGGTCATGTCGCAACGTGTTCTCTTGGCCCTCACACAGGCCGGTGTCAGCCGCGAGGACGCCTATAAACTGGTGCAGCGCAACGCCATGCGCGTCTGGGAACAGGGCGCCGATTTCAAAACCGAACTCTTGGGTGACGCCGATGTTCTGGCGGCACTCTCTGCCGAAGAGATCGAAGAGAAATTCGACCTAGGGTACCACATGAAACACGTGGATACGATTTTTGCGCGCGTCTTCGGCGCTTAACAACACACTTCAGATGACCTGATCGCAAACCGCAATGCGATCAGGTCTCTCACCAATAAACCTACAGCTTTGAAGGCGCGTGGAGTGCCTGTGCCGGCAAACTGTGTGTCGACGACCGCGGAACCGGAGCAACTTGCGCTGACTTTACCGTTTTGCGGCGCACCGCAGGCATCGCCATTGCCACATAGCGGCGATCATCATGCAGGTTCGTGTAAGGCTCACCAATGATCTTTGCAGGGTATCCCAACTGACGCAGCGTGCGCGCAAAGACGGGCGGACAAAGTGCCACAATTTCGGTGGCACCCTGTGCTGTCGCCTGCTCAACCACACCATCCAGCACCAGCGCGAGGCATTCTGACCGTTCCGCATGGGTCTTGAGCGCGTCCGAGATCACAACGCGGGTTGCCTCCCAGACATTCGGCGTGACTTCTGCATGCGGAATGATGTCGGCGGGGATGCCGATCAGCTTCCCGTCCACCGCATCACGCAGCATATATGTATGCGCCCCCCACTGTGCCGTTGTGGCCATAGCCCGCATGCCACCGACAACCTTGCCACCTTTCAGAACTAGCGAATAATACGCCTTGGGGTTGTCGTACTGGTCCATTTCCACATCGTCGTCATGCGGAATGTCCCACCCTAATTGATCGACAAAGAATTGCTTGCGTAGTGCAAGAAATTCAAAGAACGCAGATCCATGCTTGTGGAGTTCTGTCAGGTTGAATGTAATCTTCTCCATAGTATTCCCTCTGGTTGTAATGTTTGGGTCGACGGCCCCCACCGCCACCAAGTACGATGCTAACATAGCAACCTACAATTTAGCTCTAATTGTAAGGAATAGATAAAAGAAGCGCCTAATTCGTTTTAGATTAGGCCGAATTGATTTGCCAATGCAGCCGCTTGGGTGCCCGTTTTCGCACCCAGTTTCAGCTTTGCATTTTTGAGCCGCTGTTTGACCGCACCTTCGCTTACACTCAACTCAAACGCGATTTCTTTCAAGCGCTTACCGTCCTTGACCATCCCCAAAGCTTCAAGCTCTGCCTTGGTCAGATTGGTCGGTGGTGCTGTCTCGGTATGGCGGCGTGTCAGATAGGCAAGCAGCAGCTTGACTTCGAGATCGGTGTAATCCCGGTCGGACCGTGTAAAAGATGCAAAGGACCGTTGCTCATCTGCATCGCTATCGAAGACCGAAACAGTGACGCCATACCGCATGCCAAAACTATACGCCTGCGTGATGATTCGCTTTGGATCGTCTTCTGCAAGTACGGACCACCTGATGGCCCCCACATTCGCGTAGGCCCACTTTACGACCGGGTCAAAGAGCATAAACCGTTGTTTGGTGTAATGGTTGATCCAGCCTTTCGGAAAGGCGTTCACCTCTTCCATCGGGAAGGCAAATCCAATGCGTAGCGCCACATAGTAGCCAGAGGGGGCTAGCTGCCCTATCTCTTCTGGGTCTAACAGTGTCGACATTCAATTTCCCTAACGAGCCGTTATAACAAAGCTCTTGTTGCGGCAGCGCTGTTCGCCCTAATATGCCCGAACAGCGGTTCGAACAGACTTTATGGTCATAACGTTAATCTTGGCAACCGGAAAGCGAGTACAATTCGATGGCCTCTACGCAATTTGAGATTAGCGAAACACTTGGCCAGCTCAATGACCTTTCTCCGGCTGGCTATGCGCTCGGCATCCATATTGAGTACACGACCCCCAAGTTCATGTTCCAAACCTACCCCAAGGACTGGCTGGATTACTATTCAAGAAATGGTTTGTTGATGTCAGACCCGATGGTGGCCTGGGCGTTTGATACGGAAGGTGCCAAGCGCTGGTCCGACCTTGATGATCCGTCGGGCGTCATGACCAAAGCGGCCGAACATGGTCTGAGATATGGCATCGTGGTATCCATCGTATCGGATGACAGCCGCACAATATGCGGCTTCGCAAACAGGGAACGTGAGTTCACCGATGAAGAAATCGCGACTATTCAGGGGCTTGTCACCAAGATCCATGACAATACCGCAGACACTGCTCAGCTTGACCCCAAGACCGTTGAGCAGTTGAAAAAGATGTCAATTATGGTGACACACCCGCGCGCTTAAGTCGCTTAAGCTAACCAATATTTTACAGTCACGCGTTTATGTGACCCTATGGATTTCAGCGCCTCGCCCACCCCTGATATGACCCTGACACGTCGCCGCAAGGCGGCAATGGTCGTGCATATGCTGCTGGAAGACGGCAACACGCTCTCGTTGGGTCGGCTGCCTGAATCGCTACAACTGCTACTGACTGACGAATTGGGTGCCCTGCGGCGGGTCGACAAGGCCACTGTCACCGCTGTCGCGGAAGAATTCACAGCCGAGCTTGAGGCGGTGGGCCTGACGGCCCCTGGTACCCGTGACGGGGCGATCACAGCACTTGCCGATCACCTCAGCCCCGTTCTGGCCAGCAGGCTGCGCAACCAGTTGGAAAGCGTGCGCAATGGGGATCACTGGCCCGTTGTCGTTGACCTCAGCGTTGAACGGCTCGTGAAAATCATGCAGTCCGAGAGTATCGAAATATGTGCGGTCGCCCTGTCGAAGCTGCCCGTTGCCAAGGCCGCAGAGGTGCTGACCAAGACACCCGGGGAAAGGGCGCGCAGGATCACCTATGCGATGTCCCAGACCGAAGATATCTCGCCGGACGCGGTGCGCCGTATCGGGGCCGCATTGGCTGCGGACTATGGCCACCCCGCCGATCAGGCATTTGAAAAGGCTCCGGTGCAGCGCTTGGGTGCTATCCTGAACTCGACCGTCACCGATACCCGTGAAGACGTGTTGGAAGGGCTGGAAGGCACGGATCCGGACTTCGCCAGCAATGTGCGCAAGGCGATTTTCACTTTCAAGGACATCGCGCCGCGCGTCAAACCGACCGACATTCCCAACGCGATCCGCAATGTCGATGGCGATACACTGACCACCGCCATCGCAGCCGCACTCGCCGGTGAAGAGGCGCTGATGAATTCAGCAGAATTTATCCTCAAGAGCCTGTCGCAGCGCATGGCCACCCAGTTGCGCGAAGATGCCGAGGAACGCGGACGCATCAAAAAAGACGATGCTGAAAAAGCCATGGCCGCGATCACGACTGTTATCCGCGAAATGGCTGACGCCGGTGTCATCACCCTGATTGATCCGGACGCAACGGATACCGCCGAAGAAGAAGGCTAAAAACAACAAATGTGATTCACGTCGCGCAGAAAATC
>NZ_DASYOK010000237.1:0-8618 GCF_036007805.1 Yoonia sp.
GATAAGGCCCAACAATCTTGAGAGACTGGCGCCCGCATTCCAGCGCCTGACCAAAGAAGATACTGGGATGAGGGGGAATACGCCCCCTACGCAAAAGGCCAAACAGGCCAACTAGGAAGACATCATGTTTAACGAAGTAAAGAAATCAATCCAGTGGGGCGAAGAAACGCTGACACTGGAAACGGGTAAGATTGCCCGCCAGGCCGATGGCTCTGTCATCGCGACACTGGGTGAAACCAGTGTTATGGCGAACGTGACATTTGCACGTAAGCAAAAGCCGGGGCAGGACTTTTTCCCGCTGACCGTCCACTATCAAGAGAAATACTATGCTGCCGGCAAAGTGCCTGGTGGCTTTTTCAAGCGCGAAGCGCGTCCCACTGAGAAAGAGACGCTGACATCCCGCCTGATCGACCGCCCAATCCGCCCGCTGTTCGTCCCCGGCTTCAAAAACGAAGTTCTGGTGATGTGCACCGTGTTGAGCCACGACATGGTCAACGACCCCGATATGGTCGCGATGATCGCGGCTTCTGCGGCGCTGACAATCTCCGGCGCGCCTTTCATGGGCCCGATTGCGGCTTGCCGCGTGGGTTATGAGGATGGCGAGTACATCCTGAACCCAGAAATCGACGACATGCATAACCTGCGCATGAACCCCGATCAGCGTCTGGACCTTGTTGTTGCCGGCACCAAAGACGCCGTGATGATGGTTGAGTCCGAAGCCTACGAGCTGTCCGAGGACGAAATGCTGGGTGCGGTCACATTCGCACACGAGCAGATCCAGCCAGTCATCGACCTGATCATTGATCTGGCCGAAGAATGCGCGAAAGAGCCTTTCGACTTCCAGCCCGAGGATTATTCCGAGCTGTCAGCCGCTGTCAAAGCCGCTGGTGAAGAGAAGATGCGCGCCGCTTATGCGATCACCGACAAGCAAGAGCGCACCGCTGCTGTTGCCAATGCCAAGCAAGAGATCATCGACGCGCTGACCGAAGAGCAGCGGGAAGATAGCAACCTTGGAGCGGCGCTGAAAAAGCTGGAATCCAGCGTTCTGCGCGGTGATGTTGTCAAGAACGGCAAGCGGATTGATGGCCGTGCGCTTGATACGATCCGCCCGATCGTGTCCGAGACAGGTATCCTGCCACGCACACACGGTTCTGCCTTGTTCACACGTGGCGAAACCCAAGGTCTGGTTGTGACCACATTGGGCACCGGCGACGACGAGCAAATGATTGATGCGCTGACAGGGATGTATAAATCCAACTTCATGCTGCACTACAACTTTCCACCCTATTCGGTTGGTGAAGTCGGTCGTGTGGCTGGCCCCGGCCGCCGCGAGATAGGTCACGGCAAGCTGGCATGGCGTGCGCTGCAGGCGGTTCTGCCGGCACCTACGGATTTCCCGTATACCATTCGTCTGGTGTCAGAGATCACTGAATCAAACGGGTCGTCCTCCATGGCGTCTGTTTGCGGTGGCTCTTTGTCCATGATGGACGCTGGTGTGCCACTGAAAGCACCGGTTGCCGGTGTGGCCATGGGTCTGGTGATGGAAGAAGACGGCTCTTACGCCATTCTGTCCGACATCCTTGGTGACGAAGACCACCTTGGCGACATGGACTTCAAGGTTGCGGGTACTGAAAACGGCATCACGTCCTTGCAGATGGACATCAAGATCGCAGGCATCACGCCAGAGATCATGAAAAAGGCGCTTGAACAGGCCAAAGCAGGTCGTCTGCATATTCTGGGCGAGATGGCCAAAGCCATCACCGGCGCGCAGGAATTCAGCGTTCACGCGCCCAAGATCGAAACCATGCAGATCCCAACCGACAAGATCCGTGAAGTGATCGGGTCCGGTGGTAAGGTCATCCGCGAGATCGTGGAAACATCCGGTGCCAAGGTCGATATCAATGACGACGGCGTGATCAAGCTGGCATCCAACGATGCCGAGGCGATCAAGAAAGCCTACGATATGATCTATTCGATCGTGGCCGAGCCGGAAGAAGGCGCGATCTACAAAGGCACAGTTGTGAAACTGGTCGACTTTGGCGCTTTCGTGAACTTCTTTGGCAAGCGCGATGGTCTGGTGCACGTGTCCCAGATTGAAAACCGCCGCCTGAACCATCCTTCGGACGTTCTGAAAGAAGGTCAGGAAGTTTGGGTCAAGCTGCTTGGTTTCGATGATCGCGGCAAGGTCCGTTTGGCCATGAAGATGGTTGATCAGGAAACCGGTCAGGAGATCACGAAAGAAGAAGTGGCAGAGTAAGATCTGACCTCATCAAACTGATGAAAAAAGAGACGTCCGGCCATAGCGCCGGGCGTTTTTTTGTGACTGGAATGCTGCACGACCGCGCAAATTGCGCTGTGCCCTTCCCTTGCGTAAAGCGCGGGCTACTCTACCTCAGGGGCAGTTGCGCCCCGCTTTGCAAACAGAAAGGATAGCTCATGACTTTGAAGACGATGCTTGCTGCGACAGTGCTTGGCACCGTGGCTACGGGTGCAGTGGCGCAGAATTTCGATGGTGTGTCTTTTGGTGCAGGGGTGACCAATTTCGGTCTGTCTCTGGAAGGTGAATATGCTGTTAGTCCGCAGGTCGGCGTCCGTGGGATGGTCATGGGCGGTTTCAGTTTCGACGATGAATTCGATATCGACGATGCAACCGTTGATGGCGAGGTGGATCTGGGCGGCGTCGCCGTCCTTGCCGACTATTACCCTCTTGGTAACGCGTGGCGGCTGTCAGGTGGGCTGTTCTTTTCCAACAGTGAGGTGACGGGCACCGTCACAGATGGCGCAACAACCTATGACGGCGAAATCAATTTCAAGAACGAAGTCGCGCCGCTGATCACCACCGGTTTCAGCACTGAAGTGGCCCAGGGCTGGTCGGTGTCGGGTGATATCGGCGTGATCGTGTCTTCATTAGAGGTCTCTTCCGACGACAACACCGGCACGGTACAGGCCGATATCGCAGAGTTGAACGCTGATCTTGAAGATGTGCCGGTCTTTCCGTTCATCGGTGTTGCGGTCAGTTATTCCTACTAGATCGTTGTTCAGACATGAAAAAGGCCCCGGTCGACCAACCGGGGCCTTCTTTTTGTGCTTTGACCAGGCCTAGCCCTTCAGCTTTGTTGTCCGCAGATAGGGGAAGACAGTCGTGAAATCACCAAACTTTGCCTTCGCGTCTTCATTGCTGACGGTTGCTGGAATAATCACGTCATCGCCCACGTTCCAGTTTGCGGGCATTGCAACACCCTGTCCTGCAGCCGTCTGCAGCCCGTCAAGCGCGCGGAGCACTTCGGCAAAGTTACGGCCGACGTTCATCGGGTAGGTCATCGACAGCTTCAGCTGCTTGTCAGGCCCAATGATGAAAACCACGCGGACTGTGGCGCTGTCCGCAGGTGTGCGCCCGTCCGGTAGATAGGCGTCTGCGGGCAACATGTCGAAGGCCTTTGCGACGGTCAGGTCCTCATCTGCGATGATCGGGAAACCGGCCTTGGCGTTTGCGAAGGTTTCGATATCGCTTTTCCACTTTTTGTGATCCTCAACGCCGTCGACGCTGATGCCCATTACCTTGGTGCCGCGCTTGGCCCATTCATCGGCCAACTGCGCGACAGCGCCGAATTCAGTGGTGCAAACAGGGGTGAAATCCTTGGGGTGCGAAAACAGGATCGCCCAGCTATCGCCAATCCAGTCATGCAGCGAAAGGGTGCCTTGATCGGTTTCGACGGTCAGATCGGGAATGGTGTCATTGATGCGGAGACTCATGGTGCGGTTCCTCTATTGAAGTGCATTGGTGTCTATATAGGTATCCTTGGCACAGTCTGCCACCGCCGCTTGCACCTGTTGCGTGCCGGTGTCACAAGTTTCAAGAGCATTTGTCAGGGAGAGATCCAATGATCGAGAACCGTAATTTCTATATCAACGGGGCATGGGTGCCACCGGTGCAGCCCCGCGATTACAACGTGATTGATCCGTCAACGGAAGATCCCTGCGCGATCATTTCGCTGGGTGATCAGGCCGATACCGATGCGGCTGTTGCTGCGGCCAAGGCAGCGTTTCCCGCATGGGCTGCGACTGCCCCCGAAGAGCGCGCTGCCTATGTCAAAGCGATCCTTGCCCAATATGAGGCGCGGGTCGAGGAAATGGCCCAGGCGATCAGCATGGAAATGGGCGCGCCCATTGATATGTCGCGCAGCAGTCAGGCCCCTTGCCTGCCGTGGCACTTGAAAAACGCCCTTGAGGCGGTCAAGGAAATTGAGTGGATCCGCCCCCTTGGGCCGCACGCCCCCAATGACCGCATCGCCATGGAACCGATCGGTGTGGTGGGCCTGATCACACCGTGGAACTGGCCGATGAACCAAGTCACGCTCAAGGTGATACCGGCCCTTCTGGCCGGTTGCACAATGGTTTTGAAACCCTCCGAGGAATCGCCGCTGTCTTCGCTGCTGTTTGCCGAATTCGTCCATGACGCAGGTGTGCCTGCCGGTGTGTTCAATCTTGTCAACGGCGACGGCGCTGGCGTTGGCAGCCAGCTTTCACGCCACGAAGATGTCGCGATGATCAGCTTCACAGGCTCGACGCGTGCCGGCAAGGCGATCTCTGCCGCCGCAGCCGAGACGCTGAAACGTGTCACGCTCGAACTTGGTGGAAAGGGCGCGAACGTCATCTTTGCCGATGCCGATGAAAAGGCCGTCAAGCGTGGTGTCATGCATTGCATGAGCAACTCTGGCCAATCCTGTAACGCGCCGACCCGCATGCTGGTCGAGCGGTCGATCTACGACCAGGCGGTTGAAATGGCGGCCGAGGCTGCCAAGAGCATCACCGTTGGCCCTGCGTCGGAACCCGGGCGGCATATCGGCCCTGTGGTGAACAAGAGCCAATGGACGAAAATTCAGGAAATGATCGAGGTGGGCATTAACGAAGGAGCGCGTCTTGTGGCCGGTGGTCCGGGTCTGCCCGAGGGGATGAACCGTGGTTACTATGTGCGTCCGACGGTCTTTGCGGATGTGACCAATGACATGCGCATTGCGCAGGAGGAAATCTTTGGTCCTGTCCTGTCGATCATTCCGTTCGAGGACGAAGCGGATGCCGTGCGCATCGCCAATGATACGCCCTATGGTCTGACCAATTATGTCCAGTCTCAGGATGGTGCCAAGCGCAACCGTATGGCCCGCGCCCTGCGCTCGGGCATGGTTGAGATGAACGGTCAGTCCCGTGGTGCGGGTTCGCCCTTTGGCGGCATGAAAATGTCGGGGCGGGCCCGTGAAGGCGGTGTCTGGGGGATCGAAGAATTCCTTGAGGTCAAAGCCATCTCGGGATGGGCCGCCGAATAGTGTCATGTGCACAGGCGCACCAAATAGGTGCGCCTGTGGATGTTTAGTGCATGATCGAATCCGCTATGTAACCTGTCAGCAAGATAGGAGAGCGAGATGATCAACCAGATTAAAGGCCTGCACCACGTCACCTCACTGGCCAGTGACGCCCGTGAGAACAATGCCTTCTTTACCAACGTGCTTGGTTTGCGCCGCGTGAAGAAGACCGTGAATTTCGACGCACCTGATGTGTATCACCTCTATTATGGTGACGAAGCAGGAACTCCCGGTACTGTCATGACCTACTTTCCCTTCCCCAACGCGGGCCGTGGCCGCAAGGGTGTGGGCGAAGTGGGGCGCACTGCATTCAGCATTCCCGCCGGAACGTCGCAAGCCTGGCTTGACCGTTTCGCAACCTTCGAGGTTGCCGGCGTTGCCCAAGACACCCGTTTCGGTGAAAAGCGTGTATTGTTTGACGGACCCGATGGCGATCAGTTCGCCTTGGTCGAAAGCGACGATGACCGCACGCCTTGGACCGGCAATGGCGTGAGCGAAGAGATAGGCATCCGTGGGTTCCACTCTGCCGATATGCGCCTACAACAGGCCGCGATGAGCAGCGAGTTGCTGCAGTTCATGGGCTACGAAAAGCTGGACACCCAAGACAACGTGACCCGCTTTATCGTGCCGGGCGGGAATGATGCGAACATCATTGATATCGAAGAAATCCCCACGGCAGGACATGCAGCACAAGGCGCAGGCTCGGTCCACCACCTTGCCTTTGCTGTCGACAACCGTGCGCGCCAGATCGAAGTCCGCGAGGCACTGCTTGATACCGGATACCAAGTGACCCCTGTGATTGATCGTGACTATTTCTATGCGATCTATTTCCGCACACCTGGTGGTGTGCTGTTCGAGGTCGCCACCAACGAGCCCGGTTTTGACCGCGACGAAGACACCGCGCATCTGGGTGAGGCGCTCAAACTGCCAAGCCAGCACGAGCATTTGCGTGCCCGTCTGGAAGGGCTGCTTCAGCCGCTGGGCGACTGATATGAGCTATGTTGCAAAACGCACAGAAGGGACAGCAGGCGCACCGCTGTTCCTGACATTCCACGGCACGGGCGGGAACGAAGGCCAGTTTCACGGCTTCGCGGAACAGTTGAAGCCCGGCGCGCATATCTGCTCTCCACGCGGTGATGTGTCGGAACATGGCGCGCTCCGCTATTTCCGGCGCACCGGTGAGGGCGTCTATGACATGGATGATCTGGCGGCGCGTACCGCTGCGATGGCTGATTTTATCCGGTCGGAAAAGAAAAAGACGGGTGCAGCAGATGCGATTGGTCTGGGCTATTCCAACGGGGCCAATATTCTGGCCTCGGTTGCGCTCGCGCAAGCTGATCTGGTCGATACGTTGATCCTGATGCACCCGCTCATCCCTTGGGCGCCCAAAGACCAACCGGGGCTCAACGGCCGCCGCATTCTGATCACCGCAGGTGAGCGCGATCCGATCTGCCCCGCCCCTCTGACGCAGGCGTTTGTGGATTATCTCGCGGCGCAGGGCGCTGATGTGGCCGTCCACTGGCATCCCAGTGGCCATGAGATTGCGCAGTCAGAGATCGACGCGATTGCCGCGTTTATCGCAGGTTAGAACGGGCACTTTGCGGTAATGCGCATGCCCTGACCCCCGTCAGGGTGGCGGAACTGCAAAGTTTCGGAATGCAACATGAGGCGCGGATAATCCCGCGCCTCTTCTGTTGCATAGAAAGGATCACCCAGGATCGGATGCCCGAGCGCCATCATATGCACACGCAACTGATGTGACCGGCCCGTGCGCGGCATCAGCTTGACCCGCGTTTCCCCGTCCCTTGCGCGCATAACACGCCAATCGGTCACCGCTTGTTTGCCGGTCTCGTGGTCGACCATCTGCTTGGGGCGGTTCGGCCAATCCACGATCAGGGGTAAATCCACGGTTCCCGTCTTTTCCGCCATCTCGCCCCAGACGCGAGCGATGTAGGTTTTCTTGGTTTGCCGCTTTTCGAATTGGAGGCCAAGGTGGCGCTGGGCGTGGGGGGTCAGCGCAAAGATCATCACCCCCGAGGTGTCGCGATCAAGCCTGTGTACCAGCAACGCCATGGGGAAGGCCGCCTGCACACGTGTCAAAAGACAATCGGCCAGATGCGGCCCCTTGCCGGGGACCGACAAAAGCCCGCTTGGCTTGTCGACCACAAGAACCTGATGGTCGTCATGCAGGATCGTCAAAGGGTCTTGGGGTGGTGCGTAATCGTCGCTCACCCGTAGATACGCTCGCCAAAGATGGCCGAGCCGACGCGGATATGTGTTGCACCCAGTGCGATGGCGCTTTCAAAGTCGCTGCTCATCCCCATCGACAGGCCCGCAAGATCATTGCGCGCCGCGATCTTGCCGAGCAGGGCAAAGTGCAGGGATGGCTCTTCGTCAACGGGCGGAATGCACATCAACCCTTTCAGCGGCAGATCAAGCGCGCGGACCTCGGCGATGAAAGCATCCGCCTCATGTGGCAGAACCCCTGCCTTCTGTGGCTCTTCGCCGGTGTTGACCTGCATAAAGAGATCGGGGCAGGTGCCAAGCTCTTGTGCGTGCCGCGCGATTGTATTGGCCAGCTTTGCACGATCGACCGTATGGATCGCATCGGCCAGCTGCATGGCCTGTTTGACCTTGTTGGTTTGCAACGGGCCGATCAGATGAAGTTCAATACCCTCATATTGGTCACGGAACGCGGGCCACTTGCCCGCCGCTTCCTGCACCTTGTTTTCCCCAAAGATTCGATGCCCCTGATCCAGAACTGCGGCGACTCTCTCGTTTGGCTGTACTTTCGACACGGCAATCAGCCGCACATCTGCCGGATTTCGGCCTGCGGCCTCACAAGCGCTCGCGACACGGGCCTGAATTTCTGCAAGAGGCATGGAAGACTCCAAAAAATAAGGTTCACGATAGATTTCGGCCTGAAATAGGGCGTATCGGAGCGGATGTCATGATTGAAAAAATTGTGTGTCATTGATGCATCATTTCCGGCAAAGAGCCGAAAACGCCCCCTATTTCACTTGAGTGTCAGGGCATCAAGGCGCAGTTAGACGCCAATGCTAGTACAACTGGCATTCTTGGGAATGCATAACACGAGGGAAAAAATCCATGAAAAGCATCCTTCTTACAACAACAGCTATCGTCGCATTTGCCGGCGCTGCTGCTGCTGATGGACACGCTGGCGTCACGTTCGGCGGTGATTTCACACTGGGCTTCAACGACGACAATGATGATGACAACGCAGTAGTCATCGGCGATAAC
>NZ_DASYOK010000238.1:0-3022 GCF_036007805.1 Yoonia sp.
GCCTGCGGCGATCCACTGGGCGGATGTCGTGCATGTGACAGGCACCTACAACATGCCGACTTTGCCAGCCTTTGTGCTGGCCCGCGCAATGGGCAAGCCTGTGGTCTGGTCGCCCCGTGGCGGATTGCAGGCCACTGCGGACTGGCCGGATGCACCAAAGCGGCGCATCAAACACGGGTTCGAGCATCTGGCCCACCTGCTGCGCCCCAAGGGGGCTGTATTGCATGTCACCTCGGCGCAGGAAGCGACACATGGCACGGCCCGATTGGGGCAGATTGCCCGCGCCATTATTCCCAATGCGGTGGATGTGCCTGCGGAACTGCCGCCCCGCCGCCCGAGTGACGGGCAGTGCCGCCTGCTCTTTCTCAGCCGCCTGCACCCCAAGAAGGGTGTTGAGGCGCTTTTCGCGGCGATGACGCGCCTGCCAGCGCATTTCACGCTGGATATCTACGGGGCAGGGGATGCCGAATATGTGCGTATGCTACAGATGCGCGCGAACCTTTCGGCTGGCCGTATCCGGCTGCATGGCCATGTGGAGGGGGCGGCCAAGGCGGCGGCCTTTGCGCAGGCCGATCTCTTTGTGCTGCCGTCACATTCGGAAAACTTCGGGATCGTCGTGGCCGAGGCGCTGGCTCATGGTGTGCCGGTTCTGACGACACAAAACACGCCGTGGCAAGATCTAGCGCGGCAGGGCTGCGGCCGCTGCATTGACCTGCCGCGCAGCAATCTGGCGGCCGAGATATTGGCGATGTCAACGCAGAATCTGGTGCAGATGGGTGCGCAGGGCCGCGCGTGGATGCGCCGTGATTTCGCGACGGCGGCGATGGTGGACGCTTTTGCCGATCTTTATCGCGGGCTGGCGCAGGACGCCTTTGACGGAGTGATGGCATGACACAGCTGACAGTGATCATCCTGACCTGCAACGAGGCGATGCATATCGCCCGCGCAATCCTTTCGGTCCGTGATGTGGCTGATCGCATCTTGGTGGTCGATAGCGGCTCCACCGACGGCACCACGCAGATCGCTGCACGTCATGGTGCCAAGGTGCTACGGCATGGTTGGGTCAACCACGCGGTCCAATTCAACTGGGCGCTGGACCAGATCACGGACACACCGGGGTGGGTGCTGCGACTGGATGCGGACGAGGTGATGACCCAGACCCTAGCCGATGAGATCGCGGCAGGCCTGCCGGAGGATGTGGATGGATACTACATCGGGCGTGGCATCAAATTCATGGGCCAGCTTGTCAGGCATGGCGGCATTTGCCGCACGCCCACGCTGCGCTTGTTCCGCAACGGGCGCGGCCGTTGCGAGGCGCTCTGGATGGATGAACATATCGTGGTGTACGGTCCGACCGCACATTTGCGCGGGCAGGTGATTGATGACAACCGCCACCCGCTGGATTGGTGGGTGCACAAACATAACGGCTATGCCAGCCGCGAGGTTGTGGATGTTCTGAACGCGGAGTTCGGGTTTCTGCCCTGCGCTGGCGTTTTGCCCGGGCATGGCCGCGCATCCGTCAAGCGCTGGGTGAAACGGCACATATACGCCCGTTTGCCTGCAGGGCTGCGGGCGGGTGGGTATTTCTTTTACCGCTATGTCCTGCGGTTGGGGTTTCTTGATGGCAGGCGGGCGCGGTCCTTTCATGTGCTGCAGGGGTTCTGGTACCGCTATCTGGTTGATGCCAAGCTGGGCGAGGTCCGCCGTTATATGGCGGCCCATGGCGCATCACCGGTCATGGCGATCAAGGATGTACTGGGCATCGACGTGACCGCGCGCGCGCCTGCACAAGGGGTGTTGGTCGCATGAAGATTTCAGTTGTGACCGCAGTGATGAACAGCTGCGCGACCCTGCCTGCGATGCTGGAAAGCCTTTCGGCCCAAGGTCATCCGGATGTGGAGCATATCGTGCAGGATGGTGGGTCGACCGACGGGACGCTGGCGTATTTGCAGGCGCATGGACACCGCAACATGGTGCTGCAATCCTGCCCTGATTCCGGCATCTATGATGCGATCAATCACGGCATCCAGCGCACGACAGGCGATGTGATCGGGCTCTTGCATGCGGACGATCAATTGGTGGATGCGGATGTGTTTGCATGGGTTGCCAAGGCCTTGGAGGATCCTGCGATTGATGGCGTTTATGGTGATCTGCAATATGTCGCGCGCAGTGATCCCAGCCGTGTGATCCGGTATTGGAAGGCGGGGGCCTATTCGGCGGCCTTGCTGCGCCGCGGGTGGATGCCGCCACATCCGACGCTTTATCTGCGACGCGAGGTTTTCATACGGGCCGGGCTTTATGACACAAGTTTTCGGATCGCGGGGGATTATGACGGGATGCTGCGGTTCCTGACCCAAGGACAGGTGCGGCTGGCCTATATTCCCAAGGTGATGGTGCGCATGAAAATGGGTGGTGCGAGCAATAAATCCTTCGCTCATATGATCCGCAAAAGCCGCGAGGATTACCGCGCGATCCGCCGTCACGGGGTCGGCGGGATCAGGACATTGGTCGCCAAGAACCTCTCCAAGCTGCCGCAGTTCATCAGTCGGGGTCAGGTGTAGAAAAACTTGGTCAGCTGATAGAAGATCGGCGCGGCAAAGATCACGCTGTCGAGCTGGTCGACAAAACCGCCTTGGCCCGGGATCAGGTGCGACCAGTCCTTGACGCCACGGTCGCGCTTGATTGCGGCGACCACGAGGTTGCCGAACATGCCGACAAGTGACGCAATGCCTGCCATAAGCGCGGCGCCCCAAAAGCCGAAAGGTGTGATCCAGCTGAGCATGGCGCCGATGACCATGGCGCTGAGCACGCCGCAGACCAGCCCTTCCCATGTTTTGGGTGACAGGCCGGGGGCGATCTTGGTGCGGCCGATCCGGCGGCCAAAGAAGAAATCCAACAGGTCACCGAATTGCACGACCATCACGAGGAAGGCGATCAGCAGCACAGAGCGGTCGCCATAGCCTGCAATGTCGAGTGACATCAGTGCGGGCACGTGGCTGACACAAAAGACTGCGATCATCAG
>NZ_DASYOK010000239.1:0-12807 GCF_036007805.1 Yoonia sp.
GCGCAGAGATAGGGAGACGCAGATGAACGTGAATCAATTGATCAATATGGGCATGCGGATTTTGATGCGCAAAGGCATGAGCAAAGGCATGGCGCTGATGGCGAACAAAGGCAAGCGACCCGAGGACATGACACCGGAAGAACGCGCGCAGGCCAAGAACGCACAGCAGACCGCGCAAAAGGCGCAACGCGGGCTCAATGCCGCACGGCGGTTTATGCGCTAGCACGAGGTCCCGGATGAGGTCCGGGACTGCGTATTACTTTGATTGAAAGTGCTTGGAGAGTTTCAGGCCCTGTCCCTGATAGTTCGATTTGATGTCGCGCCCGTAAAGCGCGGCTGGCAGAGCTGACATGTGCTCGTAAACCAGCCGGCCCACGACCTGCCCATGTTCCAGTACAAATGGCGCTTCGTGACAGCGCACCTCCAGCACACCGCGCGAGCCTGCGCCACCTGCCTCGGCATAGCCGAAACCGGGATCGAAGAACCCCGCGTAATGCACGCGGAACTCTCCGACCATCGCCAGATAAGGCGCCATTTCGGCGGCCTGCATCGGCGGGATCACAATCGCCTCGCGGCTGACCAGAATATAGAAGGCACCGGGGTCAAGGATGATCCAGCCGTCCTTGGTATGCACCTCTTCCCAAAACTCGGTCGGGTCATAGTGGTTCAGTTTCGCCAGATCCACGACACCCGTATGCGGTTTGGCACGGTAGCCGACCAAGGTGCCGCTCTCGGGCCGCAGGTCGACCGAAAAGCCCAAGCCATCCGAGATGACAGGCTCGCCCGAAACGATGGGTGTTTGCGCGTGAAGGGCGCGCAGATCATCGTCTGACATCAGGGTCTTGCCCTGCCGGAAGATGATCTGGTTCAGCATCTGCCCGGGCTGGGCTACGACGGAAAAAGAACGGGGGCAGATTTCCACGTAAAGCGGCCCGTCATAGCCCTCTGGCACGCGGTCGAATTCGACACCGTAATCGGTGATGATGCGTGTCAGAAGATCCAGCCGCCCGATCGAGGATTTTGCACTGGCCGCACCAGTCATGCCTTTGGGCAGGCGCAAACGCTCCATCAGGGGGACGACGTAGACGCAGCCTTTCTCCAGTACGGCACCGCCGGTCAGGTCCACAGCATGCATCTGAAAGTCGCCAAGGCGATCTTTCACAGTGCGTTGCCGCCCTGCCAGAAACGACGCACGTACGCGGTAAGCTGTGCTGCCCAGACGCAGATCAAGCGAGGCGGGCTGGATTTGGCCGGGCGCGATCGGGGTGTTGGCCGTGATGTCACCGGATGCGATCATATCGCGGATTTGATGGTCGGCGAGGACACCAGCCTTTGTCATGTCGTCTTCCCTCTTGATACCAAAACGCCCGCCGTGCTTGCACACAGACGGGCGGTTATGATTGGTCGGGCTAGCAGGACTCGAACCTGCGACCTTCCGTCCCCCAGACGGACGCGCTACCAGGCTGCGCTATAGCCCGACTGTGGGCGTTCATACCCCAAACTGATCCAAGGGCAAGCCCGAAAAACATCTCTTAGCCATGCATCCGTGCACGAATGTCTTCCAGCCGCGCGAGCAATGGGGCGATCTGTGCGGCACGAGCCCGCAGCGCGTTTGAATCGGCCGGCGCGCGCCCGATCAGCCGCGGCATGGCGGCGGGCAGGGTTGTTGGGGGCAACGGCAGGTCGATGGTAAACGCCGGTGTCGTCGGCGCCACGGACAGGGCGTCTTGTGCTGGCGCAGGTATGGGCTCTGCCGGCGCTGGCGGAGCTGTCACCGGTGCTGGCGTTGGTGCGACGTCAATTTGCGCCGCATCTTCGGCTGCGTCCGCCTGTGCCGTCATCGACGGCCCGAGGCTCGCAACATATTTCACGCCTTTTTCACGCAGCAGTTTTTGCGTGCCTTTGATCGTCAGGCCATCAACATGCAGAAGCTGTTTGATCCCGCCGAGCAGTTCCATATCCGCAGGGCGGTAATATCGGCGGCCACCGGCCCCTTTGACAGGCTTGATCTGACTGAACTTGCTTTCCCAAAACCGCAGCACATGTGTGGGCGTGTCCAACCATTCAGCGACTTCACTGATCGTGCGGAAAGCGTCTTTGGCTTTGGCCATGACCTAGCGCTTGTTTCCGTCTGCCACGCGATCTTTCATCAGATGCGAGGGGCGGAATGTCAAAACACGGCGAGGGTGGATCGGCACCTCTTCGCCCGTTTTGGGATTGCGACCAACGCGGGCCGCTTTATCGCGGACCGAGAATGTCCCGAATGAGGAAATCTTGACTGTTTCACCGTTAACAAGGCTGTCAGACACATGTGTCAGGACGCTCTCAACCAGATCAGCGCTGTCGTTGCGCGAAAGTCCGACCTGACTGTGCACTGCATCTGCCAAATCCATTCGCGTCAAAGTCTTGTCGGCCATCGTCTGAACCCCTCACAATTTCAAAGAGCATAGGCCCAGCGTATTTTCAGAGTCAATAACAACGGCTTGGCAAGCACAGTGAACAGCGTGTTTCCGGCCTTTACCAGCGGATGATGACCGCACCCCAGGCCAATCCGCCGCCAATTGCCTCGGTCACAAGCAGATCACCCTGTTTGATTTGTCCGTTCTGCACCCCAACCGAAAGGGCAAGGGGAATCGATGCAGCGGAGGTATTGCCGTGGTCCTGCACAGTCACGATCACCCGGTCCATGCCCACCCCCAGCTTTTTCGCGGTGGACTGGATGATCCGGATATTCGCCTGATGCGGCACGACCCAGTCGATGTCATCAGCACCAAGGCCTACCTTTTCCAGCGCGGTATCGGCCGTTTGCGCCAGTTTCTCGACTGCATGTCTGAAAAGCTCGCTGCCTTTCATCCGCAACATGCCCGAGTTCTGCGTCGATACGCCGCCGTCGACATAGAGCAGGTCTTTATAGCGCCCGTCGGAATTCAGATCCACCGACAGGATCCCGCGATCGGTGGTGTCACCGGTCCCTTCCTCGGCCTCAAGGATCAGCGCACCCGCACCATCCCCGAAAAGCACACAGGTCGCGCGGTCGGTCCAGTCCATGATCCTGCTGAAGGTTTCGGCCCCGATCACAAGGACACGGTCTGCCTGACCCGAGACAATCAGCGCATTGGCGTTGGACAAGGCATAAACAAATCCGGCACAAACCGCTTGGACATCAAAGGCATAGCCCTTTGTGTTGCCAATGGCGTTTTGCACCATTGTGGCGGCCGAGGGGAATGTCAGATCAGCGGTTGATGTGGCCAGAACGATGGCGTCGATATCGTTCCCGTCCATATCCGCCATGGCAAGTGCCGCCTTGGCGGCTTTGATTGCAAGATCGGATGTGGTTTCGCCTTCGGCGGCGAAATGGCGGCGTTCAATCCCGGAACGGGTTTTTATCCATTCGTCCGAAGTATCGAGTGTCGCTTCGAATTCAGCGTTCAGAACCACGCGTTCGGGCAGGTAATGACCAACCCCTTTAACCACTGCGCGACGCACCATTTTTATTTGCCCGTTTTTGTCTTGGAACCGTCGGTTCCGCTTGCCGTGCTGGCATCTTGGGCAAGCGACGCAGCGGACGCAACCCTTGCCGCGAGTTTATCTGAAAAACCGCTCTCTGCGAGCCGGTAGGCAAGGTGCAGGGCCGCCGCAACACCCGTTTCATCCGCAGAGCCATGGCTTTTGATCACCGTCTGGTTGAGTCCCAGAAAAACGCCGCCATTCACGCGCCGGGGATCAATCCGTTTGCGCAGTCGACGCAAAGAACCACCCGCGAGCAATGCGCCAAACATAGACCACGGGTTTTTCATCAAGGCACTGCGCAGCAGATCACTGATCAGCGTGGCGGTGCCTTCACCTGTTTTCAAAGCGACGTTGCCGGTGAACCCGTCGGTGACAACCACGTCAACTTTGTCCGAAGGCAGATCACCGCCTTCGACGAATCCAACATAGTCAAAATCGCCAATTATTGCAGCGTTCCCAATAAGTTCATGGGCAACCTTCAACTCGGCGCGGCCTTTGTGCTCTTCGGTGCCGACATTCAAAAGCCCCACGCGCGGACGCGCGATATCCAGACCATTGCGCGCGTAGGAGGCCCCCATGAGTGCATAAGTTAAAAGGTCGTCCTGGTCGGCGCGGATGTCCGCACCCGCATCCAGCATCACATTGAACCCAGATGGATTGCGTGACGGCCACAGGCAGGCGATGGCGGGGCGATTGACGCCCTCGGCCTTGCGCAAGCGCAGCATGGACATCGCCATCAGACCGCCTGTGTTGCCGCAACTGACCGCAACGGCGGCTTCACGGTTGCGTACAGCCTCGATCGCCGACCACATGGAGGTGTTTTTACCATGGCGCAGAACATGGCTGGGCTTGTCGGTCATCATCACCACGTCAGCGGCATCATGGATCGTCACGCGATCAGCGATACCGTGCTTGTCGACAAGTGGGGTCAGCTCTTGCATAGGCCCGTGCAAAATGGCCAAAGCGCCGGGTTGCTTGCCCAGAAACTTGGCAAGGCCCGCAACAACAGTTGCAGGCCCTTTGTCGCCGCCCATGGCGTCAACGGAAAGCACTTGGCTGGCAGCATGCCCCGGCGTCGGAGCGGTGTCCGTCTGGGGTGTTGTCATGCTACTTTGCCTTTGCGTGACGTTATGCAGCGTCGTCTTCGAGATCGATTTCCGTGGTGTTTGCGATCACTTCGCGTGTCGCATAGTGGCCACAGGAAGGGCATACGTGGTGTGGGCGCTTCAGCTCGCCACAGTTGTCACACTCGTTCGGGTTCGCCGCTACGAGAGAGTCGTGTGCACGCCGGTTGTTGCGACGGGATTTGGATACTTTATTCTGCTGGACAGCCATGTCTCAACCCTATGGTTTAAAGGGCCGCGGCCCTGATTTCTGTGCGTCTGCGCGGGGTCCTACGCCATTGCGGCCGCCCTGTCGAGACACGATGTCAAAGAGGCCGCGAACATACTGCGATTCCTCTATAGTGCAACCCTTTTTCGCCAAAGGCAGCAGCACTATTTTTCTTCTTTCTTTTCAAGACTTTCCCGCAAAGCACCAAGGCCTGCAAAGGGCTTGGCATCATCGTCAGTCATCGGGGTTTCGCCCGGTTCGGTGAAAACGGCATCAGTTAACGCGGCATCCTCTTTACGCGGATAAAGCGGCAAAGCCAGCGCCAGCGCCTCGATCATCACCTGCGCAAGGTCAAGCGTTTCGGGCAATGCCTCAACCGTGTCGTCCACCGGCATTTCGATCTCGGTCGCTTCAATCTCGGGCAGTTCGGCCAAGTAATGCCGCACAAGCGGTTCATCAATCCGCGTGGTGACAGGATCAAGCGTGACGACGCAGGATTGCACCACTGTAGCACCCAGTTCAGCCTTCAAAACCCAGTCTTTGCGGTCATGCGGTGTCAATGTCCCTGCAAAGCGCAGTTTCTTGATCCCGACAATGCCGAGTTCCTCTGCAATCGCCGCGCGTTCCTGTGGCGTCGGCACCAGTTCAAAGGGTGTTGGTTTGCGCGTTGCCAGATCAGCCAAACGCAGATGTGACATGGGTATGTTGGTCATAACTGCTTTCGATTCTTGAACAGGGGCGGGGTGTACTGTATCGGGGATAAAAGGCGCACGGCGCCAAGGCAAGAGGCGACAGGTATGAGTGCGATGACAGGTAAACTGCGCAAAACAATCAAGGCCGCAGGATTCGTGTCTGTGTTTGCAATCGTGGCCGGCTGTAGCCCGATGGATCGCTATCACGGCTTCATCCCGCCTGCAGAAGAGCTTGCGACAGTGAATGTCGGCAGCACAACCAAGGACGAGGTGATCGCCCTTTTCGGCCCGCCTGTGTCTGACCGCGCCTTGCAGAACAACACGATCTACTATGCCTCCAGCCAGTTCGAAGTTTTCGGACCCTTCGCACCAGAAGAGGTGGACCGGCAGGTTTTGGCGATTGATTTTGACGCGGGCGACCGCGTGCGCAACATTTCGCGCTACACGCTCGAAGATGGCCGCGTGGTGGTGCTTGACCGTCGGGTCACGGAGGATGGCATCAACGACGTTACCTTCCTGAGCCAGCTGTTGGGATCGTTTGGCCGGATTGATGCCGGTCAGTTCTTGGGTGACGAGCCGTAAGGCAAGGAGCGGACCAAGGAAACGGTGCCCGCAAGTGCCTATTCTTCAGGTTCAAATTCCAGCGCGACCCCGTTGATGCAATAGCGCAGACCGGTCGGCTGTGGTCCGTCGGGGAACACATGGCCCAGATGCGCGTCGCAGCGGTTACAATGCACCTCTGTGCGCTTCATGAAAAAGCTGCGGTCGACGCTCTCGCCCACCATTTCGGAATCAATGGGTTGATAGAACGAAGGCCAGCCTGTGCCGCTTTCGAATTTGGCCGACTGTTCAAAGAGCGGCGCACCACAGCAAACGCACATGTAAGTGCCCGGTTCTTTCGGGAAATCCTCATGCGTGCCGGCGCGTTCCGTGCCATGCTTGCGCGTGACCTTATAGGCCATATCCGAAAGTTGCGCGCGCCATTCGGCATCAGATTTGACGACTTTGTCCATGGTTTCCCCGTTCCTTTCGTAACTTCTATCGTTAACTTAGGTCTGCAACGGCAGTTCGCCAAGGTAGGCCAAGATGACAATTTCGTTTCAGGACGGACGCTATGCGGCACGGTTGGCCAGAACCGATGCTGATCTCATTGCCTGTCAACGCCTGCGGCATCAGTGCTTTTTTGGCGGCGCGGGGCAGGACCGCGATGCCTATGATCCGATCTGCGGCCATGTGATGGTCGAGGATCAGGCGGGCCGACTGGTGGCAACCGCACGCCTGCTTGAAATCGCGTCAGGGGCCGAGATCGGCAAGTGCTATGCAGCGGGGTGTTATGACCTGTCCGGCCTTGCGACCTGCGACGCCCCGATGATTGAGGTTGGCCGCTTTTGTATTGCCGCTGATGCGCGTGACGCCGATGTTCTGCGCGTTGCGTGGGGGGCGTTCACGGGTTTGGTGGATGCGCGCGGTATCGCGTTTCTTTTCGGCTGTACCAGTTTTGCAGGCACCGATCCTGTGCCATACGGGCAGGCCTTTCAACGGCTTGCGGCACGGCATTTGGGGCCCGACACCCTGCGCCCGCGACCAAAGGCCGCCGAGGTTGTGCGCTTTGCCGATATCCCGCCTGAAGGCGCCATTCCGATGCCGCCGCTTTTACGCACTTATCTGGCGATGGGCGGCTGGGTCTGCGACCACGCGGTGATCGACCGGCACATGCAAACCTTGCATGTTTTTACCTGTCTTGAGGTCGCGTCGGTGCCGCCTGCACGTGCCGCTGCACTGAGAGCCCTTGCGCAGACTGCATCTCTGCCATAGCAGGCGGATATGGCAAGAGCACCCTTACTCCAACTCTCTGAAATCGCGCTGACCTTCGGCGGCGATCCTATATTCGAAGACCTGTCATTGGTCGTCCAACCCGGTGACCGTGTGGCGCTGGTGGGGCGCAACGGGTCGGGCAAATCGACCTTGATGAAAGTCATGGCTGGGTTGGTCCTGCCTGACAGCGGTGCGCGCGTTGCTGCCCCCGGTGTGCAGGTGGGCTATATGGAGCAGGACCCCACGATGGCGGGTTTTGCGACACTTGGAGATTATGCCGCCAGCGGGCTGGACATTGATGAGGCCTATAAGGTTGACATGGTGGCCGAGGGGCTGAAATTCGATCCTGCGGGTGATGTGAACACGGCATCGGGCGGAGAGCGCAGACGCGCCGCGCTGGCCAAGCTGATGGCCGAAGCGCCCGAATTGATGCTGCTGGACGAGCCGACAAACCACCTTGATATCGAAGCAATTGCCTGGCTTGAAAATGAACTCAAAACCACCCGAGCCGGTTTTGTACTGATCAGCCACGACCGTGCGTTTCTGCGCGCGTTGACACGTGCGACGCTCTGGATTGATCGCGGGCAGGTGCGCCGTGCCGAAGAGGGATTCGAGAATTTCGAGGCATGGCGCGACAAGATCTGGGAAGAAGAAGACCAGCAGCGCCATAAGCTGAACCGCAAGATCAAGGCCGAGGCGCGTTGGGCGGTGGAAGGCATTTCCGCCCGCCGCAAGCGCAACCAGGGCCGCGTGCGGGCCTTGCAGGAACTGCGCGCCGAACGTGCCGCCCAGATCACACGGCAAGGTACGGCAGCGATGGCTTTTGATGGTGGGTCGACCTCTGGCAAAAAAGTGGTTGAGGCTTTCGGGTTAAGCAAAGCTTTTGACGGCAAAAACATCGTGCGCAATTTCGATCTGACGGTGCAACGCGGCGACCGGATTGCCTTTGTGGGGCCGAATGGCGTGGGTAAAACCACGCTGATCAAGATGTTGCTGGGGCAAGTGGAACCGGACGCAGGGTCGATCAAGCTGGGCACCAACCTTGATATCGCGGTGTTTGATCAAACGCGTGCGGCGCTGAACGAAGATATGACGCTGTGGGAAAATCTGGCCAATGACCCCGAATTGGGGGTTTCAGGCAAATCTGACCAGATCATGGTGCGTGGCACGCCCAAACATGTGGTGGGTTACCTCAAGGAATTCCTGTTCAACGAAGCACAAGCGCGCGCGCCTGTGCGGTCATTGTCAGGTGGTGAAAAGGCGCGGCTCTTGCTGGCGCGGCTGATGGCGCGGGAAAGCAATCTGCTGATCCTCGACGAACCGACCAACGATCTGGATATCGAGACGCTTGATCTGTTGCAGGATATCCTGGGCGATTACGAAGGCACGGTACTTCTCGTCAGTCACGACCGTGACTTTCTCGACCGTGTGGCAACCACGACGATTGCCATGGAAGGCAATGGCGAGGCGGTGGTCTATGCGGGCGGCTGGACGGATTATCGCGCGCAACGTGGTGGTGATTTCACCGAGGCCAAGCAGGCCAGCAAGCCTTTGGCCAAGAAGGAAAAAGAAACGCCGAAGAAGGCCAGCGCGGGGCTGTCGTTCACCGAAAAGCACCGTCTCGAAGAACTGCCAGGCGTCATCGACAAGCTGACCGCCGAGATCGCAAAGCTTGAGGAGTTACTGGCTGATCCAGAGTTGTTCACCAAGCAGCCTGTGAAGTTTCAAAAAGCCACTGACGCATTGGTCGCGCGACAGTCCGCGTTGCAGGATGCCGAAGAGGAATGGTTGATGCTGGAAGAAAAGGCGGGCTAGGTTTTCGCCCGTTTCTCGGCAGCTTTGACCTGATCCCAAAGCGCATCCATTTCGGCCAGATTACTGTCAGCGGGTGTCTTGCCCATTGCTTTCAATGCATCTTCCACCGCCGCGAACCGCCGCGTGAATTTGGCGTTGGTGGCGCGCAGGGCCATTTCGGGGTCGATATCAAGATGACGGGCCAGATTGGCCACCACAAACAGCAGATCGCCGAATTCTTCTTCGACCTCTGTGCGGCTGAGCGTATCACGCGCCTCGACCAGCTCACCTGCTTCCTCGATGATCTTGTCAATCACGTGGTTTGTGTCGGGCCAGTCAAACCCCACACGGGCTGCACGTTTTTGCAGTTTCACGGCGCGGGTCAGCGCAGGCAGGCCTATGGCGACACCGTCCAGCGTGCGCGTCTGCGCTTTGCCTGCACGTTCGGCTGCTTTGATCTTTTCCCAGTCGGCGGTTTGTTGTTCTGCGGATTTATCGCGGGATTCGTCGCCGAAAACATGCGGGTGGCGCGCGACCATCTTGTCGGCAATCGCTTTGACCACGCTGTCAAAGGTGAAATGCCCCGCCTCTGACCCCATCTGCGTGTGATAGACGGTTTGCAGCAACAGATCGCCCAATTCGCCTTCAAGCTCGGCCCAATCAGCGCGGGCGATGGCGTCGGCGACCTCATAGGCTTCCTCAATCGTGTAGGGCGCGATCGAGGTGAAATCCTGTTCGATATCCCATGGGCAGCCCGTCGCGGGATCACGCAGGCGGCGCATGATTTCCAGCAGACGCGGCATTCCGCCGTCGGGATCATGGATCAGGGTGTCATCGGGCATTGCACAGGGCCTCTTGTTGGGGTCAAGTGGCACCGTAAGAGCAGATTTGCCGGAGCACCAGACATGCCAGTGATTAACCGTATCGCCGATTTTGCGGAGGATATGACCGCGTGGCGCAGGCATCTGCACCAGTATCCCGAGTTGGGGTTTGAATGCCATGAAACGGCGGCCTTTGTGGTTGAAAAGCTGCGCAGCTTTGGGGTGGACGAGATCCACGAGGGGATCGCGACGACTGGTGTGGTGGCGATTATCAATGGCAAGGCTGCGGGGCCAACGATTGGCTTGCGCGCCGACATGGATGCGCTGCCCATGCAGGAGGAAACGGGGTTGGCCTATGCCTCGAAGGTGGCGGGCAGGATGCATGCCTGCGGCCATGACGGGCATACCACGATGCTGTTGGGGGCCGCTCGTTATCTGGCGGAAACGCGCAATTTCGCGGGGCGCGTTGCGCTGATCTTCCAGCCTGCCGAAGAGAATGGCGGGGGCGGCGAGGTCATGGTCAGGGAAGGTATTCTTGAGCGGTTTGATATCACCGAGGTCTATGCCCTGCATAGTGGCCCGGGCGATGCGGTGGGGGCCTTCTACACCACGCCGGGGCCGATTATGGCCGCTGTCGATAGCTTCCATATTCATATCACAGGGAGAGGCGGGCACGGGGCCTACCCTTATGAAACCGCCGATCCGGTGGTTGCGGCTGTGGGGATGGTCAATGCGATCCAGACGATTGTGAGCCGCAACCATGTGCCTTTCGAGGATCTGGTCGTCTCGGTCACGCAAATTCATACGGGATCAGCCGATAACATCGTGCCCGAGAAAGCCTATATCAACGGCACAGTCCGCACGATGGCAAAATCGGTGCAGGACATGGTGGAAAAGCGGCTGACCGAGATCGTGGCGGGCCATGCGGCGGCTTACGGTGTGCAGGCCGAGGTGATTTACGAACGCGGCTATCCTGCGACGATCAATGACCCTGAAAAGACCGCCTTTGCCGCCGCTGTCGCGCGGGAAATCTCGCCGGATGTAGATGATGCCCGCCAATATGACATGGGGGCAGAGGATTTTTCGTATTTCCTTGAAAAACGCCCCGGGGCCTATGTTTATGTCGGTAACGGCGACAGCGCGGGTTTGCATCACCCCAAATATGATTTTGCCGATGAGGCGGCCCCTGTGGGGGCGTCCTATTTCGCGCGGTTGGTCGAGCGGGCTTTGGCAGGGGCCTGAGGCGTGCGGTGCGGGGGCCGGAGCCTCCGGCGGAAGTTTGATTGGACATGGAAAATGAGGTGGCGCGGTGACACTTGATAAAGCGAAAGAGGCGGTGGACGGGGCGTTTACGGCCACCGACCGGCGCGGATTGGCCTATGAGAACGCTTTTGGTGGGGCCACGTCGTTCTTGCGCAGGATGTACACCAAGGATCTGACGGGCTTTGATCTGGCGGTCACGGGTGTGCCGTTCGATCAGGCCGTCACCCATCGCCCCGGCACGCGGTTTGGACCGCGCGCGATCCGCGAGGCGTCAAGCCTGCAACCCTATGACCCGCCTTACGGGTGGGACGGGTTTGATCCGCTGGGGGAATTTGCCATCGCGGACTATGGCGATATGGCCTTTGATTATGCCAATGTGGCCGGTGTGCCTGCTTTGGTTGAGGCGCATATCGCAGGGATATTGGCACAGGGCTGTGGCACGGTGACTTTGGGCGGTGATCACTTTATCACCTTACCGATCCTGCGTGCTTACGCTGAAAAATACGGTCAGATGTCGGTGGTACAATTTGATGCCCATTCCGATCTTTGGCCTGATGACGATATGGCCCGCATTGATCACGGCACGATGATGTATAAGGCCGTGAAGCTGGGTTTGGTGGATGTGACGCGGTCGATCCAGATCGGGATTCGGACGGAATGCGCAGACTATCTCGGGATGCCATATATTGACGCCCGCACGTGCCACGAAAAGGGCAGCGCTTGGGTGGCCGAAGAGATCAGGGCGCGGGTGGGCGATCAACCGACCTATGTGACCTTTGACATCGACGCACTTGATCCGGCCTTTGCGCCGGGCACCGGTACACCTGTCTGGGGTGGTCTTGCATCCTGGCAGGCTGCCGCGATCCTGCGGGATCTGGCGGGGATCAATATGGTGGGGGGCGATATTGTCGAGGTGTCGCCGCCTTATGATACCACAGGCGCCACTGCGATTGCAGGGGCGCATGTGGCGATGGAGCTTTGCTGTCTTTCACTCTGGAACAAAAGGAAAAAATGATGCCAAACCAACCGATTTCGGGAAATGATCTGGCGCGGTTTTCCGGGCCGCAAACCTTTATGCGTCTGCCCGAGGCGGCCAGCGCAAGCGGCCTTGATGTGGGGTTTATCGGCATCCCGATGGATATTGGCACGTCATGGCGGTCGGGCACACGCACGGGGCCCAAGCAATTGCGCGAGCAATCGGCGATGATCCGCCCTTACAACATCCAGACAGGCGCGGCCCCCTTTGATGCGCTGCAATGTGCGGACCTTGGGGATGTGGCGATCAATACGTTCTCATTGAGTGAGAGTATTCGCATTATTACAGAGAGTTACAACGCACACCTAAAGCATGACGTCATCCCGATGACGCTGGGCGGTGATCATACGCTGACCCTGCCTGTGCTGCGTGCAGTGGCGGCGAAACACGGGCCTGTGGCGCTCGTGCATGTGGACGCCCATGCCGATGTGAACGACGAAATGTTCGGCGAGCGCGAGACCCATGGTACGGTGTTTCGCCGCGCCTATGAGGAAGGGCTGATTACCGCCAACAAGGTGTTCCAGATCGGGCTGCGGGGTACGGG
>NZ_DASYOK010000240.1:0-3447 GCF_036007805.1 Yoonia sp.
CAGCCGATCAGCACCGCAAAGTAATGCGGATCAATACACTCGGCCGAGCGCACGTTGATCGAACAGAAGGTGCGCAAGCCCTTGGCCGTCAGGCCCGAGTGCACCGCAGAGGTTGCAAGGATCATCGGCATCGGCACCAGATCCTCAGATTGTTTCTGGTCGGTCAGGACAATATGGCCCGCACCCGAACGCACGGCGTCTTCGGCCTCTGCACGAATACGCTGCAGGCCTGCATTCAAAGACCCCGCACCCGGCGCGAAGACACAGTCGATCACAGCAACGCTGTCGCCGAACTGCTTCATCATCTGCTCGAACTCGGCGTTGGCGACGAAAGGACTTGCCAGCAACAGGATCTCGGTCTGCGACGAATCCTCGTCCAGCACGTTCTTGAGGTTCCCGAACCGCGTTTTCAGCGACATCACGCGGCTTTCGCGCAAACTGTCGATCGGCGGGTTTGTCACCTGGCTAAAGTTCTGCCGGAAGAAATGCGACAGCGGGCGGTACGTCTTGGACAGCACCGCCGACGGCGTGTCATCCCCCATGGAGGCAATCATTTCCTTGCCGTCCTCGGCCATGGGCGCGAGCACCTGTTCCAGCTCTTCAATGCTATAGCCTGCAGCCACCTGACGCTTGCGCAGGTCTGCCCCCTCAAAGATCGGCTTTTCGGGCACATCGCGCATGATGTCGTTCAGATCGACAACCTTCTCGACCCAGTCACCAAAGGGCTGGGCGGCGGCCAGTTTGTCCTTCAATTCCTTGTCGTGGTACAAACGCCCCTCTTGCATGTCCACGGCAATCATCTGCCCCGGACCAAGTGCGCCTTTTTCCACCACGGTCGCTTCATCGACAGGCACCATGCCCACTTCGGACCCTGCAACCAGCAGACCGTCACCTGTCACGACATAACGCAGCGGACGCAGACCATTGCGGTCCAGACCGCCGCAAACCCAACGCCCGTCCGTCATGGCCAATGCCGCCGGACCATCCCATGGCTCCATCACGGCGTTGCAATAACCGTACATGTCCTGCCACGCCTGCGGCATCTCGACCGCCTGTTGTGACCACGCCTCGGGCACCATCATGGTTTTCGCCATCGGCGCATTGCGACCGGCACGCACCAGAACCTCGAACACGGAATCAAGTGCAGCAGAGTCCGACGCACCCGATGGAATGATCGGCTTGATGTCACCGGCCTTGTCACCAAAAGCATTGGACGCCATGCGGATTTCATGGCTCTTCATCCAGTTGACGTTGCCTTTCAGCGTGTTGATCTCGCCGTTATGGGCCAACATGCGGAACGGCTGGGCCAAGGACCACTGCGGGAAGGTGTTGGTGGAATAGCGCTGGTGATAGATCGCAAAAGCACTCTCGAACCGCGCATCCATCAGATCAGGGTAGAACTCGGCCACCTGCTCGGCCAGCATCATACCCTTGTAGATCAGCGACCGGCACGACAACGAACACACATACATGCCGTTGATCGCAGCGGCGGTTGCCGCCTTCTCGATCCGGCGACGAATGATGTAAAGCTCGCGCTCGAACGCCTCATCATCCAGATCCTTTTCATTGCGGATCAGGATCTGTTCGATCTCGGGGCGGGTGGCGTTGGCCTTTTCACCCAGCACTTCGGTATTCACCGGCACATGGCGCCAGCCGTAGATATAGTGGCCCATGCGCAGCACTTCGGATTCCACAATTGTGCGGCAGCGTTCCTGGGCGGCAAAATCGGTGCGCGGCAGAAAGACCTGCCCCACAGCAATCAGCTTGCTCTCGTCAGGTTCATGGCCTGTGCGCCGGATCTGGTCGTAAAAGAAAGGCACAGGGATCTGCACGTGAATACCCGCGCCATCCCCTGTCTTGCCGTCGGCATCCACAGCGCCACGGTGCCAGACCGCCTTCAGCGCATTGATACCCTTTTCCACAACATCACGCGACGGGGTGCCATCAATCGACACCACAAGACCCACACCACAAGAGGCGTGTTCATCATCCGCCTTATACAGGCCATTCTCGGCCATCCACTGACGCTTGGCCTCTTCGGCGGCAACCCAAGTCTGGTCGTATGTTGTCATCTGCGTTTCCTTTCTAGGCGGGGCCACCACGCGGGTGGGCTTCAAATTCAGGCTTAAGAGATCGCGACACCACACCCGTGTTTCGGGCTGGCGCTCAGGAACCCCGGTTCACCGGGGAAGATAAATTCAACGGGGCGATTGGACCGCTCATAGGTGCCATCGGGCGTGGTCACAGTGCCGGTTCCGGCCAGAAACATACGCCAGTCGCGGTTGATAAATTCACGGCCTTGGGCCGCCCAAACCTCATTGCCCGCCCCGTCATAGGCGGTGATGTCATAGGTGGTCTCATCCAGCGTGACGCCATCAATCGTGATCTGACGGCCGGTCAACGTATCGCGGCCCACATAGCGGGTCTCGCCGATCTCGTCGGACAGGGTGCGAAAATCATAGGTATCAAGATCAGTCGCGATCAGTTCACTGAAAGACGCAGGATCAATGGGCGCACTCTCCAACACTTCGCCATGTCCACTCAGGACATGAAAACTGCTGATCCACTGCGCTTCATCATCGGTGACGCCGGTATAGGTCATGCCCTGCTCATCAAGGCTGACACGGCGTTTGTGTCCCTCGGGATCACCCAGACAGATAAAGTGGTGGTCCACCTGACAGCTCTCGCTTTGCACGGTCACAAACGCCTCACATCCACCCGGAAGGGCGAATGTCTCTTGCGCAGCAACGGGGCTGGCCAAAAGGATCAGGGCGCATGCCAGTCTCATGGGCGGAACCCTGATTCAATGACGTTACATTCGTACAAAGGCCGGTCCGCAAAGAACCCCGGCTCACCCGGATAGATGAACTCGACAGGTGACATATCAATCACCTGATCGGGGGTATCGTCGGACCAGCTTTCACCGAAAAAGAACAACCGGTGCTCTTCGCTGACATACTGGCGGCCACTGCTGGCATCTATCACATTGCCGTCGCCATCAATCGTGCGCCCCTGAAACTCGGTGTTGAGCAGGACTTCCCCGTCAATCTCGGTGGTCTCGCCGGTCAGCATGTCAAAGCCCACGTTGCGCTCGGTGCCGTCATCGGTTTCCAGCGTGAAATCCCATGTATCAATCTGGGTCTCGAAAAGCGTGGTCAGCGATGCAGGATCCTCGGCAGGGGTAATCAGACGCTCGTTTCCCGTCACCTTATAGGCCTCGACCCACTGAAACTCGGCGTCAACCTTTTGCACGCTGAACACACCCGCCTGTGTCAGCAGCGCGATCCACTGATCACCCGGTTCATCAGCGGCGCATTGCCAGACATTGGTCATGACGCAACCCTTGTTCTGGACGGTCAGCACGGCCTCACATCCCTCTGGCGCGGCAAAGCTCTGCTGGGCCATGGCCGGAGCGGCCACAACCAAAGCACTGAGGATGATCATCGG
>NZ_DASYOK010000241.1:0-1735 GCF_036007805.1 Yoonia sp.
CGCTGTTGCCTGCCTTGCGCTTGCGCCGATGGCCAACGCGCAAGAGCGCGGCCGCGACGGCAACGTCAATATCATCTATTGGCAAGCTGTCTCAATCATGAACCCGTTCCTGTCGGGTGGTACAAAAGACATCGAAGCCGCCAGCCTCGTGCTCGAGCCACTGGCGCGCTATGACGAAACCGGCATGATGGTGCCCTTTCTGGCCACAGCCATTCCGACCGTCAGCAACGGCGGCGTGTCCGAAGACCTGACCTCGATCACCTGGCAGATTGACCCTGACGTGCTTTGGTCCGATGGCACACCGGTCACATCGCGCGATGTGCAGTTCACATGGGAATACTGCACCGCAGAAGGTGGTGGCTGTGCGCAGGGCGCGAAATTCTCGAACGTCGAAAGCGTCGAGATGATCGACGAAAAGACCGTGAAAGTGAACTTCACCGGTCCCGCACCAAACCCGTATCAGGCGTTTGTAGGGAATGAGTCACCGATCATTCAGGCCGCCCAGTTTGCCGAATGTCTTGGACCCCGCGCACCCGAATGTACCGATGCCAACTTTAACCCCATCGGCACCGGCCCGTTTGTGGTGACAGACTTCCGCGTCAATGACGTGGTTCAGTTTGAAGCCAACCCGAATTACCGTGACCCAAGCAAGCCTGCCTTTGCCACAGTGACCTTCAAGGGTGGCGGCGATGCGACTGCCGCAGGGCGTGCCGTTCTGGAAACAGGCGAATTCGACTACGCCTGGAACTTGCAATTGGCACCTGATGTGATCTCCTCGATGGCCGAAGGTGGCATGGGTGTGCCTGTGTCCGCATTCGGCACTTTGGTCGAGCGGATCGAGATGAACCTGACCGACCCGTCGCCGGCACTCGAAGAAGGCGTGCGCTCGACTGTGGCCGCACCACATCCCTTCCTGACAGATGCCCGCGTGCGTGAGGCGCTTTCTATCGCCATCGACCGCGATCTGCTGGTTGAAGTAGGCTATGGTCAGGCCGGTCGCGCGACATGTAACCTTGTTCCTGCGCCAGCGATCTATGCATCCGACAACACAGCCTGTCTGACACAGGACATGGAGCGCGCGAATGCCCTGCTGGATGAAGCTGGCTTCCTGATGGGGTCCGACGGTGTGCGCGTGAACGCAGACGGTGTGCGCCTGTCGATCCTGTTTCAGACATCCACAAACGCGGTGCGTCAGGACTTCCAGGCCCTGATCAAGCAGTGGTGGGAAGAGATCGGTGTTGAAACCGAACTGCGCAACATTGATGCGGGTGTCTTCTTTGGCGGTGACCCCGGTTCGCCCGACACATTCCAGCGTTTCTATGCAGACGTGGAAATGTACGCCAACAACTTCCCCGGCACCGACCCACAGGCCTATCTGGGCGCATATCTGTGCGACAACATCCCATCGCCGGAAACACAGTGGCAGGGCGAGAACATCAACCGTATCTGTGACCCGGCCTATGAAGCGCTGTGGACCGAGATGACAATGACGGCTGACATCGAAGAACGGGGCAGGATTGGCCGCGCGCTGAATGATATCCTGACCAAGGAAAGCAACATCATCGTGCCACTGGTTGACCGTGGCCGTGTCTCGGCACATTCCGTCACACTTGGCGGCGTGATCCTGAACACATGGGATAGCGAGCTGTGGAACATTGCTGACTGGTACCGCATCAGCGAGTAAAGCACTGACGCAGCCCCGGACCGCGATCCGGGGCTGCGCTGCCCTTCTTTC
>NZ_DASYOK010000242.1:0-1857 GCF_036007805.1 Yoonia sp.
CCCCCGACGCGCGGCAAGATGGCTGGCGCGCGGGGATGGAGGCGGCTGCGAAGGTGGCGTTAAATGCCAGCCTCGCAAACGGCGAAAGCCCTCTACAACTCGTGGGCGACGAGGCAAGGGGGTTTGCGATGGGCATATCTGGCGCCCATGCCGCCATCCGCGCCCTCGCAGAGAAAGGACCGACCAATGAGTGACGAAATAGGTCAAACTGATTGTTTGGTTTGCATGGGACGCAAAAAGATTATGACGGGCATGTCTTTTCCGCCGAATAGCACCATTGGCGTCAAGGTAGAATATGAATCATGCCCGAAATGTCAGCCGGGGCCGCATGGTTTTTATGCCCGCAGACGGATGCAAATGATTTTGGGAGATCGCGATGACTAACACACCCACGCCAGACCTGACCGCGCCGGAGCATGTGGAGCGGATATGCAGGGCCGCACCGTTTGCTGACAATGACGCGGGCATACCTGAGATGGTCGCCACCCTATCCTCCAAGCTGGCCGAGGCAGAGGCCGAACGGGACGCGGCGCTGGGGGTGTTGCGTGATCTTGGCTTTGATAACGCCTTTTCAGTGTATCAAGCCGCCCGCCAGAAAGGGGGTGAGGGATGAGCGCGCCGGAACTAAAGCCGTGCCCGTTTTGTGAAGGCCGCGATATTCGCTGGACAAGTGACAAGGGAATAACAGTAAACAAGTGCCTGAATTGCCACGCGCAAGGTCCGGTTGCGAGGTGGGATTTGCATCACGGCTCAAGCGCCGCCGAAACAATGCACATGCGACGGGACGAAGCGCAGCGGCTATGGGAAACGCGCGCCGACATACCCGCCGCCCGCATTGCGGAACTGGAAGCGGAGGTGAAGCGGTTGCTAGATGCAATCGCAGACACACCAGAGCGGAGCCGGATTGAGGAACTGGAACATCAGGCCGACCGCGACACAGACAGAATACATGATCTGTCTGATGAAGTTGAGCGGTTGCGGGAGGCGAACGCGGAATTGCGCGCCGCTCTGAACAAGGACGCCACCCCATGACCAGCCGCGTCGAGAAGGAAGCACTGCGCGCAGCTGGATACGTTCGGGTGCCCACGCTCTGGGTGTTGCCGGATGAGCTTGAGGTGATCTACAAGATAGCCTCTAAGCACAATCGTGACGTTAAAAGAATAAGAGACAAGGCGAGACATGACAGAGCGGGGAACGCGACGAACAGGACTTGGAGCTGATGAGGATGGTGAAGGAGGGTAAGTCGATCAAGGAGGCAGGCAAGATGCTTGGTCTCACCAAAGGCACTGCCATTGGGCGCATATACCGCATCCGCAAAGCCATAGAGAAATACCCATAGGAGGTGACAGATGATACGCAACGGTAAGAAGCTATGGTCAGACCAACCGGTCTCACCCATGCTGGACAGCAAGCTCAGGCAGCACGGTGTCAGCTACGGACTATCTGAGGCGGGCTATGACATCCGTATCAAACAGAGTGTGACCCTACACCCCTTCAAACGCTTCGCTCTGGCCTCAACAGTCGAGCGGTTTCACATGCCACGGGACTTGGTGGCTATTGTCCACGACAAAAGCACATGGGCAAGGCGTGGGTTGTCGGTATTCAACACCGTGATCGAGCCGGGGTGGAAAGGATACCTGACTCTGGAGCTGGTCTATCATGGCTGGAAACCACTTCACGTCCCGGCCGGCGCCGGCATTGCACAGGTCATCTTCCATCAGCTGGAGACCTACGCAGAGTATTCAGGGAAGTATCAGGACCAGCCAGATAGGCCAGTCGATGCGATAGAGGGGTGATGTAATGGACATCATGACGATCGACTTTGAAACCTACTGGGACCAGCAGTTCAGCCTGTCG
>NZ_DASYOK010000243.1:0-4457 GCF_036007805.1 Yoonia sp.
GGCCGCGCCCTCGATGCCCTGACGGATGCCAAGGGCTTGCTGGAACAGTTGGTAATGCGCCTGCGCGCGCTGCACGGAGCCGTTGAGGATCGTGTCCTCGGCATAAGCGCGATAGGCCACGTAATCGGCCAAGGCGTTAAAATAGACGCGATCCAGCGGCGCAGTGGTGGCGCTTGTGATCGGGCTGGCAATGGCGTCGGGGATCAGCGCGACAATCGCCTCGATGATGCCGGTCCCGTCGTTGCCGGGGAAAACATAGAACTGACGCGGCTCGAACTCGTCGGCAATGACGTGCTGCACGGTCCGCGCATACGGAATCGTGGCAGCGCTGTGCCAGTCAAGGAACTGGTCATTGAGAATGTCGCGGCGCGTGGGTGTGATCGCCCTGCCCCCGGCGCGTGGCGTGGCCCCTGCGTCCCCTGTGACGTTGCGGACTGCCCGGATCAGGCCGGAATAGGCTTCTGGCACTGTCTGAAGCGTGCCAGCGGCAAGCGGCAGCTCCACGGTGCGGGAAAAGGCGGAAGGCTTCTGAACGGCGATTTCCAAAAGCCCGTCGTTGAAATATTCGAGCTTGCTGGCAGCGGTCCAGCGCACCTCGTCAACATCGCTCAGTGCCTTGGGGGCGCGCGATAGAACATCAGCGACGTTGACGGGCATGGCTGTTACTCAGCCTCTTTGGCGGGGGCCTTGCGGATCATATCAATGATCTTGTCGCGCTTGACCTTGTGGTGAGGCTTCTTGCCGTATGCTTCTTCGTAAAGCTGGTCGAGAACCTCGTCGGGCGCGTCTTCCAGCGGGGTCGGCGCGTCGTCGTCGTCGGAAGGCTCAATCGGGTCCGGCTGAACGGGCGCGGTCTGCGTGACAGGCTCAACCGGCGCGTTTGGGTCATAGACCGTGAATGACGGAATCGACAAAAAGCGCTGAATATGCGCCGGGGTTTCGACCTCGGCCACATGCGCGCCGTTTGCGTTTGGCTCAAAGTGGTATTTGGTGCCAGCAATGGAGTGGATGGAACCGTTCGGGCGTTTGGTGGTGTGTTCGATCAGCATGGCTTCCTCCGTGATCGTGGGGCAGCGCGCGGATTTGGCCCGCGCGCCGCAATGTCATCAAGCGATGTAGTCGATTTTGACCGTCAGCTTGGCAGCACCGGCGGCGACGTTGGCCGCGACCTTTGCACCAATGGCGCGGTGGTAGTTTTGGCGGGCAACACCAAGGCAGGTTGCCAGTGCGGCGTTGGCCGTGGCGTTGTTGACGCTGGTGCCGTCAAACAACTCGTCGCCGACGGTGCGCTCGTCCACGGTATCGCCGGGGGTGCCGGTCATGATACCAATGTCAGCCGTGGTCGCACCAAGGCCGGTGCCGATGATGGTCGCACCGACGATCTGTGTCTCGGCAGGCAGGAGGCCAAGCTCGATCACGTCGGTTGCCGTCGCATAGGCGTCGGTAAAGGTGTATTCAAAGATGGCAGTCGTGACGATACCGGCCTGATATGCCGAAGGCGTCGCGGCCTGCCCCTTTGCTGTGGAACTCTGGAAGATAGCCATCTGGCGAATCCTTCTATTTCAAGCGGGGTTGGGGGTGGAGCGGCGCGAACGCCGCCCCGCTAAATCAGACCGGGACCGCGTAGGTATCCAGCGCAATCACGCCAAAATCGCGTCCGTTATAGCGCGACTTCTTCACGCCCATGATGACACCGGCAACGACGGTTGGCTCGTTGTCGTAGTCTTCCATTTCTTCCTTCCACATGTAGCGCATACCGCCCGGAGTGCCGTATGCGACCACACCGGCCTGACGGCCAAGGAAGAGGGCGCGGGCTGCTGGCAGGTCGCTGCCAGTGCCGTAGTCGTTGAACCGGATCACGTTCTCATGGTCATGCAGCACGACGTTGTTGATCATGCCCATGTTGCCCTTGAAGATCGGGTTCTTGCGGCCTTCTGCGGCGGCTGCGGCTTTCTGGAAGTCCAGCCACTTGCTGCCCGATGCTGTGCGCATGGTGTGCGCCTGATAGGGCGACATGACCACGCAGAAGTGCTTTTCGCCTTCCACATCGACGGGCATCATGTCCGTGGCGTCTGTGTCCTTGGCCCGGATCATCTTGGCGTGGGTTGCCACACGCTCGATCAGGTCCGTGGTCATCACGTCTGCGGTGGACAGGTCGCCCTTGCCGGTCGCGTCGCCACCAAACAGGATGTGCGCGGTGTCGGGCGCTTGCAGCGGGTTGGTCGCAAAGCCGGTGTAGTCAGCAGGCTCGATGAACTCTTCGTTCATGCCACGCGCGCCGGAGAGGTAGATGAAATACATCTCGTCAATGTATTGCGTCCAGTATTCGGCCAGCCGGTCCTTGGCGATCTTGCGCATGTCATGCAGCGTGCGCTTGCGGCTCATGCGTCCGCCAGCGGATACGGGGTGCCGCATCTGGTCGATCACGACTTCATCGGAGAAGAACTTGAGTTGCTCCTCTTTGCCCTTCACGCGGGCGTCACCGAAGGTCGGGCGCTGCTTGAGCTTCACCGAGAGATCGAAGGACACGCGGTCGCCAGCATCGCTGGACAGGTCCATCTTCTCCTCGATGATGTTGTTCTCGCCCTTGCCGACGAACTTCTTGTTGAAGTAGCTGTTGCGGTTGACTTGGGTTGCCAGAGTAGCCGCCCAACGCTTTACAGCGCGAGGGTCGCCCCAATTCAGGATGGTCTGTGTCATGTCAGTCCTCATCGACTAAAAAACGATGGCGGACTTCCATGCCCTGAGTTTACCCGGCATCCAGCCGATATAGCTTGATAGATACCACATATGGTATCTGTTTGCCAATATGATCTATATGTTGTGTCCCGCCTTGGCTTTTGCCCCGATAGGTATGCGCGCGATATTGATCTCGCGCGGTGCATCAATGCCCACGGTCAAGCGTCCCTTGGTGGAATCTTCTTTGACCGTCAGGCGGATCGAGTCCCCGATTTGGAGGCTGTCACCTGCTTTGAGTTTGAGCGTCAGCACCGCGCGATCTCCCCTTAAACGTCCATGCTGGCGAAGGCTTCGGCTTCATCCGGCGACATGCTGCCCATGATGCGCTCGTATTCTTCCGGGCCAGCGTTTTCGAGACGCTGTGCAAGGCTGGAATACTTGCCGTCGGATGCTGATACCGGGGCGGCGTTGGGCACATTGCGCAGTGTGACGGGGGCTTTGTCGCCCGGGCGCGGCTTGCGGGCCGGTGCCGGTGCCGGATCGGCCTTGGCCTCTAGCGCTGGTGTCGGGGATGGCTTCGCCTTCCCCTTTGGCGCAGGCACGTCCACTCCCAGAACCTCGGCCTCTGCCGCATAGAGCGTGTGCGCGGCTTCCAGCATTTGCCGGTGTGTCATGTGCTGATAGGCGGGGTTGCCTGTCACGCTGCGCACATGGCGATCATAGGCTTCCGCATGGCTTTGGGTTGCCAGATCCGGAAACTCGCCAAAGTAGCCCTTGGCCGTGCCGATGAAGGCGTTATAGACCGCCTGCTCTTGGCTCTCGGCCACGGCACGCTGTGCGATGGTCTGCTTTGAAACGCCATCAATCTCGGCCAGCTTGGCAAGGTATTCATCGCGGGACAGGTTGCCCTCTTCCCAATCGTCAAACGCGGCTACTTTTGCGGCGTCGAGTGCCTCGATCTCCGCGTCGAGTGCGGCAAGGTCTGGGGCTTGGGTGCCGACCATGCTGTCGGTGTCGTCTTGGGCTGCGTCGTCGCTGGCGGCCTGCGCTGCGGGTTCGTCCTCGGCGTCCCCTTCGTCAGCCTCATCCGCGTCTCCTTCGCCCTCGTCGTCGCCAAACAGTGCCGCGCGCTCCTCGTCGCTGAGAAGGCGCATGTCCTCTTCGGTCCATTCCTCGTCGTCGCCGGGCGCGTCCTCGATTTCGGGCAAGTCGTCCTCGGCTTGGGCCTGATCGGCCTGCACCTGATCCTCGGTCACGTCGTCTTTAATGTCATCAGCCATTGGCCTGCTCCTTCATGGCGATTTCGTGCAGACGCTCGCGCAACATGTAGCCCTCAAGCTGCCAGATTTTTGCGCGGGCGTTCTCAAAGGCAATTTGGCGGCCAATCGCTGCCCTGAAATTTTCCGGGCTGGCCGCTGCGCTTTCACCTGTGACGGTAAAGCCGTTCTCCAGTGTCAGGACGCAGATAGTCAGCGTCGTGTCAGGCACGACATGGTAATAATCACTGACGATCTTGGCGTCGATGTGATCCGGCGTCAGGCGCGGCGCGGCGGCCCCGCTCTCTTGGATCATCTGTTCAATCTGGGTGTCTTCATTAGGCATGGGGTTCCCTCCTTGTGCCGTCTGCTTCGGTGAAGTCTCTGACGCGGCGGGCGTGAATGTATCCGTCGTGCCAGTTTGCCCATTGGCCGGGGTATTCATCCGGCTTGAATGGTGCGTCTTTGGTGTGCGGGTTGGCCTCTAACGCCTCGCCGGTGGCGAAAGCGTGCTGGCCTGCG
>NZ_DASYOK010000244.1:0-6855 GCF_036007805.1 Yoonia sp.
CCTTGGCCACAGCATCTCGGTCGAGACGCCAGACAGCGCATTTGGTTTCGGCGGCGCGCAGCTGATTGAACGGCTGGATGGCGGCGGCTATGTCGCCGGGTCAGACCCGCGCAAGGACGGACAAGCGGTCGGGTATTGATCCCGCGTGATGTCTTTACCAAAGTAAGAGCGTATGTCTTTTTTTGCGGCACGCGCCTGAGGGATTAGCCTGTACTCTGATCGCATGACGGTGAACGCCGTTTTTCAGCGATGGAGAACGGCATGACGAAAGAACAACCAACGATTTATGTCAGGATCAATGTATCCAAAGATAAGGTGGCAGTTGCGCTTGCTAGTTATGGGCTACATGACGACGTTGTCAGCTTGGGCAGCTTTGAAACCGCCCCTGCCAGCGTCGACCGCTTGCTCAAGAAGTTATCTCCGCGAGGGGCACCCGTCTCGGTATGCTATGAGGCAGGCCCCACAGGATATGGCCTTTATCGGCAGGTGCGAGTGTTCGGTTTCGAATGCTGTGTGGTCGCGCCTTCTCAGTTTCGGTCAAGACCGTTGACGATGGCTCTTTCGGCCCAGTCTTCACGTCCTGGGCAGTCTGGCGCGAACACCGCTTCGCCACTGTTTTGGGATTGATGCCGAGATCTTGGCCCAGTTGCACGAGCGAAGTTCGCGATTGCTGTATTGCTGCTCTGATGGCGTCCATGGGCGTGGCGCTCCCATGACGATCTTGTCCCATAATGCTTCCTTCCAATCCTGCGAAAGGATCGCACTATCAAACTGTGGGATCAGACACCCAAAAAGGCCCCCCTCGTATTGAACAAGGGGGGCCGTGAGTGGGGACGTTTCCGTAGTGGTGGTCTCAACTTGACAGAAGAGACCTAGGTAGTCTCATGACTTTGTTTGCTGATGTGTCGCATCGCAACAAATCAAAGGTGCCAGCAGTCGTTCATTTAATGGATTATGCAATCAAACGGTTCGCAAACCGACAAAGGATACCAGCATGCGACAGCTCAGCCTCTCAATCGACCCCGAGTGGCTTGATCTCGTCTCTGGCCCCCGGATCTTCGTCATGTCTCACTTGTTGAGCAAAAAAATCTGACGCCAAGCAAAGTCAACGCCAGGATGTCGACAGGTAACCAACAGCTCGTCCACACTCTGTGCAGTGGTTTACATTTACCTAAATTACTATGCGTTGTTGTATTATCGGCAGATGATATGATGAACCCCGCTGGGAACACTGATCATGCCGACAACCGCGGGCGCGTGCTCCGCCATGAATTTCAAAAACTGCGGTTGCGTCCGCTCTTTGCGGACCTTCACTTCACCCGTCATCGAAGCACCATGAACCTGAAAAACACTATTTGCCAGATCGACGCCCCCCTATTCTTCCTCATGGTTGGCGTCCATTGCTGTTTCAGTGGCTGTCACGACCCCATCTTCAATCAGGAACGCCACCTTTACTCACGCGACACCTTCAAGCTTAACAGAAATGCCGCACTTACCGGGCAGCGCCAGCTTTGATCCGGGCAAGCCTGCGCCCGCCGCCGCAAACTGAAACTAGATCGCAGCTGTCTTACGGCACCGGCGGAGCAGTTCAATGCGTGTGTTGCGCTGATCTGTTGACTGCATGACGATCATCTAGGGCAAGTGATTGATAACGTCGTAAACGATGTGTCTTATGCGGGGTTTGACATGCGTGGTAAAAGCCTTGGCTTGGAGCGACGAGGACAAGCGCGAGATTGTCATGTCGGTTGGAATTGCAGCGGCACCGGTGACACAGATGGCGCAGCGCCATGAGAGCACGCTGCAGCAGATTTAAGCTTGGTGGCATGACGTCCAGAAGCAGGGTCTGTGGTCGCCCGACGCCCGTGGTTCCGGCAGTGCAACCACATCTCGCCAAAGCGCCGCCCTGAGTGCGGTTGAACTGCGCCTGCGAGGTAGACGCAGTGCGCATGCCAATAGACCGATTGATCCTGTCGCACTGAACGCGGGTGCAAGCCCAATCCTATGGCCACAAGAACAAAAACGCCTGATACCCAATTGCCAGATCCGCCTGTGCGGCTGTCGAGAACAATCCTGCATGTCTAAGATTGACGACATGATAGAGCGTTGCAAAGAGCATGCCAAAGGCCGCCAGGATGCCAAATGCACGACAATGCCCACCCATTGTGCTGTGAAGGTCAGGTTATCTTCTTGTCTCAGGTGTCACTGGCTTTCATGCGCCGCTCAAGCCAGCGCACACCGGCTGATACGATCAGGATCAGCACCAGATATTCCAGCACCAGAATGGTGTAAATTTCGAGAGGGCGGTATTCTGATACGACCAACTCATTGGCTTTGCGGGTCAGTTCCTGCATACCGATCACCGAAACAAGCGATGACATTTTCAGCATGTAAACCAGCTGATTACCAAGTGCGGGCAAAATGCGGCGGATCGCCTGGGGCAGGATGACATAACGCATCGTATCACGGTAATTCAGTGAAATGGACTGCGCCGCTTCATATTGACCCTTGGAAATAGACTGTATGCCTGCGCGGAAAATTTCAGCCTGAAAGGCGCTGTCACTCAGCGCCAAGGCAAGCACACCGGCCCAGAACACGGTAAGCGTGATCCCCGACAGTGCCGGCAAACCATAATAGACCCATAAGATCAGGACCAGCACCGGCACGGATCGGACGATCTCCACGTAGGTTCGGTTGAACAGCCACCAGCCCCTCTTTTCGGACAGGCCCGGCATGGCAACCAGCAGCCCCGCAACGACCGAAATCATGATCGCGGTGACTGACATGCCAATCGTGTAATAGGCACCGCTTGCCATGAATTTCAGGTTGTTCCAGCCCGACGTTGTCGTGGGGTCGACCACATACCAACCCCAACTGTTGGAACAGCCGGTCAAAAGCAGCAGCACAGGGACGAGGGCTAAAAGGCGTTTCATCATTCAGCCCTTTTAATGATTCAGGATCTGTTTGAGGAACGTGCCGAACCGTTTGGATTTTGGCGCAACAAACACATCTTCTGGCGCGCCAACTTCAACAATTTCGCCTTTATCCATAAAGATAATACGGTCGGCCACACGGCGCGCGAACCCCATTTCATGGGTCACAACGATCATGGTTATGCCCGATGAGGCCAGCTCCGTCATGACCTCCAGTACCTCTGCGATCATTTCAGGATCAAGCGCTGAAGTCGGTTCATCGAACAACATAATGCGCGGTTCCATGCAAAGCGAACGTGCGATTGCAACGCGTTGCTGTTGTCCACCCGATAGCTGCCGCGGGAATTTTTCAGCCTGATCAGGGATCTGCACCCGTTCAAGATGCTTCATTGCACGCGCCCGCGCCTCTTGCTCGGACAGCCCCAGAACACGCCGTGGCCCCAGACACAGATTGTCCATGACGGTCAGATGTGGGAAAAGGTTGAACTGCTGGAATACCATGCCAACCATGCCGCGTATCTTTTCCAGATCGTCAGGTTTGTCCGTCAAAGCCGTCCCGTCGACGATGATCTCGCCACTCTCGTGCGCTTCAAGACGGTTGATGCAACGGATCAACGTCGATTTTCCGGATCCGGACGGGCCGCAAATAACGACACGTTCTCCCAATGCGACGTCAAGTGATACGTCTTTCAGTGCTTGAAAATCGCCAAAAAACTTTGACACATTCCGCATGGAGATGATCGACATTGCTGTTTCGTTCCAGTCTGTTCGTCGCATATGAAACCGCTGCACAAAAAAACGATGATTTCAGGCTTTTTGCATTTCCAAAGTGCTGATGCATCCTATTTATGGTGAATGCAACTCAAGGGAACCCCATGAAATTATTTAAAATTGCCGCTGTTGCGGTTGTTATCGCAGCCGGTGCCGTTCAGGCGACGGCGCAATCAGCGCTCAACGAAATTCTGTCTGACGGCCTCTTGAAGGTCGGCACAACGGGCGACTGGAACCCGATGACTATGCGTGACGTCGCAACGAACAGTTATGTGGGCTATGACATTGACGTAATGACAGCACTTGCGGCCGATCTGGGAGTCGAGGTCGAATTTGTACCGACAGATTGGAAAACACTGGTCGCAGGCGTCTCCTCTGGCCAATACCATATCACAGGGTCCGCTTCGGTATCTCCGGCACGCGCAAAAGCTGCAGGATACTCCGACAGCTATTTTTCGTTGGTGACCGTACCGTTGATATTAGAGACAAATGCGAACAGGTTCTCGGACTGGGATGACTTGAATGTCGAAGGCGTGTCTGTCGCAGCCACCCTTGGTACGACACAAGAAACACAGGTAAAGCAGTATTTTCCAGCCGCGACACACCGGATTGTCGAAGCACCGGCCCGTGATTTTCAGGAGGTGCTGTCAGGCCGCGCAGACGCGAGCATTACCTCAAACGTAGAAGCCAATAAGCTCGTTGCACAGTATGATCAACTGATGGTCGTCCCTGTCGAGGCTGGCCGTTCGCCCACACCAATCGCGATGTTGCTGCCACAGGCTGATCAGGTTTGGATCAATTATGTGAACACCTGGATCACGCTCAAGCAGGAGCAAGGTTTCTTTGACGAACTGGGCGTTAAATGGCAATTGCTGGCCGAGTAATCCGGTCTCCCCGATTGATAGTCGAAGGCCAACCCCACGCAGTTGGCCTTTTGCACTTTTAACCTAAAGGACGTGCCATGCTGACGATCTATTCGGTTCCTGTTGCGGTTTACTGCGCCAAGCTGCGGATCATATTGCGACACAAGGCCATTCCATTTGAAGAGCTCCCGCCGCCTGGTGGATATGGGTCGGACGCATACCGCGCGCTCGTGCCTTCGGGTAATCTTCCGGCGATGATCCATAACGGCTTCATGCTTTCGGATTCAGAAGCTATCGCTGAATATCTGGAAGAGGCGTTTCCGGACGTTTCGATGCTTCCACAGTCAGTGAAACTCCGCGCCAAGGCACGCGAATTCAGTCGGTCCCATGATACCCGCCTTGAACCGGCCGTCCGTGCGATCTACCCGCAAGTCGCTTATGCGACGCGGGACGCAAACGAGGTGATTGCCGGCGGCGCCTTGATTTCCAAACACCTCTCATCGCTTGCACTGTTGCTGTCGGCTAACGCTTTGGACACAAATAAACTTTGGTTGTGTGATTGCGGATTTGCTATGACATTCGCATGGATCAAAGCCTTCGAGGTGGCCCTTGATCTTCCGATAGACTGGCCTGAAATTGTCACCGATTACGATGCACGCCTGCAGAGATTTAACGTCATCGCCGATGAACTGGTTGCTTATCAGCCGGCGATGGATGCGTACCTGGAAAAAGCCAAGCCGTCTTGACGCTTCCGCTTCGATCGAAAAAGCCATCCGGATGTATCAGTGTCGCCCTCGATTTCCTTAATACAACATTGGACGATCCGCACAATGATGCAGCCTTTCAAATCACACCTTTGCCGCCCCGGTTGCATCGCAGGGGCTTTTCTGTCGGCCGCAGAGGGATCTGCGGGTAAAATGTTGTACGGTGGACGCATGGCCATTTCGGCGGGCCGCAGCTCAAGATTGTATGAAACGGCTGGATGTCCGGTCGTGTCCTGAAAAGCGATCAGAGTGCACAACTTTGTAAATGGCGCTCTCTGTGCCTACCCGCCGCGTGGATCTTCGTTCCGGCGAAAGACGCGCATCAGCAGCGGACAGGAAATTTGCGCCAGGCGCAGAGCGCTCGCAAGGCTGCTCTCTTACTTGGAGGCCATCGATCACATTTTGATAGCTCAAGATGGGCTTCAGATTTTTTCACCAGTGGGAAATTTATACAAGTATTTATCTGCGGTTGTTTATCTGACGGTCAAGATGGTGTTTCATCGTTCAGGTCCCTGCCCTGCGGCGCTGTCGCACCAGAACCGCAATGGTGACGATGCGCAGGGCCAACCCCACACCCACGCCGATCCATGCACCCATAACATCGGCGACAAAATCGGCGAGCTCGCCTTGGCGACCCACATAAGGTTGGATGAGTTCAATCGCGCCGCCAAATAGCAGGCTGCAGGGCAGCACAATGGCCAGACTGCGCGGGTAAAGCAGCGCAGCGGGCAAGGTCAGCGCTGCAAAACCAAGCAGGTGGTGGGCCTTGTCTGTACCTGGAAGTCCTTGCGGGGCACTCAAAGGCAAAAGGGTCAAAACGGCAATGATGACGGCCAGCACCAGGGTCATCCCAAGTGCGAAAACTCTGGGTTTGTGCTTATCAAGAATGGTATCGGTCACAAAGGGGGCAATCACAGGGTCTCGTTTTGTTTTGTTGTTCGGGTGCCATTACCCGGGTCGTTGTCTGGCGTGCCGATGAATTCGATGCCAGCGGCGTCGAGGGCCATTTGGAGCGCTTACGCGCTCCCATGGCGGCCTTATCCCATAATGCTTCCTTCCATTACTGCGACAGGAGCGCACCATCAAACTGTGGGATCAAACACCTTATGTGTTTCAGAACTGTTATGGATACCGCGTCACCGCGCCTGGCTGGGCGCGCTGACGGGGTTGGATACAGCGCTAAGCACCTTGTGGCCTGATTGCGCGGGATGTACCGTCTCTCCGCGACGACATCATATGCCTGAGACAGACGCGCGTTTTGCCTGTCTGGGGTAGATCAAAGACCAGTTCTTCAAGTGCATATCGTCATTGCCCATAAGCGTGTTGAATATCAGGCGGCGGATGTACTCTTGGGTGTCCCGCCCACTGGTTTGTGCGGCGATTACGCTGGCAATATTTGCTGCGCTGGCCTTCTTGTATTTATCTCCTGCAAAAGCACCATAAGCGTGGGCAAAGTACTCAATATGGATCGGCACATTAACGTCGGCGCGGTGAATGATGAATGCGTGGTCGGCTCGCGCGCCGATC
>NZ_DASYOK010000245.1:0-5452 GCF_036007805.1 Yoonia sp.
AAGCCGGTCCAGTCGTTGCCCATCATCACAGGGGCAGGCGCAACAGCAACAGGTGCGGGTGCGGGCGCTTCCACTGGCTCGGAAAGTCCGCCAGCTGATGCCATACCGGCGACGATCGCCAAAGGTGCGGCCAACATGCTCGTGCGGGCGAAATTCGATGTCATCTTCATTATAGTCTCCGTTAATTCGGTTGTTGTGTGGGGTACAAGTGACACTTCGTTTCCGAGATTCAACGGGTCTCACGGGGCTGTGACTGCAATAGGCTAAAACTGGCGGAAAGAGGCCGTTCGCATGAGCCAAATCTGGCCGATTTTCCAAGAAAAACAGCGAAATGCGCGTATATTAACATAGATCAATCACACATCTTTGTGATGCTGTAAAATGGTTCGCTGTTGCCTAAAGCGACAAGCGACCACCAGTGAGCGGACTAGGCACACCTGTCGTCTGCGGTCCTGACAATGCATACCCCCGCGCCGCGCGTACCGCCAGATAGGCAAAGGCCTGTGCCTCGAGCATGTCACCATCCAGACCCACGGATTCAACGGGGATCACCGCGCAGGAAAGCGCCCGCGCCAGACCGGCCATGACCGTCTTGTTGTGCCGCCCGCCGCCGGTGACCAAAAGCTGCGCGGGCATGGTTGGGCAAAGGGCAAGGGCCGCGCCCACCGATTGCACCACGGCCGCGGCAAGTGTGGCCAGTGCATCGGCGTCAGGTAAATCTGCAACGGCCCGGACCAGCCCGTCAAAGGCATCGCGGTCAAGCGATTTGGGAGCGGGTTTGGTGAAATAAGGATGGGCCATGAAGGCCGCAAGGATACCGGCATCCGCCTGCCCTTGGGCTGCCAGCCCGCCGTCCGCGTCATAGTCTACCCCGTGGCGCAGGCGCATCAGGTCATTCATCGGCGCATTGGCAGGGCCGGTATCAAAGGCCAGCAGGGCCGCGGGATCTTCGGGCACCTCACAGGCAGGATTGACCCACGTGATATTGCCGACACCGCCAAGGTTCAGAAAGGCGACCGGTGCTTGTGCCTTGATCCATTTGGCCAAGGCAAAGTGATAGAAAGGCGCCAGCGGCGCGCCCTGCCCGCCTGCGGCCACATCGGCGCTGCGAAAATCCCACGCCACAGGATACCCCAGGGCCGCCGCCAGCCGCGCCCCGTCGCCACATTGATGGGTCCCGCGGCCACCTGGATCATGGGCAAGGGTCTGGCCATGGAAACCCGCAAGCTGGATTTCTTTGAAAGGTTTCATCAGGGCGATATGCGCGTCTTCGACAATCTGTGCCGCCTTACTGCAATCCGCATCCTGCCAGCGGCCCAAATGCGCTTTCAGGACCGCTTGTTCGGCGGCACTATAGGGCCGGTAGGCACTGGGCCCGAAACCCGCAATCTGCCTGCCATCGGTGTGCAAAACGGCCGCATCCACCCCGTCAAGCGACGTGCCCGACATGGTGCCAAGCACGGTGATCACGCCTTCTTGCAACATCTACTTTCCCTATGTGTTCGTCCTCACTATAGAGTGCACCGAGACAATGCCGGGAACAAGCCAATGACCTACCATCCGAAATCCGAATTCATGAACGTCATGATGCAGCGCGGCTTTCTGGCCGACTGCACGGATTATCAGGGCCTAGATGAGGCGCTGAGCAAAGGGGTCGTGCCGGCCTATATCGGCTATGACGCAACGGCGAAATCCCTGCACGTTGGCCACCTGATGAACATCATGGTCCTGCGCTGGCTGCAAAAATGCGGGCACAAGCCGATCACCCTGATGGGCGGCGGCACCACCAAGGTGGGCGATCCGTCGTTCCGTGCCGATGAACGCCCTTTGCTGGACGATGCGGCGATTGCCGACAACATTGCAGGCATGCAGAAAGTCTTTGCGCAATACCTGACCTATGGGGATGGTCCGAAAGACGCGATCATGCTCAACAATGCCGAATGGCTTGACGGGTTGAACTACCTCTCTTTCCTGCGGGACATCGGGCGGCATTTTTCCGTGAACCGGATGCTGTCTTTCGAAAGCGTGAAATCCCGGCTGGACCGTGAACAGTCACTTTCGTTCCTCGAATTCAACTACATGATCCTGCAAGCCTATGATTTTCTTGAACTGAACCGCCGCTATGGCTGCCTTCTGCAAATGGGCGGCTCGGACCAGTGGGGCAATATCGTCAACGGGATCGACCTGACGCGGCGCGTGCTGGATCAGGAAATCTACGGCATGACAACGCCGCTGCTGACCACATCTGACGGCCGCAAAATGGGCAAGTCCCAAGGCGGCGCGATCTGGCTGAACGGTGATATGCTGTCACCTTATGAATTCTGGCAGTTCTGGCGCAACACGACAGATGCCGACACAGGCAAGTTTCTGAAAATCTTCACCGAACTGCCAGTGGAAGAATGCGACCGTCTGGGCGCGCTGGAAGGCTCCGAGATCAACGCCGCCAAGATTATTCTGGCCAATGAGGTCACAACCCTCTTGCACGGGGCCGAGGCTGCCAAGGCAGCGGAAGCCACGGCCCGCGAAGTCTTTGAGAAGGGCGGCGTCGGTGATGACCTGCCGACGCTGACGTTAACAGACGATGAGTTGGGCGATGGTATCTCGATCGTGCAGTTGATTGTGAAATCGGGCCTTGCCAAAAGCGGGAAAGAGGCCAAACGCCTTATCGCTGAAAACGGTGCGCGGTTGAATGATGAACCGCTGACCGATGCAGGCCTGATGGTGGATTCTGCACAGCTTGCCACACCAATCAAGCTGAGCGCGGGTAAAAAGCGTCACGCTTTGGTGCAACTGGGCTAGCGGAAGGCAAAGGTAAAGCAATGACGGATTATCTGGTCTACGACGTCTTTACCGACAGGGCTTTTGACGGCAATCAGCTCGCGGTTTTCCCCGATGCGCGCGGGCTGCCCGAGGCAAATCTGCAAAAGATCGCGCGTGAATTCAACTTCTCGGAAGTAACCTTTGTGTATCCGCCAAAGGATCCCGCACATACTGCAAAGGTGCGCATCTTCACCCCGACAATGGAGATCCCTTTCGCGGGGCATCCCACCATCGGCACGGCAATCGCACTGCGCGATGCAGGCCACGAAGGCCCGCTGACCCTAGAGCTGGGCATTGGCCCGATCATCTGTGATTTTGCAGGCGATAGCGCCGCGTTCACAATCAACGCACCACTGACGCGGCTTGCGACGCCCGATCCGGCATTTGTTGCACAGGCGCTTGGGCTGGAGAAAGCGGCGATTGATCTGACCACACATGCCCCCGTGCAAGCCACAATTGGGCTGCCTTTTGTGCTGGTTGCACTGCGCAGCAAAGATGATCTTGATACTTGCGTCCCATCGGTCGCACACATCCGGCAAGGTGCCGAAACCTACCCTGCCAGCATAGATTTCGCGCTCTACGCTTATGTCCGCGACGGCAACCACATTGACGCACGCATGTTCGCACCGCTTGATAACATCCCCGAAGACCCCGCCACAGGAAGTGCGGCAGCCACGCTCGCCGCATTGCTGACCGAGGAACTGGGCCAAGATCTGACCCTTGATATCCTGCAGGGCGAAAAGATGGGCCGCCCGTCCAATATTTCCGCCACCACACGCCATGGCAATCCTGTTGCTGTCACCATCGCGGGCAAAGCTGTGCGCACGATGCAAGGCACGCTTTTGGTCTAATCTTCTGGAAACCGGCGGCCTGCCCCGCTATCACGAGATCAGGACACAAAGAGGCCGGTATGACGACGACCATTCTTGAGCGCTGCGAAGCCAACGGGCTGCGGATGACAGACCAGAGGCGCACGATTGCTGCGGTATTGCAGGAAGCGGAGGATCATCCGGACGTCGAAGAGCTTTACAACCGTGCCTCGGCGGTCGATGCGCGGATTTCACTGGCAACGGTGTACCGCACAGTCAAACTGTTTGAAGAGACCGGTATCCTTGAAAAGCATGAATTCGGCGACGGCCGTGCGCGCTATGAGGCGGCGGATCGCGAACACCATGACCACCTGATTGATGTGCATTCGGGCGAAGTGATCGAATTTGTCGACCCTGAAATCGAAGAACTCCAAGAACGGATCGCGGCGAAACTGGGTTACCGTTTGATGGGACACCGGCTAGAGCTCTACGCGGTGCCCCTTACAGATAAGGACGACTAAGCGTGGACAATATCCGCGGCGCAGGCTTCATGGTCTTTGCGATGCTCTGCTTTGCATTCGAGGATGGCATGATCAAGCTGTTGGCGGCGGATATGCCGGTGGGACAGATCATTTCCATTGCCTGTTTTGGCGGCCTGATCGGCTTTCTGGTCTGGTCGGCAATCAAAGGCGATGCACTGTGGCAGCCGGACTATCTGAACCGCAAAGTCCTGCTGCGCAGTGCCTCTGACACCGCGGGTTCCATTCTGTTTGCCACCTCTCTTGCTCTTGTCCCGCTCACAACGGCCTCGGCGGTCATTCAGGCCACACCATTGGTGGTCACACTGGGTGCGGCGCTTTTTCTTGGTCAAGCAGTCGGCTGGCGACGGTGGATTGCGATTGTGATCGGGTTCATCGGCGTGCTGATCATCATCCGCCCCGGCATGGAAGGGTTTACCCCCGCCACCTTGCTGGCCGTTGCGGGGATGCTCGGGCTTGCGGCGCGTGATCTGATCACCCGCAGCCTGACGGTGAACCTCAATGGTCCCCAGCTTGCGACCCATACCTTTGCCCTGATCGTGCCAGCGGGCTTGCTGGTCACAGTCTTGCGCGGGCAAAGCTTTGTCATGCCAGATGCGTATCAATCGCTGATCCTTTTCGGCACCATCGTGGTCGGCATGATTGCCTATCTCGCCATTCTCGCGGCAACCCGTGGCGGCAATGCAGGCATCATTTCGTCATTCCGTTACAGCCGCATGATCTTTGCACTGATTGTCGGCTATCTGATGTTCCGCGAAGTTCCCGATATGCCAACCGTCATCGGAGCGGCGATCATCATGGCCACCGGCATCTATACCTTGTGGCGCGAGGCCCGCCTGCACCGCGCTTCCCTTCAACCCGGTCCCGCGCTATAGAAGCGCTGATAACGCTAACACCCGCCCTCAGGAGCATCCCCATGAGCACGATCATCGACATCCACGCCCGCGAAATTCTGGACAGCCGGGGCAACCCGACAGTCGAGGTTGACGTGATTTTGGAAGACGGCACCATGGGCCGCGCCGCTGTTCCGTCAGGCGCATCGACAGGCGCGCATGAAGCGGTCGAAAAGCGCGACGGCGACAAATCCCGTTATATGGGCAAAGGCGTGCTGGAAGCCGTCGCCGCCGTAAACGGTGAAATCGCCCAAGCGATCCTTGGCTTTGACGCGACCGAGCAAGTCGCCATCGACATGGCGATGATCGAACTGGACGGCACCCCGAACAAAGCCCGCCTTGGCGCGAATGCGATCCTTGGCGTGTCCATGGCGGTGGCCAAAGCTGCGGC
>NZ_DASYOK010000246.1:0-3945 GCF_036007805.1 Yoonia sp.
ACCCATGGTCACATCATGGATTGCTTTGTGCATGGCACGCAGCAGGTCTTCGTCGCCGTCGCCGGCCACGTTATCCATACCTGCAATTTCGGACGTCACACGGTAAACGCGGCCCAAGTGCTTATAGGTCGCTTCTGCGCCCGACGCTGTCCATTCCACGTCCCGCTCGGGGGGGCTGTCGGACAGGACAAACCAACGCGCGGTATCCGCGCCGTATTTCGCCAGGATATCATCGGGGTCGACCACGTTCTTTTTCGACTTCGACATCTTCGCCGAAGGGATGATCTGCACCTCGGTCCCATCCGCCAATTTCCCGTCGGTCACATCCTCGGGCAAGTGATAGACAGGACGGTCTTTGTCGTCTTTGGTCTGATAAATCTCATGCGTCACCATGCCTTGCGTAAAGAGCGCGTCGAACGGTTCCTTCGCGCTTTCAGGCAGGTGGCCGGTCATATGCATCGCCCGCGCAAAAAAGCGGCTGTAAAGCAGGTGCAGGATCGCGTGCTCGATCCCGCCGATATACTGGTCAACGTTCATCCAGTAGGACGCATCTTCCATGTTCGTTGGCGTATCGGCATCCGGTGCTGTGAAACGCGCGAAATACCACGAGGAATCGACAAAGGTATCCATCGTATCGGTTTCGCGCAGCGCAGGCTTGCCACAGGACGGGCAGGCGCAATCACGCCATGTCGGGTGCCGGTCAAGCGGGTTGCCGGGGACATCGAAGGTCACGTCATAAGGCAACTCGACGGGCAGGTTCTCTTTCGCCTCGGGCACCACGCCACAGTCATCACAATGGACAACAGGGATCGGGCAGCCCCAATAGCGCTGGCGGGACAGACCCCAGTCACGCAGGCGGAATTTCGTGACACCTTCGCCGATGCCGTTCGCTTCGCAAAAGGCAATTGCGGCCGCGATACCCGCATCACCGGTTTGCTCGGTCTCGCCTGCGAAACCCCGGATATAGATCACAGGTTCGGACTTGGGCGGCACATAGGCGTCGCCACCGTCTTCGGGCAGTTTGGTGCCGTCATCCTTGATCGGGGCATAGGTGCTGATCACGGGTAGGCCGTATTTGCGCGCAAAATCAAGGTCGCGCTGGTCGTGGGCAGGGCAGCCGAAAATCGCGCCCGTGCCGTAATCCATCAGGATGAAGTTCGCGATATAGACGGGCAGATCATCGTGGCCGTCCAGCGGGTGTTTGACCCGCAGACCGGTGTCATAGCCCAGCTTTTCCGCCTTCTCGATCGCCTCGGCGGTGGTGCCACCTTTTCGGCATTCGGCACAGAACGCAGCGATCTTGTCGTCTTTCGCTTCCAGCTCTTTGGCCAGCGGGTGATCGGGGGAAATACCGACAAAAGACGCGCCCATCAGCGTATCGGGACGTGTCGTGTAAACGTCAATCTCGCCGCCACCATCGGTGCGGGTGAAAGCAAACTGCAAGCCGCGCGATTTGCCGATCCAGTTGGCCTGCATCAGTTTGACCTTCGCAGGCCAGTTATCCAGCGTATCGAGCGCGTCCAGCAATTCTTCGGAATAGTCGCTGATCTTGAAGAACCATTGCACCAACTCGCGGCGTTCGACCTCGGCACCGGAACGCCAGCCTTTGCCGTCGATCACCTGTTCGTTGGCCAGAACGGTCATATCGACGGGATCCCAGTTCACCACAGCTTTCTTGCGGTAAATCAGGCCCTTGGACAGAAAATCAATGAAAAGCGCCTGCTGCTGACCGTAATATTCGGGATCGCAGGTTGCAAATTCGCGGGACCAGTCAATCGACAACCCCAGCGGTTTCATCTGCGCTTTCATGTCGGCGATGTTGCCGTAGGTCCAATCCTTGGGATGCCCGCCCGAGGCCATGGCGGCGTTTTCCGCAGGCATCCCGAACGCATCCCAGCCCATGGGGTGCAGAATATTGTGGCCTGTGGCCAGCTTATACCGCGCGATCACATCACCCATGGTGTAGTTGCGCACGTGGCCCATGTGGATGCGGCCCGAGGGGTAGGGGAACATCTCAAGCACATAATACTTGGGTTTGTCGGCACTGCGCGCGGCCTTGAAGGTCTCGGCGGCGGCCCATGTGTCCTGCCATTTCGCCTCGATCTCGGCGGGTGCATAGGTGGTCATCTTATTGGTCTTTCTTAAAGCGAAACGCCGGGCGTATGGGCCCGGCGCTATTCATAATCGGGCTGGTGGCCGATGGCTATAGCGCGCCGTCAGCAATCCGCAACTGACGCGCGCGCGACAGGATCGCATCCTCGACCGCGCGCCGGGTTTCAGCGGCAACAGGGCCGTTGCGGGTCAAAAGGCTCACGTTCAAAGAACGCGCATCCATTGCAGGGTCACTGACCTGAATTGTGGCGCGATAGGCCTGCCCGCTGCCGGGGGGCGTGCCAAAGCCTGTGGTGATCACGCCGGTAAAGGGATCGGCAGATTCGACAGGCAGAAAGCTAAGCACATCAAGCGATGCCGCCCAGAGATAGCGGTTCACAGCCACGCTTTCCGCGCCGCGCGGTGTGGGTGGCGGGCCGCTGCTACAGGCGACAAGCGCACCAAGGGCCAAGATCGCAAGCGCTTTGCGCCACATGCTGGAAAACAAAATCAAACCACTCTCCCCTTTGATCGGGACAAACACATTGCGAAAATATGTAGCGAAGGGGGGGCGCGGTCACAAGCAGTTATCACCGCACAAAAAGAAAGAGCGACCCCGAAGGGCCGCTCTCGCTATTTCAGATCGTTCTGCTTCGATTAGAAGGAGAAGGACACTGCAACAGTTGTACCGTGCTTGTACTCTGGGTCACCGATCTCGTCGTTGGTTGCGTCAGCTTCGTCTTCTGCATAGGCAACGAGCACTTTTCCGCCACCGCCGAGGTCATAGACACCAGCAACGTAAGTTTGTGCAGTTGCGTCAGCAGCACCAACTTCTGTCGAGATGTAACCAGCCAGAACAGTCAGGTTCATGCCTGTGTCGTAAGAACCTTCAATGCCGAATTCGTTAACTTCAGTTGCTGAACCAGTGTTGCCTTCGAAGTCGTAGAACGCGTTGACAGCAATTGGGCCGTCTACGTAGTCAGCAGATACGCCATAGCTGTCTTCAGCAACGTCGTTTACCGAGTAGTAACCGCCGAGTGTCACTGGGCCAACTGGGTACGAAACACCCAGACCGAAAGAAGATTCTTCGGCGATGGCGTTTCCTGCATCTTCTGTGTTCGCGATATATGCCGCAGTGATTTCCGCACCAGCAACAGCTGCCGTCGCGCTTACACCGAAGACGCTGTAGTCGAGGAGGCCAGTCAGTTCGTCCTGGTAAGCAGCCTCAACAGAGAACATGCCAAAGTCGCCAGTCGCGTACACCTGAAGCGCATCAATAACGTCGAGGTCACCAGGCGCAGCGGCTTCGTCATTGAAAACGCCGTAAGAAACCATTGCTGTTACACCAGCAACAGATACTTCACCAACCAGCATGGCGTCAAAGCCGACAACGTCAAAGTGTGCGTCCAGATCGTTGAAGCCGGTTGTCGAGTCACCGTCTACGCCGCCGTAGTTGTCTTCTGCAACTGGATCGACGTCACCGAAAGACAGGCTAGCGGACTCAGAAGCAATAGAGATAACCAGTTCGTCAAACTGTGCGTCAACGTTCCCGTCAGCAGCGTCGTCGCTGGCGATGTTCAGTTCTGCGCTGACAGAGGCAGTGATGCCGTTGTCCAGTGCAGCAGAGCCTGTCACATCAATATCGGAGTCCCAGTAGAAACCGTCTTCGATATCGTCGTTGTAACCAAGTGTGGCGCCGCCTGAAAAGGCGATGCTTGTATGTCCATCAGCAGCAGCAGCGCCGGCAAATGCGACGATAGCTGTTGTTGTAAGAAGGATCTGCCGGCACGTGAACAGGTCCGCCGGGTCAAGGAGCGGCGCCGCGACCCCCAGAGCCACTGGCACATGGCCCCC
>NZ_DASYOK010000247.1:0-2606 GCF_036007805.1 Yoonia sp.
CTCAAAGCACTGATCAGAAAAGACGCGGCTCGAACATACGATGACCTCTGGCAAGCCGTCGGACGTGTTTGCGACCTGTTCTCAGAAGAGGAATGCTATAACTTCTTCAGAGCAGCAGGCTATGAGGCAAATTAACTGCAACATGCTCTAACTTGGCTTAAAGCCGACATTGGTTGGTAAATGTCAAACCCAAGTTGCGTTAGAATATGATCCAATGAGCCAAACCCCCTTTACACACCCGCCGACTCCCCCTATACGCCCGCTATCCAACAAGGGTGCGCTTTGCGTGCCCTTTCTATATTGGACATAAAAGACGCGATGAGGGCTCTGGATGAGCCATGGTCCTCCTCTCCGATCTAGGCCCTAATCAAAGGGTGATGACATGGCAGCCAGCCAAAACATCCGTATTCGCCTGAAGGCGTTTGATTTCCGCGTACTTGATGCAAGCACCGCCGAAATCGTCAGCACAGCAAAGCGCACTGGCGCATCTGTGCGTGGACCGATCCCACTTCCAAACAAGATCGAAAAGTTCACTGTTCTGCGTGGACCCCACGTTGACAAGAAATCCCGCGATCAGTTCGAGATCCGTACGCACAAGCGCCTTCTCGACATCATCGACCCAACACCGCAAACTGTGGACGCGCTGATGAAGCTCGACCTGGCTGCCGGCGTTGACGTCCAGATTTCTGTATAAGGAGTAGATCATATGCTCCGTACAGGACTTATCGCAAAGAAAGTCGGCATGACCCGACTGTTCATGGAAGACGGTCGTCAGATCCCTGTGACTGTGCTTGCTCTGGAAAACCTGCAGGTTGTTGCACAGCGTACTGCTGACACCAATGGCTATACAGCTGTCCAGCTGGGTGCAGGCAATGCCAAAGCCAAGCGCACATCCAAAGCGATGCGCGGCCACTTTGCTGCGGCCAAGGTAGAACCCAAGCGCAAGGTCGCCGAGTTCCGCGTTGCCCCCGAAAACATGATCAATGTCGGTGAAACACTGACGGCGAACCACTACTTCGAAGGTCAGTATGTTGACGTGTCCGGCACATCTATCGGTAAAGGTTTTGCCGGTGCCATGAAGCGTCACAACTTTGGCGGTTTGCGCGCGACACACGGTGTGTCCGTGTCCCACCGTTCGCATGGTTCGACCGGTCAGTGTCAGGATCCGGGCAAGGTTTTCAAAGGCAAGAAGATGGCCGGCCACATGGGTTCTGCCCGCGTGACCACACAGAACCTGCAAGTTGTGAAAACAGATGCCGACCGTGGTGTTATCATGGTCAAAGGCGCCGTTCCCGGCTCCAAGGGTGGCTGGGTCACAATCAAGGATGCGGTGAAGAAGCCAACGCCTGAGAACGTGATTTACCCTGCTGGCCTGCAGTCCATGGACGAAGAAGCCAAGCGTCTGGCTGAAGAAGCTGCTGCCGCTGCTGCCGCTGAAGAGGAAGCTGCTGCAAAGGCCGCTGCTGAAGCAGAACAGGCCGCATTGGAAGCTGCTGAAGCAGAAGCTGCAACTGAAGCCCCGGCAGAGGATGCCGCACCAGAAGAAGGTGAGAAATAATGAAGGCTGATGCAATCAAACTGGACGGCAAGGCAGCTGGTTCCGTCGAACTGAACGACGAAATCTTCGGTCTTGAGCCGCGCAAGGATATCTTGCACCGCGTCGTTCGCTGGCAGCGCAACAAGGCAATGGCAGGTACACATGATGTGCTGGGTCGTTCCGAGGTGAGCTATTCCACCAAGAAGATCTACCGCCAGAAGGGCACCGGTGGCGCACGTCACGGCTCGCGCGGCGCGCCGATCTTCCGTTCCGGTGGTACATACAAGGGGCCAACACCCCGTAGCCACGCGCATGACCTGACAAAGAAGTTCCGCAAGCTTGGTCTCAAGCACGCCCTGTCCGCGAAAGTGGCCGCAGGCGAGCTGGTGATCGTTGACACCATCGACGTCAAAGACGCCAAGACCGGTGCACTGGCCAAAATGGTCGGCAATCTGGGCTGGAAGCGTGCGCTGATCATCGACGGTGCCGAAGTGAACGCAAACTTCGCCAAGGCCGCCGCCAACATCACAACCATTAACGTTCTGCCATCCATGGGCGCGAACGTTTACGACATCCTCAAGTCGGACACACTCGTCCTGACCAAAGCAGGTGTCGAAGCTCTGGAGGCCCGTTTGTCATGAACGCCAAGGCAGAACACTACGACGTGATCCGCAAGCCGATCATCACCGAGAAAGCAACAATGGCTTCTGAAGCCAATGCCGTTGTTTTCGAAGTGGCCATCGACGCGAACAAACCGATGATCAAGGAAGCCGTTGAAAGCCTCTTTGGTGTAAAGGTCAAAGCGGTCAACACATCGATCACCAAAGGTAAAGTGAAGCGCTTCCGCGGGTCGCTGGGCACACGCAAAGACGTGAAAAAAGCCTATGTGACGCTTGAAGAAGGCAACACGATTGACGTGAGCACCGGTCTGTAAGATCGGTTCGCTATGAAGTTAGAAAGGCCCTCGCAGTGCGGGGGCCTTTTTCGTTTGGGGGTTAAGCAATTATTGACAATTCAACGCTATACGCATAAAAGAAAAAGGGCTCCCGGTTGTCGAATACGTCGGTAG
>NZ_DASYOK010000248.1:0-8700 GCF_036007805.1 Yoonia sp.
CACCTGCGGCCCTTCCTTGTGGTAAAGCTGGAAATTCGCCATGGCGCGGATCGTGTCGAGCGGTAGCCCTAGCACTTCTGCGGCGCGCTTCTGGTCGATCAATTCCTCTGCCCGCAAGAACACCTGTTCCGACAGGTTGCCCCGAAACCGCGTGGACACCTCGGTGACCCGTTGCGACACGCCGATTGTGTGAATGGCGCGCTTGCGACCGCGCGCGCATATCTCGACAAAGCCCGGACACCGCGCCTCCCCGCCATGGACGGGAAACGCCGTGTTCAATTCGTCCGCCACCAGCGTCAGACGGTGCGCGGGGTTGGTGCTTTCGCGGTAGGGTTCCTGCGCAAAGACCACCAGCCGCGACAGGTTGGACAGCGCCGCGCTCTCTTTGCCCGGCGGTGGCACATAGGCCAGCCGGAACGATTGCCACTTGGCCCGCATCCCCGCTTTGATCTGGTCGAGTGTGCTGCAACGCGTCACACCACGTAGCTTGCCGGTGAATTCATCTTCGGGGTCGAAGATCACCAGCCGCTTCGTGGTGCGCACTAGGTCGATCACAACGGTCGTTTTGCCCGATCCAGACGCGCCCCACACGCCAATGCGTCCCGCCTGTGTCATGCTGCCCGTTGCTCCGCTGCCATCCAGTCCACGGGCGATGTGTCAGGCGGTGGCGGTGGCGGTTGTTTGCGCTGCCCCTCTTTGGGGGGTTCGTGTTCAATCGGTGGCGCATTGCGGGCATTCAGGATAGCGCGCATCACCATGACCTTGCCGATCAGGAACGGCCCCAGCGTCAACAGGTGCGCCAATGTCTCCGATTGTGGCAACAGCGCCGCCGGATAGTAGATTTCCAGCAAGCTGTAGAGCGCATCGGACGCCGCCCGCGCGGCCCCCTGTTCTGTCGGCTGGATGCCCAAGGGTTTGAAGTCCGGCATGATCTGCCCGGGCAAATCAAAGGACGTGCGGAACAGCACATAGAAGCCGTCACGCGTGACTTTTTCCGGCTCGACCGGCCCAAAGTCCGCGCCGATTTCGTTGCCGTCGTCGTCCAGATGCACAATGCCCGCCGCGTCGTGATCCTGTTCGATTTCTTCCACCCGGATCGTGTCCAGATGCGCGCCGCCGTCAGAGGTCGAAGGGGTCGAAGTTTCCGCTAGGGGCGGGCTGTCGGTCTGGCGTGTCGTTTTGAATTCCGGCAGGTCGTTCATCGGGTGCTTCCTTGCTAGGGGGGGTTGGGTCCGGTTTCTTGTCGCGCGCGGCTAGGTAGTCGCGCTGCATCTTCTGGCTGGCGTGGGTGCTGTAATGGTGCCGCGCATTGCAGGCGGGGCCATCGTCAAACGCGCCGGCGCAATACACATAGGCGCGCCCGTTCTTGTCCAGTTTGGCCGTGGCCGGTGTGCCGCACTCGACACACCGGACGCGCGCAACCTCGGTGCCTTTTGGCAGGTTGGGCATGTCACGCCCCCCCTGTCGGTGTTTCGTCGGTATAAGGCGCGATTGCGTCTATCAGCTCGAGCACCTGCCCGATCAGGTCCGCCGTGATCATGGCCGTGTCCCGGATGTGCTGCGGGTTGGTCAAAACCGTTGCCGGTGTGGTGTCCGCGATCCGGCGTTTCAAGCCGTCCAGCGCCGCGCGCGCTTCTTGTGTCTGCATCTGTGGTAATCCTATGTTTGGTTTCTGCTAGGTAGCATAATACCCCAAAGCGGGGAAGTCATTCAGCGCGCACCCGGTCTGCTTCATTCGACCACATCAGAAATTTGCGGTGCCATTCCCTTTGGTGTTCGGCGTCCCATTTGGGATCACGCGAATTCAGGCTGGCGTGATGTGCTGCCAATTCCAGCCCGTCGGCAATCACGTGCTTGCGGTAAAGTCTTGTCTCTTTGTCCATGTCTTTCCTCATGTGGTTGGTTGGTGGTCTGGTGCGGATTTTCAACCGTCACCCATTCTCTGCGGCCCGAAGGGCCTCATTCTCCCAATCGTTCCAGATTGTCCGGGCTTCGCCGTAGGTCATGCCGCGCTTGCTGAGCAGTTCGGTGAACGTCACGCCGTTCAGGCGTTGTTCACCGTCGGCACAGACGCCGGAGGCGTCGGCAGGTGCCGCCCCGCGACTAGCGGGGGCCTTTTCCCCTCTTGATAAAGAGGGATGAGGGTTTAGGTGCCCGTCTTGTGGGGGGGGGTCTGCCCGTCTTGTGGGGGGGGGTCTGCCCGTTTGGCGGGCAGGGTCATTTTGCACCATTGCGGGCACCGTAAAGCGGTAAATGTTCGCATCGCCGCCGTCATAGTTGTGACCGCGTGACGCGTAGCCGATCACCCCGGCATCCCGTAGCTGTTTGGTGGCCTTGATCACTGTCTTGCGATCTGACGCCCCTATGACCCGCGCAAGCGTGCTGTGTGCAAGCTGGTGGGGCATCACGCCCGTCTGCCAGTCGATCTTTCGGCAGATGTAGTGCAGACAAGCCATAGCCGGGATGCCGCAACCGTGATCCAGCGCGACCGCCTCGATCATATCCTGATATTTGGGGCCATAGGGCTTTGAAGGGCGGCGCTCCATCAGGCTGTGGCCTGTGCGCGCGCTCCTATCGCATCAAGGCGCGCCCGTATCCGGTCGGCCTCACCTGACTTTTCGAGCCGGTGCATTCGCGTTTCAATGCTGCGCTTGCTGCGCTTGATCAGCAAAATGCGCGCGATCTGCGCATAGGTGAATTGCTCCGCCCGCAGTTTGACGATGTGCAAATCTTCTTCTGCACTAAAAGCTAGTCCGCGTTGTGCCATTTGTTTCGCCTTGTGTCTTGCGAAACCGGTCTACGCCATATATAGGGGTATCACGCGCCAAGCGTTCGCTATCCCCCCCGATCTCTGGTTTGATATGTGGTAATACTAAACTAGGGGGGGATAGCACCTTAACAGGCGCATTCGCCTGTCAAATATGCTTCACGTGTTACTGATTATGCGGCATTCCGATCTCATTTGATAATGTGGTAAGGCCCTTATAGCGTATTTGGCACAAGTCACAACACAAAATATAGAGTATTCCCCTATTATGAGTGATCCCCGATATAATGACATAGCCTGCAACCTGCGCCGCTTGGCCGATGATCTGGACAAACAGGCCCGCGACCACCGCCGCTTGGCCGATCAACTCGACCACCTCGTCAACAATCCCCCGGACCCGATCAAAGCCCCGCCACACCTTGCCGCACTGGACGCCGCCGCGCTGCAACTGGTCGATCTGCCAGCCGCCGCGATCCGCACCCAAGCGCCCATTGTGGCCCGTGCCGCAGGCCAGCAAGTCCTGCCCGTGGCGATCCGCGCCCAACACCTGCGCAAAGCCCGCAAAGACGCCCTGCGCCGCCGTCAGACCGTGACGGTCATGTCCGCCCTTGCCAATGGCGCAAAGCTGGCCCAAGCCGCCCAGAAAGCCGGGATCAGTGAAGCCACCGCCCGCCGCCTGCGCGATGCATGGCGCGATGCATAAAAAAGGCGGGCACAACGGCCCGCCAGTTCGGCAATCAATCTGTTTCGCGCCCTAAGACGCCATCCCGTGCGCCATAATCACAACCCACGCGGCCCCGCTGCCAACAGCGATAAACCCAGCGGCCAAAAGCCACTTCAACACCGTGCTCACAGGATAAACCGCTTTGCCAGTGACAGTCCAAAGCCCAACAGCACCGTGACAGCGCCCCCGACCGCCGTGGCGGTTTCGCCATCGGCCAATCCGGTCGCCAGCAAGGCCCCGCCCAAAGTCGTGCCGCCATGCCGCGCCACCGATCCGATAAAGTTCTCCGTCAAAAGCCATTTCATTGCGCAATCTCCTTTGCTGTCTGCTCGATCCGTTTCAGCCGGGTTTCCGCCTGATCCATCCACGCCGTAAAGCGCCCCATTTTCCAGAAAATGCCCAACAGCAAGCCGATGCTCACCACGTCCGACAACACACTGAATTCATCCAAGCCGGTCATTTGACAACACCCCCCGCCTGCAAGGCGCGGTAGGACACATAAAGGCCCCCCGCGACAATCGCGTAGCGTGACAGGTTCGACAGGCTGTCCGCCGCCTCTCCGGTCTCTTTTGCGGCCCATCCCAGCCCGTAAATCCCTGCAAGGGCCAAACCGCCCCAAATAATCGGTGCTGGCATTCTCTACACCCCATAGCCTGCGTTGAATTTGTTCAGCCAAAGGTTGGCAAACTGTTGGTTGGTCATGTTGTCATTGCCCCCATTCAGCCGCACCTGCGCAGAACCCACGGTATCCACCGCGCGCCCGTTCGGATTGCGCAACAGCCGTGCCGCCCCGCCTGCCCCTTGCTGGTGCGCAAGATACAATTCTGCGGCCGTCGGTTCGCGCCCCAGGACGCTGCGCAAATGCCGCGCGTTGTCCTGGGCAAGGCGTGACGCCGCGTCGGTCGCCTGCACCGGGTCAAAGCGGTTCGTCAGGCCATAGGCTTGCGCCGTGCTGTTGATAAACTGGAACAGCCCGCCCGCGCTGGAACGCGGGTTCTGTGCGTTGGGGTTCAGACTGCTTTCGATCTGTGCGGTGCGGTAGAGATACCCCCCGGGCAGCCCATATTGGCTTTCATATTGGTCGAAGTCTACGCCACCCGGACCGCGCCCTGATGTGGTCGGTGCCCGGTCGATCTGAAACCCCGTTTGGCTGGTGGTGCTGATGTTGCCCAACAGCCCCTCAATGTTCACGCCCGCGCTGGTCTCTTGCCGCGCGCCGCCCAAGCCGTCAAACAGCGCCCCGATGCCCCATTCCAGCACTGGCGCCCAAGGGGTCAGCCGGTTCGTGTTGCCCGCCGGTGCCGACGCGGGCACATAGACAAACTGCGGTTCCTCATTGGCCCGCATGTTGCGGTAAACCGCATATCCGACAGCCAAAAGCCCGCCGAAAAGAATTGCAGATGTTGCCCGCGCCATTAGATCACCCCCGAAGCGGTGACAATCCACCCGGAAGCTGAGAATTCAACGTCACACCATTCACCAACTGCAAGATTTTTACCCGTCGCCCCAATGATCAGGCTAAAAGCGCCAGTGGCACCGCCTGTGCGGGTGATGCGAAATTTTGCGCCGCTATACGCGTTTGTTGTCGATAATGTGACTGTGCGATCAGCCGTGAGCGGTGATTGCCAAATGTTGGTAGGGAAACTGCTGCCAACTGTCAGCGTCGCGCCAGCATCGCCGTGGTTCGTAAACACTTGCGGCAAAACGCCTAGCGGAAGCCATGTCCCCGGTGTGCCCGAAACAATGCAGGCCCATCCCACAATCGCGCCGCCGTTCTGTGCATTGCTATTCCATACCTTGTCGCCGCGCTTCCATGTGCCGCCCGTTGGTGGTGCGGTATCGTGCCATTCACTAACTTCCGTCGCGCCGCCCGAAAAAGATTTTGTGACGCTGCCGGTGAACGTCGTGCCCTTCACGTCCCAAGAAAGCCGCTTGTCAGGCAAACCAGCATTCAGCGACAGACGTGCGGTGCCGCTGCCGCTGTCATAAATTTCGTTCCCGACGAAATGAAGGCCGTTCACCTCACTGAGGAAGACATGCTTGTCCTGCCAAAACCCGCCGATCACATTCAGCCCGTAGACAGTGCTGTCGGCATAGAGGTTATAGGTGTAGTTGCTCTCAGCATAACACCCGATCACGTTGACGCCCGATGCGTGCTGCAGGACAAGGCCATAGGCGACATCGGCCCCGGTCAGGTTCACGCCGTTCCCGGTAAAATCACAAGACGTAAATGTGACCCCAAAATTTCTATCTTCAGCCGCCGCACCAGAGAGGCTGCACCCTGCGAAGCCGCTGCTTTCGGCGTTGCCATTAAATAAACAATGGTCAAAATGCACGGCGTTCAGCGCGCGGTTCGCGGCAAATCCTGACTGTTGATTGTTACTAAAGGACACCTGCCGAAAAGCAGACGAATAACACCGAATTGCTTGATACCCGTGCCCCCCATGGCCGGAAATCCATACGTTCTCAAGCTGCACCATTGTCTGATTAACATAGAAGCCATCACCCGATGCCGCATTTCCAGATACAAGCAAATTAGCAAAGCGCATCTGGCTATCGAAGTTTCCGGCAAATGGGGTGTTGTCGATGGTAATGGCCGCACCGCCTGACACATTCATATTGTGCAGCCGGGATCCACCGTTCAGATTCTTGTCGTATGCCTCACCGATGATATTGTAGCTGAATTGCGGGTCAAACGTCAGCCCAGTGTGATGATAGGTTCCTTCCGGCAGGTATCCAGAACCGTTTTGGCTGGCATTGATCCACGCTTGAAGTGCATCGGTGTCGTCGGTCACGCCGTCACCTGTTGCGCCGAACGCCTTTGCATTTAGAGCATTGCCTAGCGCAATGACATTTAATGCCTGCCCGCCTGCGGTGTTTTGCCCAAGATTTCCGGTTGTATCGGTGCATACATAGCTAAAACCTTCCCGGCGTGTCTTTAAAACGGTCCCAGCACTAAAGGTATTGCCATCACTCAGCACCGCCGCCACATCATCAAAAAACACCGGCACCCGATCAACTCGATCAGCCCTTGTGTCGGTCAGCGGGTTGGTGTCCGGCTGGCCCTCATAGGCCGCTTTAATCTCTGCCGCCGTCAGCGCCGCCGCGCCGATCCCGTTGGTAATCAACTGGCTCATGTTATGCGCTCCGCTTGGTCTCGAACACCGCAACGCTGATTGCGCCGCCGTTCGGGTTGTGAATTGACACCGCGTCGGTGGTCGTCAGGATCACGCCCTCTTTGGCATCCAAGGGCCAGCCCTGCGCGCCGGTCTCGCTCGGGGTTTGCACCCAAATGCGATCAGCAGTTGACAGGTTGCGAATGGCGATTTCCACCCGCGTCGTGTCCGATCCTGCCAGCGCCACCGTGGCCCCTGCCCCGATACTGACAGGCGCGCCGGTGGTCAGCGTGTCCGGTGCCACCGGTTTCACCCCAATGGCTTCGGCAGGAATGAACCGGTTGTCTGCAAAATCCCCGCGCCCGATGCCAATACGCACCGACACCGCCGCCCCGCTTGGGTTGTGCACCGTCAACATGCGGAACGCGACCTTGGGGCGCACCGTCAGACCGTTTTCAAAGTCGTTCTGCGGGCCGCTGTCGAATGACAGTTTGAAAGCAGCACTGGCGCTCAAACAACTGACAAAATCGCCCGGTGCATGAACCTGCACAAATTGCCCGGCGGGAATTTCAATGCGCCGAATGACATAGCTTGCGGTGTTGGTGCTCATCGTTGCCCCCAAATGGCCCAGACGGCAAAGGCCAGCCCCGCAACGGGGATGCCTAGCCGGATTGCTTGTTCTGACAGGCGGGCGCTTTCTTCCCGTTCTGCCTCTAAGGTGCGGAACAGCGCATCGCCGATTTCACGCGTGGTTTCCTGTGCCGTGCTTTGCACCGCCATCAGCGCCGCATCGGTCGTGTTGCCCATTTCCATCAAGGCCAATTCGCCCAATTCGAAGGCTTCATCGGGCACATGGTGGATCGTCACTGTGTCGCCTGACACCGCGACGTTGTTCTGCCCGTCGACCGCTACGCGCTTGTCAACTGTGGTGTATTGGCTGGCGCGGCTGGAACTGGAACTAGACATAGCGCACCCCCCATTTGCCGGGTTCGATCTGCACGGCTTCGCACCCCTTTTGCACAAGCAACAGCTTTAGACCGGGGCGCATGGTCTCACAGTAGACCGCTGCAGCCCCTACGGCCCGTTTCAGGGCGGTGAAGGCGCGGTAAAGGGCATCGGTGGCCCCAGCGTGCGCTTTTGCCGTTGCTGCGGCCATGACGTGAATGTGCGGCGCGCCATCGTCAAAGGTGACTTCCCAGAGAACACACCCGATGCGGCCTTCCTTGTCAGACATGGCCCACAGTTGCGCGCGGCCTTCGACCCATGCTTGCCGCCAACTTTCGAGATGTTCCGATGCATCCGCGATCAGGGCCAATTCCTGTTCGGCCTGTTGATCCCATGGGACCACGCCAAAGCCTATTTGCGCATTACTGCCCATGCGAGAATTCCAATCACTAGCAAGGGTGCCACGCGCTCGATCGTCGCCGCGATCCCTTGTTCTCGTTTGAAGTTGAACGCCCCTGTCGCAGACCACCCGTCCATGCCACCGGCATCGGAAACGGCTGGCCCGCTTGACAGGTTCAGCGGGGGAAGTGGTACAGGACCGGCAGACATGGCGTCACCGGTTCACAAGGTAATAAATACCAAAGCCCACGCCCGCGATCAGCAACAGGTTAGACGGGTTCATGCCACCAGACCGCACCGCGACCGGTTGCGGCTGTGCGGCCCCGCCATCGCTGGCCCCGAGATGGTTCAACAGCGCCGTGCCAACGGTCTGCAAGCCGTTCACAAAGCCGGTCTGACCATTGGCATTGACCGTGTTTACCTCGCCGCTGGGGCGCATGTTGCTGGACTGGAACGCGCTCAAAACGTCGGTGAAAAAGTTCGTGTTGAAAGACGGGTTCCAGCCGCCACCACCGCCGCTCTCTTGCTGGTTCATCGCGTTGTTAAACGTCGGACTTTGCAGCTCATAGGGCACATTTTCCCAAAGGCTCATTGTTCGTTTCTCCTAAAAAGGGGACGGGGTGCGCGATTGCACCCCGCCCTACGCGTTAGCGGCCCTGAAGGCTTTCGGCGTACATGGTGAAGTTGCCGGTTCCGGTGAAGGTCGGCTTGATGCGGAAGTCCTGCACCGCCATCGGCAAGGCTTCGGC
>NZ_DASYOK010000249.1:0-22531 GCF_036007805.1 Yoonia sp.
CAGATGGACGGCGCGATCCTGGTTGTGAACGCAGCCGACGGCCCGATGCCACAGACCCGCGAGCACATCCTGCTCGGCCGTCAGGTTGGTATCCCTTACATGGTCGTTTACATGAACAAGGTTGACCAGGTTGATGACGAAGAGCTGCTCGAGCTCGTCGAGATGGAAATCCGCGAACTGCTGTCCTCTTACGAGTACCCCGGCGACGACATTCCTGTGATCCCGGGTTCGGCGCTGGCTGCACTGGAAGAGCGTGATCCGGAGATCGGCGAGAGCTCGATCCGTGCGCTGATGGAAGCTGTCGACACATATATCCCGACACCGGCCCGTGCGGTTGACCTGCCGTTCCTGATGCCGATCGAGGACGTGTTCTCGATCTCTGGCCGTGGTACTGTTGTGACCGGCCGTATCGAGCGTGGCGTGATCAACGTCGGCGACGAGATCAGCATCGTTGGTATCCGCGACACCACCAAGACGACCTGCACAGGCGTCGAGATGTTCCGCAAGCTGCTGGACCGTGGTGAAGCCGGCGACAACATCGGCGCCCTGCTGCGCGGTGTTGACCGTGAAGGTGTTGAGCGTGGTCAGGTTCTGTGTAAGCCGGGCTCTGTGAACCCGCACACAAAGTTCGAGGCAGAAGCCTATATTCTGACCAAGGAAGAGGGTGGCCGTCACACACCATTCTTCGCGAACTACCGTCCACAGTTCTACTTCCGGACCACTGACGTGACCGGCACAGTTGTTCTGCCCGAAGGCACCGAAATGGTGATGCCGGGCGACAACCTGAAGTTCAACGTCGAGCTGATCGCACCGATTGCGATGGAAGACGGCCTGCGCTTCGCGATCCGCGAAGGCGGCCGCCGCGTCGGCGCCGGTGTTGTCTCGAAGATCGTCGAGTAACCCGTCGGTCCGGTTTTCCCCCGATTTAACGCGAAAGAACAAACGAAAGGCCGCTTCGGAAACGAGGCGGCCTTTTGATTTTCGCTGATATGTGCTAAGCGGCTTGCGTAACCAATGGAGGCCGACATGGATCATTCAACGCTGTAACCTTTTCTCAATTCAGCACAAGGATGTCCCATGACCTTTCCATCCCCCAAAACCCGAAATCCGGTTGTTCTGCCTGACGGCAACGCACATGAAGGCACAGTCTTTCTTTCCGCAGCTGTTGATCAACCGCGGTTCGAGATTGGCGACTACACATATGCCAGCGCGCACAAGCCACCCGATGATTGGGCCGCGCATCTCGCGCCCTACCTCTATGCGTTTTCGCCCGAGAAGCTTCGGATCGGGAAATTCTGCCAGTTGGCGGATGGCGTGACGTTTATCACGTCGTCGGCGAACCATCGTTACGATGGGTTTTCGACTTTTCCCTTTATGATCTTTACAGGCACTGGCCCGGACGGCCCTTCCATGCCTGATCCCGGACCCGATACTGTTATCGGCAACGACGTCTGGATCGGACAAGGTGCCACCATTTTACCCGGTGCCCGGATTGGCAACGGCGTGATCGTTGCGGCAGGTGCGGTTGTAAGCGGACAAATCCCGGATTACGCGATTGTCAGGGGCAACCCTGCGCAAATCAGCAGGATGCGGTTTAACGATGAGACGATTGCAGCCCTGCTTGAGATCGCGTGGTGGGATTGGGAGATCGACAGGATTGTTGCCCAAGAGGCCGCGATTGTCGGCGCTGATCTGGCCAAGCTTCGAAGCGGTGCCGCGTAAAGTCAGCCGCGTCATCGCGCAAACGCATCTGCACTGAAGGCCCAGTGGCCGTGGGTTGTGATCTGCGTTTCAGTTGCGCCAACGGTGAATGTCGGGAAGGGTGATGCATGACCTCAAATCGCTGGCTGATTCTGGCCATCCTGTTTTTCGCACGGCTTACAATGGCTTTCCAGTTTCAGGCCGTTGCTGCGCTGTCGCCGCTCTTGATGGAGGCGTTCGGCATCGGATTGGCCGAAATTGGCTTTCTGATCGGACTTTATTTTGCGCCGGGCATCTTCTTTGCTCTTCCTGGCGGTGCCGTGGCTGCCCGATTTGGTGACAAACGTATCGTGGGTGCCGGTCTTCTCTTGATGCTGCTCGGAGGTACCATGGTCGCAGTGACCGAGAGCTGGAATGTGCTGGTGGCTGGTAGGTTCATCATGGGGACCGGCGGCGTGATCCTGAACGTCCTTATGACCAAGATGTTGGTGGATTGGTTTGCGGGTCGTGAAATTTCGACAGCGATGGCGATCTACATCAATTCCTGGCCTGTCGGGATCGCGCTTGCACTCATGCTCCTGCCTCGATTGGCCAATGCCGGTGGCATCGCTTTCGCGTGGTGGACGCTCTGGGGCTTGGTTGCCGCCGCCTTTGTGATCCTTGCGCTGTTCTATCATTCTCCAGAGGGGATTGAGGTGACGACCGCTACGCTGGAACGGGTGTCATTTCCCTATGTTGCGCTGACACTGGCGGGTTTGGTTTGGGCGCTCTACAACACCGCGCTCGCGATGGTGTTCAGTTTTGGTCCTGCTCTTCTGGTGCAGCAAGGGTGGTCGCTGACGCAAGCGGGCTCTGTGACCAGTCTGTTCATGGTGCTGTTTTCTATCGCGTTGCCTATTGGTGGCATTCTTGCGGATCGGACCGGCCACAAGGATGCGATTATCTATCTTAGCCTGATCAGCTTTGCAGTCTTGATGCCTGTCATCCTTTATGCTCCGGCCTTGGCGCTCACCGTATTTTGCGTGTTGGGCATCTTGTTCGCATTGGGCGCGGGGCCGGTAATGACCTTGCCCGGAGATGTGCTTACGCCGAAATCGCGTTCGTTGGGGATGGGCGTCTTTTTTACGATCTACTATGTCGTGATGATGATGGGCCCACGGTTTGGCGGCGGTCTGGCTGACGCAGCAGGTGATGCGGGAATGGCGATACTGGCCGGGGCAGGGATGTCGTTTGCGGCTGCGGTGTGTTTGCTGTTCTTCAGGCGCGCGACAGTCTAGGGGCCGTGCGGCAGATCAATTAGCGCATCCGCACGCGCTGTTTTGGCGTCGATGAAACTTGCGATATCCTTACGGAGATTTGCCAGTTCGTCCGCGTCTGGCTTGCGTGGTACTTTTTGGGGAAAGCGGGCAAAGACATAGGCACCTTTGCCGAATGGTCGTGGTACCAGCAGTTGATCCCATGACGCAGCGCGTCGCTGACGGGTAGTTGAAAAAGCGTAGCAAAAAATCGGCAATCCGGTCGCGCGCGCCCATTCAAGCGGCGGATCTTTCAACTGTAACGCGGGCCCGAGTGGTCCATCAGCCGTCAATCCGATACTCACGCCGTCCTTCACGCGTTTCAGGACAGTGCGTGATGCCACGATATTTGAAACCCTGGCGGACATTTTCATCGGGCGCAGCCCTGATTGTTGGTGAACCGCCCCGACGACCCGCGCGATTGGTGACGTATCATGCAGGCTGGAGAGTGATCCGCTCTCGACGGGCCAGTGATGCGCGATCATCATCAGCCGACTGTGCCACATCACAAGCAGGACAGGACCTTGCGCCATTGCAGCACGTAATTCGTCAACGCCCTCGGACTGCCAGCGTGTCGTCCGATGTACCAGATTGAGATAGAACAAAACCAAACGTCCAACCACATTCACGAGCCATTCTGAATTCTCGATGCGTTTGCGCAGTGACATTTGGGGTGTCTGCCTTTGGTAAAGTTTGGGGTCCAGTTTTCGCAGGTCTGCACCGGAACACAAGCTGCGCAGTGTCATCTGCGCTGTCCGTGTGCATAATTCCACTAGGGCCTGCATGAATTGTACAGAAGCCCGCCATTTTACATTTCTATTGTAAGGCTTTGCGTGCGAGGGGCTGTTCGGATACGGATTGTGCCGAGGGTTATGTGGCACATCTTGTTCCCAAACCGAAATCGAACGGCCTTGATCGTTTCACTGCACCTTCCCTCTTGATCCTGCTTTCGTTTCGGACTACCCCGCTATTCGGTCGTAGGGGTATAGCTCAGTTGGTAGAGCGGCGGTCTCCAAAACCGTAGGTCCCGGGTTCAAGTCCTGGTGCCCCTGCCAGACCAGATCACCGACACTATGGTGCGCGGAGGTTCATATAGTTTCCATGACAGCCAAGCCTCTTTCCGTTGCGTTCCATATCGGGGCGCACAAGACAGCCACGACACATCTGCAACGGTCGCTGAGATCTGCTGCGGGTCAACTGGCAGGGCTGGGCGTGCAGTATTACGGCCCTGATACGCTGCGATTGCCGGGGCGGTCTTTGCAATCGCTCTTCGGGCTCAAACATCAAGCGGCGGATGATCTGGTCAATCGGTCGGCTGCCGACCAATTGGCAGGGCTGCGCAAGGATGGTCATCGGTTGGTTTTCAGCGAGGAAAACTTTATCGGTGCGCTGAACACGCCGAACGGCCGCAAGATGAAGTGCCGGTACAAGGTCGCCGACGCGCGGATCACGGGGTTGTCAGCGGCGATGGGCCAGAGCATTGATATCCACCTCGCCGTCCGCCGCCCGACGGCCTTTCTCAATTCGGCCTATTGCCAGCTTCTTCTGGGTGGAAGGGTGCAACCGCTGAAGCATTATCTAAAGAGCCATGGAATAGCCTCTGTCGATTGGGTTGATCTGGTCAGTCGTTTGCGTGCTGCGCGTGGCGTAGGGGCTGTCACGGTCTGGCGATATGAGGATTATGGCACCCTATTTCCGCAAATCATCGCCGGACTGGTCGGGCAGGATGCTGCGGCATCGGTTACTCCACCACGGCGCCGCGTCAATCGCGGTTTGTCTGCCGCTGCTGTCGCGCAGGTGTTGGAACAGGCGGGCGACGTGACCGGGGAGAATTCTGCCAGAGCGGCCCGTAAAGCGCTTCCCGTCGAAGATGGACATCCGCCCTTTGACGGGTTCTCGGAAAAAGAACACGCTATCAGTGATGCGGCCTACGCGCGCCAGATCGCTGCAATTGCACAGATGGATGGCGTTAACTTGCTGCGTCCGGACCTGCTTTGACGTGTCACGATCACGCAGCCTTCCTTACGGGCTTGAATTTGTGGGGCAGAGGCCGTAAGTCCATCATGTTTTTACAAAGGACGATCAGCCATGGCACTCGCCAATCCCGTCAAGTTCATCCAAGAAGTCCGCTCAGAGGTGGCCAAAGTCGTATGGCCGACCCGGCGCGAAGTGGTCATGACCACGATCATGGTATTTATCATGGCCGCGCTGACAGCGATCTTTTTCTTTCTGGTCGATCTATTGATCCGGACCGGCCTGAACGGCGTTCTGACGTACTTTGGCAGCTAATACGCCGCTTTTCCCGCCCGCCTCTTGAAAACCCCGTAAGGCAGCGGTAAGAGCCAACAACTTCCGAAAATGGCGTGCGGCGAATCAAGTTGCACGCCGCTTTTATTTTCGGGACTGGCGGTTCAACTGCCGAACTGAAATGCAATAGCGGCCCTCGGGCTGCGTGACGACAAGGTGCTCTGACAGATGGCCAAACGTTGGTATTCGGTAAGCGTTCTCTCGAACTTTGAGAAGAAGATTGCAGAAGCGATCCGCACAAAGGCAGAAGAGCAGGGGCTCAGCGATCAGATCGATGAGGTCCTGGTGCCAACCGAAGAAGTGATCGAAATCCGTCGCAACAAGAAAGTGACCGCCGAGCGCCGCTTTATGCCGGGCTATGTTCTGGTCCACATGGAAATGTCGGACGAGGGCTATCACCTGATCAACTCGATCAACCGCGTCACCGGTTTCTTGGGCCCGCAAGGCCGCCCGATGCCGATGCGCGATGCCGAAGTACAGGCAATCCTTGGCCGCGTCCAAGAGGGCGAAGATGCGCCACGCACGCTCATCCACTTCGAGATCGGCGAGAAGGTCAAAGTCAACGATGGTCCGTTCGAAGACTTCGACGGTATGGTCGAGGAAGTGGACGAAGATAACCAGCGCCTGAAGGTGACCGTGTCTATCTTTGGCCGCGCCACACCGGTCGAGCTGGAATTTACGCAGGTCTCCAAGCAGTAACAGCGACCGCAGAGATAGAAAAAGGGGAGCGTCTGACGCTCCCCTTTTTCGTGTCTGGTGTCGCGGTGCCTAGGCCAGCGATAGCACAACCTGCCCGCCGTCTGCTGTCAGCTTGTAGTCAGGGATCGACAGGTATTCGCCTTCTGATGCGCCTGCGACACCCATGCCGACGGCATTATAAACCGACCCGTGCCGCGATCCGCGGTCAAGGCAGGCAAAAGGCGCGTCCGGGTTGCCTGTCAGACCAATGGCCTTGCCACGGTGCGTGCAAAGCAGGTTCACGACAAAGTATTCGGGGTTCTGGACCGTACCCGCCCGATCATTCGCCGTGCCAAAGGCGACCTGTTCTGCCGTGCGCCGATGCACCGCCACATATTGCATCATGCCCGTTGCCGAAAATTCTGCGTCATCTGTCGGGCGCGCGATCACGGCGACTTCACCGGGTTGCAACGCCGAGATCTCGACCTCGGCCGCGCCAGCGGACACTGCAATCAATTGGTTTTCACCTGTGGGGCGGTCTTCTGGCAGGCCGGCCCATTCGGCCTCAAAGTTCGTTTGCGCATTCAAAATTGCAGGGCAGAGCAAAACAGCTGTGCTGGAAATTGTCGTCATCACATGGCGGCGGGTCATTTTTTGCATGGTCATTCCTTTCGTGGGGTGAGCGTCATATTCGACAAGGGCAGGTCTTTGTCCCAAAACCTGTGTTTCAGAACGGCGATGATGTGGATTGCAAACAGCGCCAAGAGGATCCATTTCAGCGTGAAATGCGCCTCAAGAAACCACTCGCCCGTGTCTGAGCGCGCAAACCTTTGGTCGACGGCCGCGATCAGCAGGGGATCGCGCAGGCCCGAGGCGGCGATATATCCGGTCACCAGATAGGCGATCAGGCAAAGATAAAGCCCGACATGGACAATTTTTGCCATAGCAGCTTCTAGCGGATGGTGGGGTTTGGCGGCTGGCGTTGCAGGGTGCCAGAAGCGGGCAATCATGCGGGCAACGACCAGAACGATCAAAATCTGACCTGCGATCTGGTGCAATTGCATCGTGCCTGCATCAATCCAGTCATACGAATATGCGAGGCCCGTGAACGCCATCACGAGCAGAACCGCCGCAGTGAGCCAGTGAAAAATGATCTGAGCTTTTGTATAGGTCATCGCGCTTTCCTTTGGGATCGATTTATTACGGTTTCCCTAAAGGCAACGCCGTGGTGGATCACGTGGGCGTTATTGGCTGCCGCAACGATAGATTTTCAGTGCATTCGTGCCGAAAACCACTTGCTAAATGGGGGTTGCCCGACTAAACGGCGCACTTGTCGCCCTGGAGGCGGCACTCATGTGGGAGGCGAGGTGCACGCGTGCGCCGGACCGGACCACACAACGAAAAGCCCTGCGGTCGCGACCAAAGGGCGTTGGAATAGGAGATGGCTTCATGGCCAAGAAGATTATGGGTACGCTCAAACTGCAGGTTCCTGCAGGCGCTGCTAACCCTTCCCCACCCGTCGGCCCGGCACTGGGTCAGCGCGGCATCAACATCATGGAATTCTGTAAAGCGTTCAACGCCAAGACAGAAGGCATGGAAAAGAATGCCCCATGCCCGACAGTGATTACATACTATCAGGACAAGTCGTTCACGATGGAAATCAAGACGCCACCTGCGTCTTATTACATCAAGAAGGCCGCGAACCTGAAGTCTGGCAGCAAGACACCTGGCAAGGCTGTTGCAGGAACAATTACTGGCAAGCAGGTTCGTGAAATCGCAGAAGCCAAAATGAAGGACCTCAACGCGACGTCCATCGAGGGTGCAATGCTGATCATCGCGGGTTCCGCTCGCTCTATGGGCATCGAGGTGAAGTAATGGCAAAATTTGGTAAGCGTACAACTGCAGCACGTGCTGCATTCGCAGGCAAACAGAACGTTACAGTGTCCGAAGCGGCTGCTTTGGTGAAAGACAACGCCAACGCGAAGTTCGACGAGAGCGTCGAAATCGCAATGGTGCTGGGCGTTGATCCACGTCATGCCGACCAGATGGTCCGCGGCACAGTGAACCTGCCACATGGTACAGGTAAAACCGTGCGCGTGGCTGTATTTGCGCGTGGCGAGAAAGCGGAAGAAGCGAAAGCGGCTGGCGCGGATATCGTTGGTGCAGAAGACCTGATGGAAACTGTTCAGAGCGGCAAGATTGATTTTGACCGTTGCATCGCGACACCTGACATGATGGCCGTTGTTGGCCGTCTGGGTAAGGTTCTGGGCCCACGTAACCTGATGCCAAACCCACGTGTTGGCACAGTGACCATGGACGTCAAGGAAGCTGTGGAAGCAGCCAAGGGCGGTCAGGTTCAGTTCAAAGCGGAAAAAGCTGGTGTGGTTCACGCCGGTATCGGCAAATCCTCTTTCTCTGCTCAGCAGATCGAAGAGAACATGAAAGCCTTTGTTGACGCGGTTGGCAAAGCCAAGCCGACGGGCGCAAAAGGGACTTATATGAAAAAGATCTCCGTCAGTTCGACAATGGGCCCGGGCGTATCTGTTGACGTAGCGTCTGCGACCGGCAACTAGAACTTTGGCTTCAAGTTGAAGCAGACTTCGGCAGGCCAAATTGGCCTGCCGTTTGCGTTTCTGTGGTGCAGTGTCGTGCGCCAAGGTAAGTCGCAAGCTCGGCCTCTGTCAGCGGATGGGACACAGCATATCCCTGAAAAATGTTGCATCCCAATGCGCGGATTGATGCGATATCCTCTTGCGTCTCCACGCCCTCGGCCATGCCTTCGATCCCCAGGGCGCGTGTCATTTCAAATATTGCGGCGACAACGCTGCGCTTGATGGGGTCTTTGACTGCTGCCTGAATCAAGGCACGGTCGATCTTGAGCCGGTCAGGACGGACAGTCAGCAAACCGGTGATCGACGCGCGACCACTGCCAAAATCATCTGTTTCGATCCGAACACCAAGGTCGCGCAGCTTCTTGAGGTTCGCATAGAGTCGCGAATTCTCTCCGACCTCGTCGTAGTAAATGGTCTCCAAAAGCTCGACGCAGAGTTTGCAGCGGCGATCCTGCCAAAGCGTTTCGATGTCCTTGATCAAGGAATGGTCCAACAACCGCGCACCGCTCACATTTACTGACACAGATGGCAGCATGAACCCTTGCTGCCGCAATCGCGTCGTGGCGGCAAGGGTTTCCCCCAGCATGATCTGATCGATAGCGGGGATCAGCCCAAGCTCGCCTGCGGCTTGAAGAAAGCTGGCGGGGCCAAGAATGCCGCGTATTGGGTGGTTCCATCGCACCAGCGCTTCGGCGCCAACAACCGCGCCTGTCCCAATATGCACCTGTGGCTGGAAATACGGTATGAACTCACCTTTTTCGAGCGCGCGGGGTATTTCCGCGGCGAAGCTGCGACGCAGGTGCATCGCTTCAAGTATTTGCGGGGTCAGGTGGCGCACTGTATTACGTCCGCTCGTCTTGGCTTCCTGAAGCGAAAACTCTGCCTGCGCGATGAGTTGCTCAGTTGAGATGTGTCCGGATTGTCCGCTCGCCACACCGATACTGGCACCGACTTTTACGATCTGCTGCTCGTGTTCTATCGGGATCGTCATCAATTCGATGATTGTGTCACCAATCCACGTGCAGAGTTCTGTCGTCGCATCTTGGATCAAAATGATCAGGAATTCGTCGCCGCCTACCCGGTAAGCACTGCCAAAATCAGGCAGTATGCTCTTGATGCGTTTGGCGGTTTCGACAAGTACGGCATCACCTACGTGATGGCCTAGGCTATCATTGACCCATTTAAAGCGGTCAAGGTCGATATGTATCAGGCCGACGGCCTTGTTTTCTGCAGCCAGCGCCCGCGCGAGGTCACGTTCAAAGGCCGGCCGGTTATAGAGGTCGGAAAGCGGGTCGTGGTAGGCTGCGTATTCAAGCGCCAAGCGTGCGTCGTCCAGTTCACGGTTGCGTTCCGCCAGTGCTTTATTTGCTGTGACGAGGCGCTGGATCGCCTCTTTCTCGGCGGTAATATCGTGTCCTGTGCCCCGATACCCGATGAATGTCCCGTCCTTGTCAAAAACAGGGTGGCCTGCCACCCTCAGCCACATCAGTGATCCATCCGAGGGCCGTTCGATACAGTATTCAAAGTTCCGAAAGGGCCGGTGCGCATCCAGATCGGCAAAATGCGCCTCCCAATTCGCATCGCCCACGTGGTGATGGCCGATTGCATTGCGCCTCTTGCCGAGCATGGACGCACTGGAGATCCGCGTGACTTCTTCGATCCGTCCAGAGAAGTAGGTAAATCTGTGGTCTGCGTCGCTTTCCCAGAACCAGTCCGACGCAATGCCGGCAAAGTCTTCGAGATTACGATGCGGTACGTCAGATTTATCATTCATGCCGCATCTTATCTGCCGACACCTTTACAGGAGGTTAGTGTGGAGAGGTCCAAGTAACAAAAAACCTTAATAAAACAGGTGCGGCACTTGGCATTCTGCTCATACACCACTAAACGGTCTCTCAGGCCCGCGCGATTGATTCGTCTGGGCCTTTATTCGTCCGAGACGGTGGGTTGGCCTCATGCCATTAATTCCTGCCTGAGACGGGAAGACCAGAATTCTTGAGGCTCTCCTCGGTTCCCTCTGGCTCGCCCCGTTTGCACATGGACTGTAGACTGTTGGGCGGCCTGAGCCGTTTGACAAAAGTAGAGCCGGTGCCGGGATCAAATCCGGCGCCAAACTTGGAGTAAAACTGTGGATAGAGCACAAAAAGAACAGCTGGTCGACGATCTCGGCCAGATCTTTGAAAGCTCTGGCGTTGTAGTGGTTGCCCGCTACGAAGGCATGACAGTTGCTGAAATGCAGGATCTGCGCGCGCACATGCGTGATGCAGGCGGGTCCGTGCGCGTTGCCAAGAACAAGCTCGCCAAAATCGCCCTCGAGGGCAAGCCTTGCGCAAGCATCGCCGCCTACCTCGAAGGCATGACTGTACTCGCTTACTCGGAAGACCCCGTCGCTGCTGCGAAGGTTGTCGACAAGTATGCCAAAGAGAACGACAAACTTGTCATTCTCGGCGGTGCTATGGGCGATACAGCGCTGGACGTTGACGGTGTGAAAGCTGTTGCCGGTATGCCATCCCGTGAGGAGCTTATTGCTTCTATCGTGGGCTGCATCGGTGCACCTGCAAGCAACATCGCCGGGGCCATTGGCGCGCCTGCTTCGAACATCGCAAGCATTCTCTCAACCATCGAAGAGAAAGCTGCATAAAGCATCTGAATTGACTTGGGGGCGTGCCCTCACGTTGGAACACACTTAAAACGAACGGAAAGCATAAAATGGCTGATCTGAAAAAACTGGCTGAAGAGATTGTTGGTCTGACACTTCTCGAAGCACAAGAACTGAAAACCATCCTGAAGGACGAGTATGGCATCGAACCAGCAGCCGGTGGCGCTGTTATGATGGCTGGTCCTGCTGGTGACGCTGGTGCGGCTGCAGAAGAGAAGACAGAATTCGACGTCGTTCTCAAGAATGCTGGCGCATCCAAAATCAACGTCATCAAAGAAGTCCGCGGCATCACAGGTCTTGGCCTGAAAGAAGCCAAAGACCTCGTCGAAGCTGGCGGCAAAATCAAGGAAGGCGCGTCCAAGGACGAAGCCGAAGAGATCAAAGCAAAGCTGGAAGCAGCTGGCGCCGAGGTCGAGCTGGCCTAAGCCCGCTTTTGGCGAAGCACAATTCGCCCTGTAAACAAGGCTGGACTCGCATTTTGTGGGTCCAGCCAAACCTGTCTTAGAGGTCGGCCAATGCGTTGACCGTCCTCTTGGGTAGGTTCCAAAAGTCGGGAGGGTGCCGGTGGGACGGCAGCCACGAATAGACTTTAGAACCCCCGGTCAAATGGGTGAAGCGTCGCGGCCCGGGCGATGTGGAACTCGAGAGACAAACAAAAGGTGACACCGCACATGGCTTCTACTTTCCTTGGTCAGAAACGCCTGCGTAAGTACTACGGCAAAATCCGTGAAGTGCTTGAAATGCCGAACCTCATCGAGGTTCAGAAATCCTCTTACGATCTGTTCCTGCGCTCCGGCGACAGCGAAACGCCACTTGACGGCGAAGGCATCAAAGGTGTCTTCCAGTCGGTGTTCCCGATCAAGGATTTTAACGAAACCGCTGTGCTTGAATTCGTCAAGTACGAGCTGGAAAAGCCGAAATACGACGTTGAGGAATGTCAGCAGCGCGACATGACCTATAGCGCGCCGCTCAAGGTGACCCTCCGTCTGATCGTGTTTGAAGTGGACGAAGACACAGGTGCAAAGTCCGTCAAAGACATCAAAGAGCAAGACGTGTTCATGGGCGATATGCCTTTGATGACACCGAACGGCACCTTCGTTGTCAACGGCACCGAGCGTGTGATCGTATCCCAGATGCACCGTTCGCCAGGCGTTTTCTTTGACCATGACAAGGGCAAAACCCACTCTTCTGGTAAACTCTTGTTTGCCTGCCGCATTATCCCATACCGCGGCAGCTGGCTCGACTTTGAGTTCGACGCCAAGGACCTCGTGTTCTGCCGGATCGACCGCCGTCGCAAACTGCCTGTAACGACGCTGCTTTATGCACTGGGTCTGGATCAGGAAGGCATCATGAATGCCTACTACGACACCGTCGAATACAAGCTGGACAAAAAGGGCAAGGCCTGGACAACCAAGTTCTTCCCGGAGCGTGTTCGTGGCACACGGCCTACCTTTGATCTGGTTGATGCGAAAACCGGTGAAGTCATCGCGAAAGCCGGTGAAAAGGTTACGCCGCGTTCGGTCAAGAAGCTGATTGATGCAGGTGACGTCAAAGAGCTGCTGGTGCCTTACGAAAACATCGTTGGCAAATTTGTCGCAGAAGACATCATCAATGAAGAGAACGGTGCGATCTACGTTGAGGCCGGTGACGAGCTGACACTTGAGATGGGTAAAGATGGCGAAGTCATCGGTGGTACACTCAAGGATCTGGTCGATGCGGGTATCAAGTCTATCCCTGTGCTGGACATTGATAACATCAATGTGGGCGCGTATATGCGCAACACGATGGCGGCCGATAAGAACATGAACCGCGAAACCGCGCTCATGGATATCTACCGCGTCATGCGTCCCGGCGAGCCGCCGACCGTTGACAGCGCCTCGGCGCTCTTCGACACACTGTTCTTCGACAGCGAGCGGTATGACCTGTCTGCTGTGGGTCGCGTGAAAATGAACATGCGCCTTGATCTGGATGCCGAAGACACGATGCGCACCCTGCGCAAGGAAGACATCGTCGCCTGTATCAAAGCATTGGTCGAACTGCGTGATGGCAAGGGCGATATCGACGATATCGACCACCTTGGTAACCGTCGTGTGCGTTCCGTTGGCGAATTGATGGAAAACCAGTACCGTGTTGGTTTGCTGCGCATGGAGCGCGCGATCAAAGAGCGTATGTCCTCGGTTGAAATCGACACCGTGATGCCGCAGGATCTGATCAACGCCAAGCCGGCCGCCGCTGCTGTGCGTGAATTCTTCGGTTCCTCGCAGCTGTCGCAGTTCATGGACCAAACCAACCCGCTGTCCGAGGTGACGCACAAGCGTCGCCTGTCCGCACTTGGGCCTGGCGGTCTGACACGCGAGCGCGCGGGCTTCGAGGTGCGCGACGTGCACCCGACCCACTATGGACGCATGTGCCCGATTGAAACACCGGAAGGTCCAAACATTGGTCTGATCAACTCGCTGGCGACATTTGCCCGCGTGAATAAATATGGCTTTATCGAAACACCCTACCGTAAGGTTGTTGATGGCAAGGTCACAGACGACGTTCAGTACATGTCCGCAACCGAGGAAATGCGCCACACCGTAGCGCAGGCCAACGCGAATATGGCACCTGATGGATCGTTCAACAACGAGCTGGTCTCGACACGCAAGAACGGTGATTACACGCTGTCCCCACGTGAGAACGTGGACCTGATCGACGTGTCGCCAAAGCAGCTGGTCTCGGTTGCGGCGTCATTGATTCCGTTCCTTGAAAACGACGACGCCAACCGCGCCTTGATGGGCTCGAACATGCAACGTCAGGCGGTTCCATTGCTTCAGGCCGAGGCCCCGTTGGTGGGTACCGGCATCGAAGAAGTGGTTGCGCGCGACAGTGGTGCGGCGATTATGGCGAAACGTGGCGGTATCATTGACCAAGTCGATGCGCAGCGTATCGTGATCCGCGCAACATCCGACCTTGAGCTGGGTGACGCGGGCGTTGACATCTACCGCATGCGCAAGTTCCAGCGTTCGAACCAGAACACCTGCATCAACCAGCGTCCGCTGGTGAAGGTGGGTGATATGGTTCAAAAAGGTCAGGTGATTGCGGACGGTCCATCTACCGACATCGGTGAATTGGCCCTTGGCAAGAACGTGGTCGTCGCGTTTATGCCGTGGAACGGCTATAACTACGAAGACTCCATCCTGATCTCGGAGCGTATCGTGCGCGACGACGTCTTCACCTCGATCCACATTGAGGAATTCGAAGTCGCCGCCCGTGACACAAAGCTTGGGCCTGAGGAAATCACACGCGATATCCCCAACGTCGGCGAGGAAGCCCTGCGCAACCTCGACGAAGCGGGGATCGTGTACATTGGTGCCGAAGTCGGCCCAGCGGATATCCTTGTCGGCAAGATCACACCGAAAGGCGAAAGCCCGATGACGCCGGAAGAAAAGCTTCTGCGCGCCATCTTTGGTGAAAAAGCATCCGATGTGCGTGACACTTCCTTGCGCCTGCCACCCGGTGACTTTGGTACCGTGGTCGAGGTCCGCGTTTTTAACCGCCATGGCGTGGAAAAAGATGAGCGTGCCCTGCAGATCGAACGTGAAGAGGTTGAACGCCTTGCCCGTGACCGCGACGACGAGTTGGCGATCCTTGATCGCAACATCTATGCGCGTTTGTGGGACATCATCTCGGGCAAGAAAGCCGCCAAGGGGCCAAAAGGCTTCAAGGCTGGTTCGATTGTCTCTGAGGAAAGCGTCACTGAGCTGTCCCGTGGGCAGTGGTGGCAGTTGGCCATGGAAGACGAAGATGATGCGAAAATCGTCGAAGCACTGAACGAACAGTACGAAATCCAGAAGCGTGCAATGGATGCGCGGTTCGAGGATAAAGTCGAGAAAGTGCGCCGCGGCGATGATCTGCCACCGGGCGTGATGAAGATGGTCAAAGTCTTTGTGGCTGTGAAGCGCAAGCTGCAGCCCGGCGACAAGATGGCCGGTCGTCACGGCAACAAAGGTGTTATTTCCAAGGTGGTGCCGATGGAAGACATGCCGTTCCTTGCGGACGGTACACCGGTGGACTTCTGTCTGAACCCGCTGGGCGTGCCATCGCGTATGAACGTCGGTCAGATCCTTGAAACACACATGGGTTGGGCCGCGCGTGGTCTGGGTATCCAGATTGACGAAGCGCTGGGTGAATACCGCCGCTCCGGTGATCTGACACCTGTGCGTGAAGCGATGCGGATTGCCTACGGCGATGATGTCTACGAAGAAGGCATCGCCGGTATGGATGAGGACAACCTTGTCGAAGCAGCAGGCAATGTCGTCAATGGTGTGCCAATCGCGACGCCTGTTTTCGACGGCGCAAAAGAGGCTGACGTGAACGACGCGCTGACGCGTGCCGGTTTCGACACCTCGGGTCAGTCGGTTCTCTTCGACGGTCGCACGGGCGAGCAGTTCTCGCGCAAAGTGACCGTGGGTGTGAAGTACCTGCTGAAACTGCACCACTTGGTCGACGACAAGATCCACGCACGTTCCACAGGCCCATACAGCCTTGTCACGCAGCAGCCTCTGGGTGGTAAAGCCCAGTTCGGTGGCCAGCGTTTCGGGGAAATGGAAGTCTGGGCATTGGAAGCATATGGCGCGGCTTACACCCTGCAGGAAATGCTGACTGTGAAGTCGGATGACGTGGCAGGGCGGACGAAAGTCTATGAAAGCATCGTCAAGGGCGAGGACAACTTTGAGGCTGGCGTGCCTGAGTCGTTCAACGTGCTCGTGAAAGAAGTCCGGGGCCTCGGCCTCAACATGGAACTCCTGGATGCGGAGGATGAGGAATAGTCAAAGTCTCATCGAGACTTTGCCGGCAGACTTTCGCTGAAAGTCTGCCTCCCTCCCCAACGCACCCCAATTCAAGGAATTGAAGATGAACCAGGAACTGACAAACAACCCGTTTAACCCGCTCACACCGGCAAAAACGTTTGACGAAATCAAGGTGTCGCTGGCATCGCCCGAGCGGATCCTGTCGTGGTCCTTCGGCGAGATCAAAAAGCCCGAGACCATCAACTACCGCACGTTCAAGCCAGAGCGCGACGGTCTGTTCTGCGCGCGTATCTTTGGCCCGATCAAGGATTACGAATGCCTCTGCGGTAAATACAAGCGCATGAAGTATCGCGGTGTTGTCTGCGAAAAATGCGGTGTGGAAGTCACCCTGCAAAAGGTCCGCCGCGAGCGGATGGGCCACATCGAACTGGCCGCACCTGTGGCGCACATCTGGTTCCTCAAGTCGCTGCCATCCCGCATCGGCCTGATGCTGGATATGACGCTGCGTGATCTTGAGCGCATCCTGTACTTTGAAAACTACGTGGTGATCGAGCCCGGCCTCACTGACCTGAGCTACGGCCAGTTGATGACCGAAGAAGAGTTCAACGACGCGCAGGACCTTTATGGCATGGATGCGTTCCAAGCCAATATCGGTGCCGAAGCGATCCGCGAAATGCTGGCCCAGATTGATCTGGAGTCCGAGGCGGAAACGCTGCGTGCGGACCTGAAAGAGGCGACAGGCGAACTCAAGCCCAAAAAGATCATCAAGCGTTTGAAGATCGTCGAGAGCTTCCTTGAGTCCGGTAACCGCCCCGAGTGGATGGTTCTGACCGTGATCCCAGTGATCCCGCCAGAGCTGCGCCCGCTTGTCCCGCTTGATGGTGGCCGTTTTGCGACCTCTGACCTCAACGATCTCTATCGCCGTGTGATCAACCGCAACAACCGTCTGAAGCGTCTGATCGAATTGCGCGCACCTGACATCATCGTGCGCAACGAAAAGCGGATGCTGCAGGAATCTGTGGATGCGCTGTTCGACAACGGCCGTCGTGGCCGCGTGATCACCGGCGCCAACAAGCGTCCGCTGAAATCGCTGTCCGACATGCTGAAGGGTAAGCAGGGTCGCTTCCGTCAGAACCTTTTGGGTAAGCGCGTCGACTTTTCCGGTCGTTCGGTTATTGTGACTGGCCCGGAACTGAAGTTGCACCAGTGTGGTTTGCCGAAAAAGATGGCGCTCGAACTGTTCAAGCCGTTCATCTATTCGCGCCTTGAAGCCAAAGGTCTTTCTTCCACAGTGAAGCAAGCCAAGAAACTGGTCGAAAAAGAGCGTCCGGAGGTCTGGGATATCCTTGATGAGGTGATCCGCGAACACCCTGTCATGCTGAACCGTGCGCCAACGCTGCACCGTTTGGGCATTCAGGCGTTCGAACCGGTCCTGATCGAAGGCAAGGCCATACAGTTGCACCCGCTGGTCTGTTCTGCGTTCAACGCCGACTTTGACGGTGACCAGATGGCGGTCCACGTCCCGCTGAGCCTTGAGGCCCAGTTGGAAGCGCGCGTTCTGATGATGTCGACAAACAACGTGCTGTCGCCTGCCAACGGTGCGCCGATTATCGTGCCATCACAGGATATGATCCTTGGCCTCTACTATACCACCATCATGCGTCATGGCATGAAGGGTGAGGGCATGTCCTTCGCGGATATCGAAGAGGTCGAGCACGCGCTGACCGCTGGTGAAGTGCACTTGCACGCCAAGATCACCGCGCGGATGGTACAGATCGACGACGAAGGCAACGAAGTCATGACGCGGTTCGAAACCACACCGGGCCGTTTGCGTCTGGGTGCGTTGCTGCCGCTGAATGCCAAGGCGCCGTTTGCGCTGGTCAACCGTCTGCTGCGCAAGAAAGAAGTGCAGCAGGTCATCGACACCGTCTACCGTTACTGTGGCCAGAAAGAATCCGTCATCTTCTGCGACCAGATCATGACCATGGGCTTCCGCGAAGCGTTCAAGGCAGGCATTTCGTTCGGTAAGGACGATATGGTTGTTCCTGACACCAAGTGGGCACTGGTCGATGAAACACGCGAGCAGGTAAAAGACTTTGAACAGCAGTACATGGACGGCCTGATCACACAGGGCGAAAAGTACAACAAAGTTGTCGATGCGTGGTCAAAGGCCAACGACAAAGTCACCGACGCGATGATGACCACAATCTCGACTACACCGCTGTTGGCGGATGGTGCCGAAGGTGAGCCGAACTCGGTTTACATGATGGCCCACTCGGGTGCGCGTGGTTCGGTCACGCAGATGAAGCAACTGGGCGGTATGCGCGGTCTGATGGCCAAGCCGAACGGCGAGATCATCGAGACGCCGATCATCTCGAACTTTAAGGAAGGTCTGACCGTTCTTGAGTACTTCAACTCGACCCACGGTGCCCGCAAGGGTCTGTCGGATACGGCGTTGAAAACTGCGAACTCGGGTTACCTGACGCGTCGCCTGGTGGACGTTGCCCAAGATTGCATCGTCCGTGAAGTCGATTGCGGAACCGAGCGTGCGATCACTGCAGAGGCCGCCGTGAACGATGGTGAAGTCGTTGCATCACTGGCCGAGCGTGTGCTGGGCCGTGTCTCTGCGGACGACGTCATCAAGCCGGGAACAGACGAAGTGATCGTCGAAGCAGGCGAGCTGATCGACGAGCGCAAAGCCGACATGATCGACGCAGCAGCAATTGGCAAAATGCGTATCCGCAGCCCGCTGACATGTGAAAGCGAAGATGGCGTTTGTGCGATGTGCTATGGCCGTGATCTGGCCCGTGGTACCCGCGTAAACATCGGCGAGGCCGTCGGTATCATCGCGGCTCAGTCCATCGGTGAACCCGGGACACAGCTGACAATGCGGACATTCCACATTGGTGGTGTTGCCCAAGGTGGCCAGCAGTCGTTCCTTGAGGCTTCTCAGCCCGGCAAGATCGAATATCGTAACGCGCAGTTGCTTGAAAACGCAGCTGGCGAAATGGTGGTCATGGGCCGGAACATGGTTCTGGCAATCCTTGGCTCCGAGGGCGAAGAGCGTGCGACCCACAAGGTGGGTTATGGCTCCAAGGTGTTTGTCAAGGAAGGCGCAGATGTGCTTCGCGGCGACAAGCTCTTTGAATGGGACCCATATACACTCCCGATCATCGCAGAAGCCTCTGGTACAGCGAAATATGTCGATCTGGTGAACGGTATCGCAGTCCGCGAGGACACCGATGATGCAACGGGTATGACCCAGCGCATCGTGTCCGACTGGCGTGCGGCACCAAAGGGCAATGAGCTTGCTCCGAAGATCATCGTTCTGGGTAAAGACGGTGAAGTTGTCCTCAAAGAGGATGGCAACCCTGTTGCTTATCCGATGTCTGTGGATGCTGTTCTGTCTGTTGAAGACGGCGAAGAGATCAAGGCGGGTGATGTTGTCGCACGCATCCCACGTGAGGGTGCCAAGACCAAAGACATCACCGGTGGTCTGCCACGTGTGGCCGAACTGTTCGAGGCCCGTCGTCCAAAGGATCACGCAATCATCGCCGAAATCGATGGTTATGTGCGCTTTGGCAAGGACTATAAGAACAAGCGCCGCATCGCGATTGAATCCTCGGATGATGCAGATATCAAGGTCGAATACATGGTGCCCAAGGGCAAGCACATTCCGGTTGCGGAAGGTGACTTTGTCCAGAAGGGTGACTACATCATGGATGGCAACCCGGCCCCGCACGATATTCTTGCGGTTATGGGGGTCGAGGCCCTTGCAGACTATATGATCGACGAAGTGCAGGACGTTTACCGCCTGCAGGGTGTGAAGATCAACGACAAGCACATCGAAGTTATCGTGCGCCAGATGCTCCAGAAGTGGGAGATTCAGGACAGTGGTGACACCGTTCTGCTGAAAGGCGAGAACGTCGATAAGGCAGAGTTTGATGAAGCCAACGCAAAGGCCGTTGCGCGGGGCGACCGCCCTGCGACAGGCGAGCCGATCTTGTTGGGTATCACCAAGGCGTCGTTGCAGACCCGTTCGTTCATCTCTGCGGCATCGTTCCAGGAAACGACACGCGTTCTGACCGAAGCATCCGTGCAGGGTAAGCGCGACAAGCTGATTGGTCTCAAAGAGAACGTGATCGTTGGTCGTCTGATCCCTGCCGGTACCGGTGGTGCAACACAGCAAATCCGCCGTGTTGCTGCAGATCGCGACAATGTCGTGATCGAAGCGCGCCGCGAGGAAGCCGAAGAGGCGGCACGCCTTGCAGCCCCGATGGAGATGCCAGCGCAGTCCGAGGAAGATCAGGTCTTTGGCACCGCCGTTGACACGTCCGAGGACGACGCATAAACAAGCGTTTCTCTGAATTAAGAAAGGCCCTCGCTTTGCGGGGGCCTTTTTTGCGCGTTTGTGCAACTGACGTATGGCTGGCAGCATCCGTCACAGATTGACTGTTTTATCATTTTGCGGCTGCCGTGATCCAATATATGAATGGGTCATGACCTTTGATCAGATCAAGACCTTCCTCTGGGTGGCCCGCCTCGGTGGCTTTCGCAAAGCGGCCGAACGGCTCAACCTGTCGCAGCCCGCTGTCTCGACCCGCATCTCGAACCTTGAACAGGAACTACGGGTGCCTCTTTTTGAGCGTGGCCTGGGGGAACCGGTTCTGACAAAACATGGCGCGCTTTTGCTGTCCTACGCCGAACAGATGTTGTTCGTCGAAGAAGAAATCAAACAGCGTGTGGCGAACCCTTCCGAAACAGAAGGGTTGTTCCGTGTCGGTGCATCTGAAACCATCGCCCAAGCCTGGCTACCCGATTTCCTGAAAGCCTTTAGTGAGCAATACCCGCGTGTAAACGTGGACCTCGCGGTTGATATTTCGCTCAACCTGCGCGCTGATCTGCTTGACCGCAAACTTGATTTGGCGCTGTTGATGGGGCCTGTTTCTGAATTTTCGATTGAAAACGTCGCCTTGCCTGCCTTTGATTTGCATTGGTACCGTGCCGCATCCAACCCGCAAGAGGACCTCAGCCAGATCCCGATCATTTCCTATTCCAGCCAGACACGGCCTCATCGTGAACTGATGTCGGAACTGTCGCGCCGGATCGGGCCCAAGCTGCGGGTCTATTCTTCGGCCTCACTGTCTGCCAGCCTCAAGATGATCGCGGCGGGAATCGCCGTTGGTCCTTATCCGCGCGCGCTGGCCGATGATCTGTTGTCTGCTGGCCGGATCGTTGAATTCGATCCCGGCTTTCGCCCCAGTCCGCTGGATTTTACTGCCTCATATCTGTCTGAACCGCGCAGCTTTCTTATTGAAACAAGTGCAAAAATTGCTCGGACAGTGGCGAAGGACTGGGATCTGCAGCATGCGAGATGAATTCATATATTTTATCAGTAATGATATAAAATGATAATTTGCGTGGAAGAGCCACGGCATGTGATGCTTTGCCCAGAAGAGCGGAGCTGCCATGAACGCGAAACCTGTTTCTCATACCGACCTGATCGCCGCTACGGCGGTTAACGTGCGTGCAGCGATACGGTCAGGGGCGTATGCGGGACACACGGCGGGGCTGGCGGCAGGCAAACTACAATGCAATCTCGCCATTTTGCCAGAGCGCTATGCGCTGGATTTCCTGCGGTTTTGCCAGCGCAACCCCAAACCGTGTCCGGTTGTCGGGCTAAGCGATACCGGCAATCCCGCGCTGCCGACGCTGGGCCATGACATTGATATCCGCACTGATGTTTCGAAATACCGTGTGTTCCGAGATGGCACTCTAAGTGATGAAGTCATGGATATCAGTGATGAATGGGCTGATGATCTGGTGACAGTTGCGCTGGGCTGTTCGTTTACCTTTGAAAATGCGCTTGTGCGTGCTGGCATACCCGTGCGGCATATCGAGAGCGGTTTGAATGTTCCGATGTTTCGCACGAATATTGATTTGGTGCCAGCAGGCCGGTTTCACGGCCAAATGGTGGTCACCATGCGTCCCATTCCGGAACAGCAGGTTGCCCAAGCGCATGAAATCAGTCGCCGCTTCCCTCAGGCCCATGGCGCGCCGATTGCGGTTGGTGATCCCGAAAAGATCGGCATTGCCGATCTGATGCAGCCTGATTGGGGTGACGCGGTTGAAATCAGGGATGGAGAAGTGCCGGTTTACTGGGCCTGCGGTGTGACACCTCAAAATGTCCTGCTGGACGCGGGCCTGCCGCTCTGCATTACCCATTCCCCTGGTCATATGCTTATCGCCGATGTGGCCGAGGACGCGGAAACAACAATTCTAAAACAATAATCAAACGACCCAACAAGGAGACCAAACCATGAAGAAAGTCATATCCATCCTCGCGGCAAGCACGGCACTGGCGGCACCGGCAATGGCCGAAGATCTGTCCGTCGTTGGAAGCTGGTCGAACCTGCCTTTGCATAACCAATTTGAAGTGCCATTCTGGGGCACGACATTGCCGGAAGCGTCGGGCGGCGACATCAA
>NZ_DASYOK010000250.1:0-6541 GCF_036007805.1 Yoonia sp.
GCATCGCCGCCAGCCCTAGGAAGAACGTCATATTGGCAAAGACCACGCAAAGGCCGCGCAGGATGTGCATTTTCAACCGCTTGGTGCGCGCAATCGCCCAGCCCGAAGTGAAGGGTGCGATCACCGCCATGATGATGAACAGCCCGATCACAGAGCGGATCAGCACGACCTGATGCAGCGCATAACCGCCACTGAGAAACTTGATGGCGACGTCATTGATCGAGAAAAATAACACCGACACCGCCGCGCAAATTGCGCCCAGCTTGGCCCCTGACATCTGCGTCACAGCTTTGCCGCCGCGCGCACGGCGCGCTCCAGCCCGTCCAGAAACCGCGCTCTGTCCGCCTTGCTGAACGGTTTGCCGCCGCCCTGGCGAAATGGATCAGCCGCGCGCATATCAGCCATCAGATCGCGGGTCGCGAGCACATTGCCGATATTGGCCTGCGTCAGTGCCTCGCCGTTATGTTTCAGCACGAGCGCACCGTTTTCAATACAGCGCGCCGCCAGAGGAATATCGCCAGTAATCACCACATCGCCCTTGGTCGCGTGATCGGCAATCCACATATCGGCCACATCAGGACCATCGGGCACGACCACCGTTTCCACCAACGGGTTCTGCGACGGCCGGATGCCTCCGTTCGAGACGACAAACATCTTCAGCTTATGCCGCGTGCCGACACGTTCGACCTCGGCTTTTACCGGGCAGGCATCGGCATCGATATAAATCACGAATAAAGCGCCTCGGCATGGAAGGCGACGTGATCTTCCATGAAGGTCGAGATGAAGAAGTAAGAGTGGTCATAGCCCTTTTGCAACCTGATTTGCCCTTCCTGCCGTTTGGCGGCCATGGCTTGGGCCAGATGTTCCGTCCCCAGCAGATCACCGAACTGGTCATCGGTGCCGGTGTCAATCAGGACCGGTCCGTCAAAGCCTGCATCCTGCATCAAAAGCGTCGCATCATGCTTGGCCCCTTTGGCGGCATCGCCGAAATAGGCGGTAAACTGTTTGCGGCCCCAGTCGCTGGCGGTGGGATGGCAGATCGGCGCAAAGGCCGACACGGACCGGAACCGCCCTGGCAAAGACATCGCGAGCGTTAGCGCACCATGCCCGCCCATGGAGTGGCCGATGATCGACTGGCGCGACATATCCAGCGGGAATTTCTCGGCCAACAAGGCTGGCAATTCCTCACTCACATAGGTCCACATCTGAAAGTGTTTGCTCCAAGGGGCCTCGGTCGCGTTCACATAAAAGCCCGCCCCTTGGCCCAGATCATAGGCTTCATCGTTGGGCACATCGTCACCGCGCGGCGATGTATCAGGATAGACCAGTGCAATCCCCTGCTCGGCGGCCCAGGCCTGCGCGCCCGCCTTCGTCATGGCGTTTTCATGGGTGCAGGTCAGACCCGACAGGAACCACAACACCGGCACAGGACCATCGGCGGCCTCGGCAGGTAGAAAGACCGCAAAAGTCATATCACAAGAACAGGCTACTGAGGCATGCTTGTACACCCCCTGCGTGCCACCAAAGGCGCGGTTCTCCGAGATCTTTTCCATGTGCTTCCCTTTCGTTTGCCCAAGGGCTAGCGCAGGTTCAGAAGCTTGTCACCCACGCAATGACCAAGGACACCGTCACAACGCTTGCCGCAGTCGAGATCAGGATCGCTGCAGAGACGCGCGTGGGGGCGACGCCATAGTGCTGTGCTAGAATATAGACATTGCCCGCGACCGGCAGCGCAGCAGCGGCAATCATTACGCCCGCAGTATAGGGATCGACGTCAAAAAGCATCAGTGCGGCAAATGCCACCGCTGCGGGATGCAGGATCAGTTTGCAGAGTGATAGCCAGCCTGCAACGGCCACTCGCTCGGCTGATTTGGTGGCCAGAGACGCCCCGATGGCAAACAGCGCACCGGGTGTTGCGGCGGCCCCCAGCAAGGTCAGAAACTCGTTTACTGGCACGGGCACCGGAATATCGTTGGCCGACACCAGCAAACCCAACGAGATCGAGACAATCATCGGGTTCTTGATCAGTCCAACCGTGACTGTCCACAAGACACGCGGCGACATCCTCCCGTCACGCGAGCCTGTGATCAGGATCACGATCAGACTGCCAAAGACGATCAGATCAACCGCCAGCACCATCATGACGGGGCCAACCGCGCCCTCGCCCAAAAGCAGCACCAACATCGGGATGCCCAAGAATCCGACGTTGCCGATCACGGCACACTGGCCCTCAACCGCCGCTTCGGTCATCGGCAAGCCGCGTCTGCGCGCAACAGCGACAGCCAGCAGATAGATCACCGTTGTAGCGCTCAGGTAGGCCAGCACGAATTGCCAATCAAGGATCTCTGCCAGAGACAGGTTGGCCGAAAAGCGAAAGAGCATCGCCGAGAGCGCAAAATAGAAAACGAACTTGGTCAGATAGGCCGTGGCCTCGGGCGTGAAGAACTTGGTCAGCCCCGATCCATAGCCCAAAGCAATGAGCATAAAGAAAGGCAAAGTCTGAAGAAAAATATCCCACATACGGGTTAATCAAACGTCCCTGTGGTGCGGGCCAGCAGCATAAAGGCGCGCGAAGTGCGGGTTTCGGCAAGGGCCAGTAAATCAGTATCGGTGGCGTCTTCCGCGAAGGTGACAAGGAACTGATCATAGCAGCGCAGAAAATGATGCACTGCGTCGCGGAAAATGGCGTCTTCGCGGGTCCGTCTGCTAATCAGGGACAGATAGGCCTGATCACGGATCCCGCCCAACTGCTCGACCGACCGCCCCCGCTCGCCCTTGGCAAACCGGCGCCAAAGATCCGCGCCAACCGGTGCGGGGCGCAGATCATCCATATAGATGCCATCTTGCGACAAGAGCGTCAGCACATCCTGACTGGCCTGCACCAGTTTGCGCGCATCACGATCACGTAGCGCGCGGCGCAGGGCGGCAAAACCGTCCGTATCGTTTTCATCATTCGGAAAATGCAGCGCCTTGACCAGATCAGGGCGCGCGATCGGCGGGCGGGCCTCCTCGGACGGGGTATCAAACGCCAGGGCCGGTTGATCAGCGGGCACCTGCGGCGCGGCGCGCGGGACGATCAGGCGGGACACCTCGCGGCGCGAGGCGAACTGCGATACAGGCGCGTCTTGCTGAGCTTCCGCAAGCGGCGGAGTTGGCGGCGCGGGCGCAGGTTCTGGCGGCGGAGGGGCATTGGGCACGACAGGTCGGGGAGCGGCGGACTCTTTCGCTGCGCTTTTGCTGGCCAGCATATCTGACAGCCGGTCGATGCTGGTCTGTGTCTGAAACAACTCGTGGCGCAGGTTGCGCACAGCCCGCGCCGAGGCGACCGCCACCCAGATCAATGCCGCAGGCAAGATAATCGCGAGCGCAACAAGAACGAACCACGCGGTGGCAAACCCGTCAGCAGGTGCCGGGTCTGGCCACGTCAGCCAAAACAGAAACGTCGCAACAATGACCCATGCGACTGACGCCGCAATCGCCAAAGGCTCGACCTGGCCAGGACCTGCGTCCAAGCCGGCACGATCAGTGTTGGATTTCTGCGCCATTTTTTGCGCACTTCCTATTTGAAGGTGATCGACAAGATCTCATAGCTGCGCACACCACCGGGGGTGCGGACCTCGACGCTGTCACCTTCGTCCTTGCCGATCAAGGCCCGCGACAATGGCGACTTCATATTCAGCTTGCCGCTTTCGATGTCGGCCTCATACTCGCCCACGATCTGATAGGTCTTTTCCTCATCAGTTTCCTCGTCGACCAGAGTAACAGTCGCGCCGAATTTGACGGTGCCGGACAGTTTGGAAGGATCAATCACATCCGCCAGCGAAATCACGCCTTCAAGCTCTTTCACGCGCCCTTCAATGAAGGACTGCTTTTCCTTGGCCGAGTGATATTCCGCGTTCTCGGACAAATCGCCGTGCTCACGCGCCTCCGAGATCGCACGGATAATCGCAGGGCGTTCCACGGATTTCAGGTGCTTGAGTTCGGCATCCAGCTTGTCAAAGCCAGCGCGGGTCAAAGGTATCTTATCCATCGCTACTCCCCTCCCGGGGGAAAATCATTCGTCCAGCGTTCATAGTCTATTAGGCAGAGGCCAAGTCAAGGCTTAGCCGCGATTAGATGTCGCGTGCGCCAATTTTGACGTCGTGTCTTGATTGCCCCTTAATCCGTCATCAGGTAACCCTTGCTACGACTGAATAAAAGGGGGCAAGCGCCCCGTATTTTGAAGGATTTGCCGATGGCCGAGATTGAACGCGAAGCAATGGAATATGATGTCGTGATCGTGGGCGCAGGCCCTGCCGGTCTCTCAGCGGCAATCCGGCTGAAGCAACTTGATGCTGAACTGAGCGTGGTTGTGCTGGAAAAAGGGTCGGAAGTGGGCGCGCATATCCTGTCGGGCGCGGTACTTGATCCGGTTGGCCTGAACAAGCTGATCCCCGATTGGAAAGAAAAAGGCGCGCCGCTGAACGTGCCTGTCAAGGAAGACAACTTTTACATGCTGGGTGAGGCCGGACAGCTGCGCATCCCCAACATCCTGATGCCTCCGTTCATGAGCAACCACGGCAACTATATTGTGTCGATGGGCAATGTCTGCCGCTGGATGGCCGAACAGGCCGAGGAAATGGGTGTCGAGATTTTCCCCGGCATGTCCTGCTCGGAACTGGTCTATGGCGAAAACGGCGAAGTCAAAGGCGTGGTCGCAGGCGAATTCGGCAAGAACGCCGACGGCACCCCCGGCCCGTCCTATGAACCCGGCATGGAACTACACGGCAAATACGTGTTCCTTGGCGAAGGCGTACGCGGATCCCTCTCCAAGCAGGTGATCGCGAAATACGACCTTGATGCAAAATCCGATGTCCAGAAATACGGGTTGGGCATGAAGGAAATCTGGGAAATCGACCCTGAAAAGCACCGTGAAGGCACCGTGACACACACCATGGGCTGGCCTTTGAACGGAAATGCGGGCGGCGGGTCTTTCATTTACCACCTTGAGAACAATCAGGTCTACGTGGGTTTCGTGGTTCACCTGAACTACAAGAACCCGCATCTCTTCCCCTACATGGAATTCCAGCGGTTCAAGCACCACCCGCAGGTGGCCGAACTGCTCAAAGGCGGCAAGCGCGTGGCCTACGGTGCGCGCGCCATTTCCGAGGGTGGTTTCCAATCCATGCCGCAGCTTGAATTCCCCGGTGGCGCGCTCTTGGGCTGTGCGGCTGGCATGGTCAACGTACCGCGCATCAAGGGCAACCATAACGCCATGCTGTCCGGCATCGCCGCAGCCGAAGCCGCGTTGGATGCTATCAAGGCAGGGCGCAGCGGCGATCTGCTGGAAGGTTACGACGCCGCCGTGCGCAAAGGCGAGATTGGCAAAGACCTGCGCAAGGTGCGCAACGTCAAACCGCTCTGGTCCAAATATGGCCTGCTCGGGTCACTGACCATCGGCGGGATGGACATGTGGATGAACACCTTCGGCAACGGGTTCCTTGGCACGCTGTCACACGGCAAATCCGACGCCGAAGCGACCGAACCCGCCAGCAAACACAAAGAGATCACCTACCCCAAGCCCGATGGCACGCTGTCGTTTGATCGTCTGACGAACGTATCGTTCAGCTTTACCAACCACGAGGAAAGCCAGCCTGCACACCTGCACCTGACCGACCCAGACGTGCCGGTCAAAGTGAACCTCGCCAAATACGCCGGCCCCTCAGCGCGCTATTGCCCGGCGGGTGTCTATGAATTCGTCGGTGAAGGGGCTGACACGAAGTTCCAGATCAACTTCCAGAACTGCGTGCACTGCAAAACCTGCGATATCAAAGACCCGAGCCAGAATATCACATGGACAGTGCCACAAGGTGGTGACGGGCCGAATTATCCGAATATGTAAACGATCAAGGGCCCCGCAAGGGGCCCTTTTCATTCATGCATATGAAAGCCGTGAATGGCGGCTGTGAGCCCGGATCGACTGCAAACGCCAAACAGAGCGAGACGGATGAGGTTCAGGGGAGAAGGACCGCAAAGTTGCCGTCTCAATAGGCCATTAATTCAGCATTCATGCAGTTTTTATTAGAATAAGACACGCCCAGCGTATTGTGGGCGCGTTTAACAGTGCAAAGGGAAGTAAGATGAATGTTCTTAAGGCTGCGATGTTCAGCACATTTACTGTCATATCCTTGGGATTGGCATCGGCCAGTTTTGCGGATGGCTGCCTCATAGATTGCGACCCTCCGTCACCAAAACCCGAGGAACCGGAAGGCGGTAACCCCGGAAATGCTAAGCCTGTAGGCAACAGTCCTTGGGATGGCATTACTGGCAATAGCGGCAACAATAATCCGGGACCACGCGCTGCTCCTATGGATGGTCAGCGGACGGACAATCCATTCCCGCAGCCCGGCGGCAAGGGCGACGGCCCGAGTAATGCAAACAAATGATCAGCAAAGGCGCCCTGCGTTGCACGGTAAATCATTGCTAGACAAAGTATGGGCTTGAAGCAGTCCCCCGCTACCCCGCTCAGCCGAGTGGGGTAGCGAATACTAGGAATTTTGAC
>NZ_DASYOK010000251.1:0-10686 GCF_036007805.1 Yoonia sp.
GCGGTGCAGCGTCAGGCGCATTTGGGCAGGGGTGCAGATCATGCGCGCGCGGTCCTGTGCCAACACTTCGGCAGGGTCGATGTCAGGAAGATCAACCTCGACAAATTCAACCTTGCCGCCCGAAACTCTAGCTACGGTGCCGATCATGTGACTATATCCCGGTATGAAACGTAGATGGAAAGGTTGTCTGCGCTCGTAAACGTATCACTAAGAGGTGATATTTTAATTGCGTTTACATCGGCAGAAAAATTAACAATATCGAACCTGCTAATGAAACTAGACCCCCCGCTTTTAATGAACCCACTGTCAAGATGCGTAACAGGAAGAGAAATCCACCTGTCAGCAAAAGTTGTTCCCAGCCTAATACCGCTAGAATAAGATGTGCCATTGTCGGATGAGAATTGTAATTGCGCAGTAAAGTTTGCGTCCCCAGAACCCAGTGTAAGGTTTTTCCAGCCGAAAATCCATTGACGTGACACAGGAAGATCAATGAACTCAATTTCCGACACAGTGGCCGTTGCGGTATAGGTTGCAACGCGGGTTAAGGCTGACCCAATACCCTGCACCCTTGGCGCACCCGCCGCACCCTCAGCAATGGCAATGGGGTTATCCCGCAGCGCCGTTACAGTCGTGCCAGAGGGCAAACCCCCGACACCCACCGCGCCATTGCTAAGCGTTGTCCAGTCTGCCATTAGAGCCACCTAAACGGCGCAGGGTTCCCGCCCGCGTCCGTCCCATCATCGTTAAGCCAATATCCCACCGTTTTGCGCTCCTCTGCCGTAGCGTCTGCCCATGTCGGGCTTGTCGTGGCCTCATCAACCCAAAGCCAAAGCACGCCAGACATATTGTTATCCTCTGCCGTAAAGCGATAGGTTGCGCCGCTTTCAATCTCTTGCGCCGAAAGTATAAGCCAATTATTGACTTGCGGCAAACCGTCAAAATCCACATCCAGAAAATGACTGACGTTCACGGGGTTGCCTGTCCAGAACGCCCGCTCCGTATTCAGGTCAAACGTGATCTCCCGCCGCACATCTTTGAAGCGGTTAAGGTATGTCAGGCCGACTGTGTTGGCGATTGCGCCCGTGTTGATAAAGCGGCAAAACAACTCACGCACAGCCGGACGCCCGCCATATTGGGCTTGCTTGTCCGCATCAATAAACACCGCTGCATTCTCATAACTGGCGCTATCAGTTGATGACAGGGCAGGGCTGCGAAGATTGTAATACACGAAAACCTGTGACGCACGTTCTTCCGGCAGTTCCTTGATTGAAAAGCTGCCCGCCTTAATGTCCACATCGTCCGATATTTCTTGCGGCAAAAAATCAGGCCGAACCGCTTTCAGGAATATTTCCTGATCGCGCTCATCCCACCAGATATTCGCCAGCGCCTGCAATGCAATCTCGCCCAGAAGCGAAACAACCTTATCGGGCTTGCTGATATATGCCGTAAAATCAAACGCCGAACGGAAGAGGGCTTTTTCGTCATCCCATGCCGTTTTGTCGATCAAGGCCGGGTCAATGTCCGCCCAATCGGTCAGCAACTCATAAACAATATCCTGAAACGGCACGCCCTCCCAGAACAGCACGCGCTGCACCCGCGCGTTTTGATCGTGGTCAGAAGCCTCGCTGCGAAGCGACCCGCGCGTCAGGCCCGTAAAAGACAGGTTCCCGCCGATCTCGGTCAGTCCGGTGTAGCGCATTAACTCATCGCCAATCCGGATGATCCCCGGCGCAGTTTGGTAATCTGCCAGCACCGCGCCCGCCACCTCTAGCGTTGTGGCCGAGGCGTCAATATCAAGGGCCAGCACCCCCGGCGATAGCGAAGGCGCGGCAACTTCACTCACGCGGTTAAGCAAGTCTTTTGACCGGATTGTCACCCCGTCCCGGCCCGCGTCGATCTTCTCAATCTCATATTGGCGCATGGTCATTTCTGACAACGCCTGCCCGCGATACCCAGAATAATGGTTGATCCTGTAGCCCAAATGAAACGGGTTGCGCTTCAGCCATTTGGACCAAAACGATCCGCGCTCTTGCGGGTCATAGCCTCGATCTGCAACGTAAGGATCGGTCCCGACATCATTCCAAGGAAAATCATTGATCCGCACACTTAGAACCGCGCGATAGCCAAGCGGCCCCCGATCACGCGAACCGCCTGCCACGTTTAGAACGGTAGGCGCTACGCTAGTGGATACTAAGCCCCCAATGGCAAGGGCAGGCTGAAACGCGCCCGCATCGTCAATCCATTCATGCGCTTCATCCCGCACGAAATAAAGCGGTAACGTGTCTGACATATCCAGCGCCGCGCGGAATTTGCAGGTTGCGTCTGTGTTCCAGCACTCAGTGCCAGTCGCCTCGCAAGCCCCCACGCCAAAGACTTGGCTGCACAATGGCTGCACGATCTCAATGACTTCGAGCGGTTCTGTTGCGAAGCTATCCGGCATAACCTGTCACCTGCATTCCCATGGTCACGAAATTACGCACTCCCATGTTCTGTGGCGATACGTCACCCTGCGCCCAGGCCCACGCCACATCGTAAGACATTTTCGCCGGGTTGCCTGCAATCGCAAATGGCTTGAGCGGTAGTGTCTGCGCGAATGGCTCGAAGTTGTCGCGATACCACGGGGCGGTGATATGCTGCCAATTATAGGCCGTTGAATAGGCCATCCGCTTCTTTGTGCGCCCAAGCCATTGCCCGGTTTCAGAAAACGATTGCTGCCCCTCTGTGACCCGGCTCCATAGCGCGGGATTGTGTCCACCATAGATAGCACGCTGCATTTGCAGGGCCTTGCCAGCGCGGATGATCGCGGCATTAGACGCAGACGGAACGGAAACGCGGTAGCGGCGCACGTCAAGGTCCAGCCCGGTGCCAGTGTTGACCATGACGAATATAGGCGTGTTGTCCGAAGGCGTAAACGTGGCCCGCGCGGTAAGCCCGCCCGTGGTCGCGCCGCTAGTGCCAATGGTGATAGCCTTGCCCGCTAGGTTGTGTCCTGCGATAAAGAACGTATCCACGGGCGTATTGGCGTCAAACTCAAACGTCCAGTCACCCGCGCCCGTGGTGACCCAGCGTTGCGCCGTGTAATCGTTTGCCGCCAACTCTGCGCCATTGCCATCGCCCGTAGCCGACCCCGGCTTGAAATCCCAAAGTATCCGCGTATGGTTTAGAGGCTCGTTGCTGCCGACCGTATATCCGGATGTAATCAAAGTCATCCCAGCACCCCGCGCACGTTGCCGCCATTGCGCTGCGCCTCGTTAAGCTGCTCAATCATCTGCCGCGCGAATTGCTCGCCAAAGCCCATTGGATCGTTCTGTAATGTGAACTGGAAGGTTGTGGTTGGGGCTTGGGCTTGCTGTGCTGATCCGCCTGCGCTGCCACCGCCAGCAGCGGATGCCGCAGATGTGCGACCACCGCCGCTGCTTGATACACTGTTGATTGCGTTTACAAAGCCAATGCCCTTGGCGATAACCGCCGCCGCAGATGCAAAACCAAACGTGCCTTTGCGCAATTCGCGCGCCGCCCCTGCCAAAGTGTCAATCCAAGCCATGCCTGCGTTAAACACCTTGGACGCTTTTAGAAGCTTGTCATTTCCCTGCCCCGCCGCAGCCAGTATCTGACCAAAGCCCTGCGCCGCAATTTGCAGGTTGCTTTGCTGGCGCATTTGCTCGATCTGGCTTGACCGCCGCGCATACTCTTCTTCAAGTCGCGCGCGGGCTTCAAGGTATTCTTCTTCGGTCATTAGCTTGCGTTCGAAACCTTCGTTCAGAACTGACATGCTGTTTTCATACCATTCTTGAACAATCTCAGCCTCAGTTGCCAAGCCCTCTTGCAATGCCTCAAGTCGCTGCTCAAACTGATCGCGCACGGCCTGACCGCCGCCGATTGACGGTATTGCAACAGGCTCGTCAACTAAGGCAGGAGGCTGGCGCGGACGAACCGTGTTGCTGTCAGCTTGGTTTACCTCAACCCCACCAGATGGGAACTCAATGGGAGGAAGGTTGGTAATGAAATCTTCCGTTTCACCAGTTAACTCACCATCGCCAGTGCCGCCGCCAGTGACGCCACCAAACGAACCCATGCCGCCGGTTATGTCAGCCGCAAGCCCGCCCATTTGGCTACCTTCTTCCAGCCTATCGTAGAAAGACTGCAATGCACCAGCGAGCAAGCCAACATCATCCGCCGCATCACGCGCCGCGCTTCCAACGCCACCAAAAGAACCTTCCAGCCCCGGCCCGGCCAAAGCTACGGCGTCCATCAGGCCGGGGGTTTCCTTAAGCAATTCCAGCAAGTCGTCAGTCGGCGGGTTAAGCCGATCTGCAATAGCCCCCGCTACGCCCAAAAGGCCGTTAGAAAACCGCTCAACGGCTGGCGCAACCGTAACAGCAAGAAGATTGCCTATGCCGCCAAATGCCTCTCCAAGCCTGCCTACAGCGTCATTGGCGCGCTCAATCTGCTCTGCATCTGTTTGCGAAATAGCAATGCCAAAACGGCGCTGGAATTCGGTCGCGTTTTCCAGCTTGTCGCCATAGCCATCAAGCATGTTGATGACTTCACGGCCAGATCTCCCAAACACTTCCATTGCCGTTGCCGTTTGAACGGCAGGGTCTTCTATGGCGTTTAGACGTTCAGCAATGCGCTCAAACTGCTCATCTGCTTCCAAGCCTTCCAGATCACGGATGGAAAGCCCAAGAGCCTCAAATGCTCGAACCTGCGTTTGCGTGCCGCGCTGCAATTCGACAATGTTGCGCTGCATGATGCCGAGGCTATTTGTTAGCGCGCCCGTGCTTACGCCAGCCTCAGCAGCGACAAGGCTCATCGCTTGGAAGCGATCCGCCGTCAGGCCGATCTGCCTTGCCTGCTTGGTCAGCGCATCAAGGTTTTCCATGCTGCGCTTAGTCATCGCCAGCATGGCGGTGCCAACAGCTACTGCCGCCCCCGCGACGCCAACCGCGAACCGCTTGGCAATTTGCTGCGACTTATTAAGGCCCTTATCAAGTCCGCTGGTGTCAGCGCCGATCTTTACATTAAGCGGTGGCAGGCTCATTTTTCCAAGTCTCCATCCACTCCGTTAGATCATCCACATCGCCCCGTGTAAGCGACCCAGCGTAATCGCCTTTTTCCTTCGGCCTCTTGGCCTCAAAGTAAACGGCTATTTCCGAAATGGTCATAGCCCAAAACTCAGACGGCGCTACACCGTGGCCCGCGACAAGCGCCATATTCATGCCGTCAAAGTCTAGGTCGCTTTGCGCGTCCGCGTCTTCTTCGGCTTCTGTTCTTGTGCCGGGGCCTCTGGCTTTTTTCCCAGATCAATCGTTGGGTTGACCGACTGGATAAAGGCTCGCTGTAGGCTCTGCACTTCCCCCAGATCACCCGACAACAGCCAATTATATGCCTCATCCTCGCTCAGCTTGGGCGCATCAGCAGCGGCAAAGATAACTTGAACAACTGGCACAATATCAAGAGGATCAACGCCGCCGTAATAGCACAAGCTAGACTGGTTAAGCAGGTGGACCCCATGCGCCTTGAGCCGCTTTAGCAGCAGGATTGAAGGCGAAAAGAAATACTTTTGCCCTTCATAATCAAAAGACAATTCGCGATTTGCGCTGTCGGTCATTACACTGCCGCCGTGAATGTGATTGCACCTGCGCTTTCAAAGGTAGCACTAAACGTAGCCGCCTCTGCGCCGTCGTTGCCGCCGGGGGTAAAGGCCGAGATGCCAAAAGAACCGGTGTATGTGCCAACACCAGTGATGACAAAAGACATGTCCTTTAGAACTTCGGTCGCATCAGCTGACCAGACCGCCAGCGTGTCATCCTTTACAATGCCGCTGCACGTCATTGACATGCTGATAACGCCGATCTCGCCAAGCAACTTGCGCACACCGTCATCGTCCTTGTCGGTGATGTCGATATGCTCTCGGTTGATGGTCAATTCGTCCGTGCGAGCGCCCGCAACGTCAGCCGCGCTAACACCGCTGCCAACCTGCACACGGACCTTGCGCCCTGATAGTGCTGCCATGTCTTAGCCCTTTCATGCCTAAGTTTGCAAAGTTATATCACGGACCTGCAAAGTTTGCAAAGCCCTATGCTTCGTCCAGCACAACGCGAAACAGCATGACCGCGCGGCGCGTCTTGCCGCTATCCTCCCAGCCGGGGATTATGCTTTCCAGCGTCGTATCTACCCAAGCCGCATTGGCAACCGTTAGCGGATACCATTCTAGAGCCTCGCGCACCCGGCTGGACACATCTGCAATGGCGTTCTCCACGCTGACAGATGATGTTGCGCGCGCGTAGGCGTCGATCTGGACAAGAGCATCAAGGCCACGGCTTGCCTTGGTATTCCAAGGGCTTTCATTTGCCTGCGTGATGACCACATACGGGAACGGCCCTAGCAATTCGCCATCGTCAGCCTGCGGTGCTTTTGGCGACCACACGTCACAAGAAAGTTGCGCGTCAAGCCTGTCATAAAGAGCCTGCCGAAGATCAGAATACTTAGGCGCGGTCATGGTGCCGCCTTTCTCAATGCCGCCTCAAGGCGCTTGATGTATTTGGGCCGGATAGCCTCGACAGCTGGAACCCATGCGGGGCGCGGGGCTATGCGTGCCGTGCCAAATTCCAGCATTGCGGCATAGACTATTTCGCTTCCAACCGTTGCAGACATAGCGCCTTCTCGCTTGAAGTTGACGCTGGACGCAAGCCGCCCCGTGTCTGTTGCTGGTGCCTCGCCCGGTGCCGATGCTGTATGCGTGCGGCGCGGATTATATTTCTCATACGTCCGACCGCTCGCAGGCCCGCGCTGATACCGCTTCACAATATCCCCGCGCAACTCAAGCCCGGTCGCGTTCACCGCATCATCAACGTATTTCTGAGCCTGCGCCCCATAAGCCCGCAAAGCCGCTGCGAGTTGATCGCCACCCTCTAGCGTTATCGTCGCGCTGCTCACGTCGCCACCCCGCCGTCTAATTCAATGACAAGCCAACGGTTGCGCAATTCCACGTTATCAATGGCCGTGATGTTATATGCGCGGCCTGCGATGGTCACGCGGTCAGCCTCTGTCAGGTCTGCAAAGTAGCGCGTCACGATCCGGTTGCGCGTTGTCGCCTCCGTGCGCATTGCCTGCCAGCGTTCGCCGCCCGACAACATCTTGAAGCTGCACCGCGTTGCAGCACCAGCAAGGTTAGACCAGCCCTCAGTCCACCCGCCCGACCCGTCAGATGTGCGCGCCTTGCGCTGAAACTGGCAAGACGTGCGAAGCATTCCCGCGTTATAGTCGCAACACTTCATATCGTTCGCCTCACAACAATGACGCGCGCCGGAGTTTGATCTGCCCGCGCCCAAACGCGCGCTTGCCCGACTTGAGACTGGCATTCAAAATCCCAACGCGGGGGGAAAGATTGCACAAGAATAGATGCAGCATCTAATGCAGGGGCAGTCGCGCTATCATTAAAATGCAATCGCACATTGTTTGCGGTTTCAACCTGCAATGCCAGCGCATTGTTGCCGCCAAGAACCTCGGTCCATTCGCTTGCGGTCAGGTCAAAGGCTATGGTCTGCATTACAGCCTCTTGACCGCGTAGGCATCCAGCAAGCCGCGCGCTGATCCTAGCGCATCCTCTGGCACGCAATCATCCCCGTAATGCGCGTGCAAGTATGCCGCAACCTGCTTCACCGCGCGCTTAAGTGTAGCAGGAACAGCAGCGCCATTCGCGCCATATCCTGCCGTGTATTCAATTTCGATTGCGTTAGCTGCCCGCAAGGCAATCGGCCAAGTTGCCCCGCTCTTTAACACAAGACGCCCCGGCCTGCGGAATAGGTCCACATCAAAAGTTGCCGCAATATTCACTGTCGCGGCATTGCCTGCCTCGTCGTAAACCGTGACGCTATCGACCGCCGATAGCGGATAGCGAGGTGGTTCAACCGCACGCAAGCTATTCGGCGCGTATATTTCGCTGATAGGCAACTGCCGCACTCCATCCCACCACAACTCTTGACCGGCTGGCCAGTGATCTAGCGCTAGCTTCCAAGTCTGAGTAATGAAGGCAATGCCTGTCATTTGCTCGATCAATTCGCGCGCCTCGGCAATCAAGGCATTGGCTTGATCGTCTGGCAACCCCGTTTCGGTTTCGGCAAGTTGTGCGCGCAATTCCGCAGCCGTTACAGGCTCAGATGCGGGGGGTGTTACCAGCACATGCCCACGGTGTTGCGTGCGAGGGATCGATGGCCGCAGGCTCATTTGCGTGGCCTTCCGCGCTTGGCTTTCGTTTCCGGTGGCGTCATGGCCTGAGCATCTGTGCGGGGATCGTGCAGCTCTTGCGCCGCGCCATCCTCAAGGGCTAACTCAGCCGCTTTGCCTGTGACAACCTGCCCAACCGCAAAGGCCACCACAACGGCCCCAGAAGGCGCGCAGCGGTAGCCATCTTTTCGCGTGATCTTTGCCGTGGTCATGTCATAAACGCCCAAATGCCCGTTGCAGTTGTTCCGGTGGATTTAACGCGGCTAATGCCAACCGGCAAAATTTCTTCGGCTGCAATCGGGTATGTCCGCTCGTTGCCTTCAACCGTTACGATAACCACGTCGCCCGCGCTGCCCTTGCAGACAATGCCTAGCGCCACCGCGCCCGCAAGAATATCGGCGCTATCATTTGGCGTGACAGGCAAAACGTCACGCGCAAGGCCGGTAAGGTTGCCGCCCGAACTTGTCCAAGGGTTTGTTGCCATTCCAATAGCCTCCTGTGCTTAGGATGGGGGCTAGTTGCCCAGCCCCTCACCTAAGATCAGGTTGCCGCCGTGGTCGCGCCTACAGTAGCAACAGGCGCGCGGTGCGGCTTGCCAAGAGCGGCAAGAGCCTGCACGGTTGCGTTCGTGCCGGTGGTGCCGGTCACAACAGCGCGCACATAACGCTTGCCGCCAACGTAGCCAACACCGCCAGCAATGACGCCATTGGTCGCATCAACAGTCACGGCAACAGTCGTTCCGCCGTCGCTATTCGCCAAAAGACCAGCGGTCGGCACATCGACAAAGTCCGAAGCATCCGTAGTGTCCGAATGTTGCAGCTTCATCGTAAAGCCATCAGCCGTGCCTGCATCGGTCACGGTGCCGGTCTCAAGATAAACCGTCAGGGCGTCGAACCCGCGCCGGTCAATGAGTGCCGAGTTGTTTGGCGTTACGCCGGAAAGCGTTTGAACCGCGCCCCGGATTACTTGAACATTAGAAATCATATCGCGCATTGATTTACCCCTTTTGCGCTAGAGAAAACGGGGCGGCAGGTTCACCGCCCCGCTATTGGTTAGCTCGTAAATTCGATCAGCTTCAAAGCCTCGAAATTCACCACATCGCCGCCGGTGCGCTTGGTCGTGTAGAACAAAACAAACGGCTTGGCGGTGTAAGGATCGCGAAGAACGCGAATGCCCTCACGGTCAACGATCTGATATGCGGCGCGCATGTCACCAACAGCAATAGACAGGCTGTCAGTCGCCGGGTCGGGCATATCTTCAAACGCTGCCACCGGGTAGCCCAAGAGCGTTGCAGGCTGACCCGCAGCAATCCCAGGCGACCAGAGATAAGCGCCGTCGCTGTCCTTCAGCTTGCGCGTCAGCTTGGTAGTGGCACGGTTCATAAACCAAGTTGCATTGGCACGATACTGAGCCTTCAAGCCATAGAGCGCATCAATCAGCACATCGCCACCATTAGGCGCGGCTGCAAATGCACCGTTCGCGCCGGTATTGAAGCGCTCAATCTGTCCCGGCAAGGTCGTGCCGCTTGCGTAGGACAAGAAGCCGCGCGGCTTATCAACGCCATCGCCAGCGACAAAAGCTGCGTTTTCAGCCAGCGAAAACTCAAGTGCAACCTTGTCAGCCAACCAGCTTTCCATATTGAGGGAGGCGTCGTCCAACAGCTTTTGCGTAGCCGCAGGCATGGCGGACAGTTCATGCACAGGAATGCGCCACTTGCCCAGATTGGGCGTGCCGCTTTGAGTGCGTGCAGCAGTCTCACCGACCCACACAGCCGCAGCGCGCTCAAGATCAAACAGACCTTCAAGCGCATCTGTGCTGACACTTTGGATTGACGCAAACGCCCGCATTGGCGATGTTTCGTCAATCTTTGTGACCATGCGGCCCGACATGTCAGGATAAACGACATAACCGCCAGACGGATCAAAGCCCACCGAAAGCGACTTGCGCTGATCCTGCGAAAGCGCGTCCATGCCTTTTTTCATGTAGACGTTGGCAGCGGCTTGATAGTCGGCCATGCCTTTCGCGTCCATGTCAAATGGGCGCTGGTCGTAAGCCATAGCTGTAACCTCAGCCCACTTGCTGGCCTTGGCTTCCATGTCGATCTCTTGCCCGTTGGCATCGGTCACAACACGCTGGCTGCGCTTGATCGCCAGAAAGTTGTCGTCAACCGTTTTCTGGAATTTGTCCAGATCGGCCTCGATCTTGTCCAGCTTGGATTTGGTTTCAGGCATTTCAGCGCCGAGGCGCTTGATTTCGGCCTCGCGTTCTGCATCTGCCTTTTTGAATTCGTCAAACGTTTTGTTGACGCCTTCAATAGCGGTCGTGACCTGCTTAAGGTCTAGTTCTTGCCCAGACATTTGGAATGCTCCTCTAGTCGTCTGATTTGATCCATAAGGGCATCAAAGCCCCCACTTTGCGCATCATCCGGCTCAGCATCCCGCTGCCCTGATATTGCTT
>NZ_DASYOK010000252.1:0-1914 GCF_036007805.1 Yoonia sp.
CCCCATGTCAGCAAGATCACAGGCATGACCCAAGTGCCCAGACCGATCACCATCATCAGCGGTGCTGCAACCGAGGCACCAAAATGGCCAAGCCAGTTTTGCACGGGTGCATCCGTTGCAGAGATCCAGCTTGGATCATCCGGAGAATAGCTGCCCACCATCACGGCAATCAGCAGACCCAGACAGATCAGGCCAATGCCCAAAAGCTCTTTGCTGCGTTTCTCGATCGCGGCCTGCGTGGTGCTGTCCAGAAGCGGGTCGCGCCGCCGGGATTGGTAAGATGCCATTACTCTTGTTCCTCAACCATATAGACAGTCGCGGATCAGGGTCAGACCGCGCTGCATTTCTTGTGTTGGGGCCACCATGGCGACCCGAATGTATGTCTTGCCGGGGTTCTCCCCGTTTGCCTCGCGGCTCAGATAAGCGCCGGGCAGCACCCGCACGCCGGTTTCCTGCCAAAGCTTGACGGCGGATGTTTCGCCGTCTTCGGTCGGCAACCACAAAAAGAAGCCCGCCTGCGGGGACTGATAGCCATCAACATGGCCCAGAATATCATCCGCAATTTCGTATTTGCGGTGATAGAGGGCGCGGTTTTCGATCACATGCGCTTCATCATTCCATGCAGCAGCTGCAACCGCCTGCAACGGCTCGGGCAAGGGTGCACCCGCAAAGGCGCGCAACAAACGGATGCGCTCCATCGACTTTGGCCCGCCCGCGCAAAAACCGGACCGCAGGCCCGGCAGGTTCGAGCGTTTCGAGAGCGAATGGAAAATCACAACGCGCTCGGGATCAGCACCCATCTGCGTTGCAACCTGCAAGGCACCCAGGGGTGGCGTGTCGCGGTAAATCTCGGAATAGCACTCATCAGCGAAAATGATGAAATCGTGCTTTTCGGCAAGCGTGATCAGATTGCGCCAATAGGCCTCATCCGCAACCGCGCCTTGGGGGTTGGCAGGCGAACAGATATAGGCAATGGCCGTGCGGTCCAGAATATCGGCAGGTAACGCGTGGAAATCGGGCAAATGACCTGTTTCTTTGACCGCAGGGACATAGACCGCCTCGGCACCCACAGACAAAGCCGCCACCGCATAGACCTGATAAAACGGGTTTGGCGTCAGGATGACAGGCTTGCCGTTCTTGTCTTCGCGGCAAAGCGCCATGGCGGCGTTATACAGCCCCTCGCGGGTGCCGTTCAGCGTCAGAATTTGCTGATGCGGGATATCCAGATCATAACGCCGCTTGAGAAAACCGCTGATCGCGTCCAGCAAGGCGGCTGTGCCGTAGTTATCCGGATACTTCCCGAAGCCTGCCAGATTGTCCGCAATGATATCGCCCACAAAGCCGGGGAACGCATGGCGTGGTTCGCCAATCGTCATGTTGATCGTCTCGGCACCGCGCGTCGGCATGTCTAACAGAGCACGCAAGCGTGGCCACGTCGCTGCCGGAAGGTCCGAAAACCGCTCAGGAAATACCATAACTGCCTCAATTTACGGGATCATTTCGCCCCGCTTTTTTCCAAACTAACTCGGCAGTGGGCGTTCTGTCCAGAAGAAGGGATCAAACGGCGCTGAATTTGTGGCTTTTCGGTCAGTTGGGGGAAGAACGCGACAACCCGCCATCTACCCCAACGCCTGCTCCGCTGCTGCCGCCAGCCGTAGTAGCGCCGCCTCGGTCCCCTTCTGCCCGTTGAACATGATCCCGCAGGACGGCACGCCCGTTGGTAGTGTCACCGAACAGACATCCATGAGGTTCGCGATCCGTGTGTTGCGCAGGGCCAGCAGGTTCTCGGTCTTGTAATAGGCGTCATCCGACAAAAGCCGCGCGGCATCGGGTGGCAGGATCGCGGCGGTGGGCATGATCACGGCGTCAAATTGCGCTGTCTCTGCGGCATATTGCTTGCGGATGTCGCGCAGC
>NZ_DASYOK010000253.1:0-12002 GCF_036007805.1 Yoonia sp.
AATGAAAACGGTGCAGAGGTGGTGCCGACCACTGTTCTGGAAATGACGCAAGCGGAACAGACCTTCAGCTTTGCGGGGCTGTCCAGCAGGCCGACCGCGTCCATTCTGCGGAATTTCTCGGCCCCCGTGATTGTCAAACATAACAAGACAAACGCAGAACGTGCGTTCCTCTTGGCCAACGACACCGATCCGTTCAACCGTTGGGACGCGGGCCGCACACTGGCGCAAGACCTGCTCATGCGTATGGTCTGCGATAACGCCACACCTGACACGAGTTTCCTTGACGGCCTTGCGGCCGTGCTGCGCGATGACACACTGGATCCTGCGTTTCGCGCGCTGGTCCTGCGCCTGCCCAGCGAAGAGGACACCGCACAGGCGCTGTTTGACGCTGGCCACACCCCCGACCCCGCAGTGATCAACGATGCTCATGAGACGCTGAAGCTACACATCGCCCAACATCTGCAAGACACCCTGCCCCGCATCTACGCCAACATGACCGTTGAAGGCCCCTATACGCCTGACGCGGAACCCGCAGGCAAACGTGCTTTAGGCAACGCTGTGTTGGCGCTGCAAAGCAAACTTGATGGCGGCAAAGCTGCGGGCCAGCAATTCGCCAGTGCCGACAACATGACCCAGCAACTGGGCGCATTGCGCGCATTGCTGCAAATCGCGAAGGGCGAAAACGAACTGGCGGCCTTTGCGGCGCAGTGGGGGCACGACCGGCTTGTCATGGATAAATGGTTTGCGCTGCAGGTCAGCCTTGCCCCCGCGGACCAGGCGGCGGCGACGGCAGAGAAACTGACTGCGCATCCTGATTTTGATATCAAGAACCCGAACCGCTTTCGTGCGGTCTTTGGCGGGTTGCGCGGGAATACGGCAGGGTTTCATCACCGCTCTGGCGCGGGGTATGATCTGCTCGCCGATTGGCTGATCAAGCTTGATCCGCTGAACCCGCAAACAACAGCGCGGATGACTACAGCCTTTGATACATGGAAACGCTATGATATGGAGAGGCAGAAGAAAATCCGCGCGGCATTGGAACGCATTGCCGGAACATCGGGGCTGTCTGGCGACACACACGAGATGGTGACACGACTACTAGGCTGAATGTCGCCGAGGATCAGACCTATTGACGCAAGTCATTGCCGTTACAAAGCCTTCGCAAAATTGTCGTAGCAACGTCACATCAGGCAGCGCAAGGATAAACAATGGAAGATCGCATTGAACCACTGATCACTGAACGCGCGCCTTGGCTCTACAGCAATAGGCCGGGCACGGGTATCGCCAAACGCTACCTACATCGGTTGCTGGGGTACAATGCGACTGTCGAAATCGCGAAATCCCTCAAAGATGCGCCCGCCAGCGAGATTATGGATCAAATGGCAGCGCGCCTCTCCACAATGGTGACGGCCAGCGGCCTTGGACATATTCCTACCCATGGACCTGCGCTCATCGTGGCCAACCACCCCACGGGGATCGCCGACGGGATCATCCTGCATGGCTTGATCGCGACAATGCGGCCTGATGCCTATTTCTTTGCCAATCGCGATATCCTGCGGGTTTTTCCGCAGATGGACACGATGATCGCGCCGGTTGAATGGCGCAAAGAGCAGCGCAGCCACGCCAAGACCCGCGCCACGATGGCTTATGTGCGCGATGCGACCGCCGCTGGCCGCCTTGGGATCATCTTTCCTTCGGGGCGTCTGGCAAAACGGCGCGGCCTGCGCCTGCATGAGCGTCCGTGGATGGCATCGGCGGCAATGCTGGCGCACAAATTTGATGTTCCCGTGATCCCTGTCAACATTCAGGCCCGCAATTCTGCGCTCTTTTATTTGTTTGACAAAATCCACCCGACGATGCGCGACATCACCCTATTTCACGAGACGCTCAACAAAGACCGTCAGCCCTTTCAGGTCACCGTGGGCGAGCCGATTTCTGCCGCAGCAATCCCGCGCAATTCCGAAGAGGGGATCGCGATGCTGCGCAGGGCGACACTGGCTTTGGGGGGCAAAGACGCGCCTGCGGTGAACCTTGTGTCAACCTCGCGCGCTTGGGCACGCCACACACAACTTGACTAGAACCATCATGTTCTCTTGAAGCTGCCCCCGCCTTCTTTTACATGAACCTATCCGAAGTAAAAGGAAGCGCCTGATGCTCGACCTCACCTATGAAGCCCCGACCCCAAAAGTGATTGCTGGCGCCACCAGCGATTGGGAATTGGTGATCGGCCTCGAGGTCCACGCGCAAGTCGCAACCAAAGCCAAGCTCTTCTCGGGCGCATCCACACTTTTCGGCGCAGAACCCAACAGCAACGTGGCATTCGTGGACGCGGGCATGCCCGGCATGTTGCCTGTCATCAACGAAGGCTGTGTTGCACAGGCGGTGAAAACAGGTCTGGGGCTGAATGCACAGATCAATCTGGTGTCGGCCTTTGACCGCAAGAACTATTTCTACCCTGACCTGCCGCAAGGCTATCAGATTTCCCAGCTTTACCATCCGATTGTCGGCGAAGGTGAAGTGCTGGTTGAAATGGGCAACGGACAGGCGCGTCGCGTGCGGATCGAACGCATCCACCTTGAACAGGACGCGGGCAAATCCATCCACGATATGGACCCGCATATGTCCTTTGTGGACCTGAACCGCACCGGTGTGGCCTTGATGGAGATCGTCAGCCGCCCCGACATCCGCGGCCCCGAAGAGGCTGCGGCCTATGTGCTGAAACTGCGCCAGATCCTGCGTTATTTGGGCACCTGCGACGGCAATATGCAAAATGGCAACCTGCGCGCCGATGTGAACGTGTCGGTCTGCCGCCCCGGTGATTATGAGAAATATCAGGCGACACAGGATTTCAGCCACCTTGGCACCCGCTGCGAGATCAAGAACATGAACTCCATGCGCTTTATCCAGATGGCGATTGATTATGAGGCCCGCCGCCAGATCGCATTGATCGAGGACGGCAAAGAGGTGGTGCAGGAAACCCGCCTTTACGATCCGGACAAAAACGAGACCCGTTCGATGCGCTCCAAGGAAGAAGCACATGATTACCGCTACTTCCCCGATCCCGACTTGCTGCCGCTGGAAATTGAGCAGGCTTGGGTGGACGACATCAAGGCCGCTTTGCCCGAATTGCCTGATCAGAAAAAGGCACGTTTCATCAATGATTTTGGCCTGTCCGACTATGATGCATCGGTACTGACCGCCGAAGTGGTGAACGCAGAATATTTCGAAAAGGTCGCCGAGGGCCGCGACGGGAAACTTGCCGCGAACTGGGTCATCAACGAGCTTTTTGGACGCCTGAAGAAAGAAGACCACAGCATTGAGGACAGCCCAGTGTCAGCCGCACAATTGGGCGAGCTGATCGGCCTGATCAAAGCAGGCGACATCAGCGGCAAGATTGCCAAGGATGTCTTTGAAATCTGCTACACAACGGGCCGTAACCCTGCCGAAATCGTCGAAACCGAAGGCATGAAGCAGGTGACTGATACGGGTGCAATCGAGGCCGCCGTGGATGAAATTATCGCCGCCAACCCCGCACAGGTCGAAAAAGCACAGGCGAACCCGAAACTGGTAGGCTGGTTTGTGGGGCAAGTCATGAAAGCTACCGGCGGCAAGGCAAACCCCGCGGCTGTAAACGAAATTGTATCGGCGAAACTGGGGATTTAATGCCCCGGAACGCGGAATGCGTTGGCAGCCACCGCCAGTTTTGGTACATCCGTCAGGATAAATTAAGGGTATTGCCATGACCTATGAATACAAAGTCGTTCCCGCCCCCCTGCGCGGGCTCAAAGCCAAAGGTGTGAAAACCGCCGAAGACCGGTTTGCGCTGGCGCTGGAAACCGCAATGAACGAGTTTGCCCGCGACGGCTGGGAATACTTGCGTGCGGATACGCTGCCAAGCGAACAGCGCGAAGGTCTGATGAGCAAGACGACCGTCTATCAGAACATGCTTGTGTTCCGCCGTGCAAAAGCGGTCGCCAAAGCTGCTGCCCCTGCCCCGGCGGTCAATGCGCCGCCCCCTGCGCCAACAGTGCAAAAGAAAATCGTCGCTCCGGCAAAGCCTGAGGCGGAGAAACCTGCGCCCCCCGCGCCCGACGTTGCGGCCCAGTAACTACTGAATATCAATCGCGAGGGCGTGAATTCGCCCGATAATGTCCGTTCCCAATGCGTTATGGATCGCACGGTGGCGTGCGATGCGCGACATATCGTCCAGAGTGGCGGCCTTGATCACGATCCGCCAATGGCTTTCGCCTGATCCGTCATCGCCGGAATGTCCGCTGTGCAAGGCACTTTCGTTGATCACGTCAAGATGCTCGGGCGCAAGTTCGCCAAGTGCTGCGCGAATTTCTGTTTCAAGTGCCATTATTTTTCCTCTGCCCTCTTCAATCTTCTGCTGCAGAGTTTAATGTTACTTCTCCGAGTCGAAAAGGTAAGACAGAGAATGAAAAAAGATGATCCCTTTGGTTTCGACATGTCCGTGTCGAGTTCGAAGAAGAAGAACCCGCGCGGGCGGCGTGGCATGTCCGGTGCGTCCGAGACATCAACGCGGGTTTGTGATCATGAGGGCTGTGAAGAGGCAGGCAAGTATCGCGCGCCGAAATCGCCTGACGTACTGGATGATTACTTCTGGTTCTGCCAGCAGCATGTGCGCGAATATAATCTGAAGTGGAATTTCTTCGATACCACATCAGAAGCGGAATTGGCGGCACAGATGGACAGCGACCGCGTGTGGGACCGCCCGACCAAGCCGTTCAAACGCACAGTGGAGGAGGCCGCCTGGGCGCGCTTGGGCGTTGATGACCCGCATCAGGTGCTGGGCGAGAACGCGACGCGCAATCCGGGCCGTGGTGCCGCAGTGGGGCGCAAACTGCCCCCGACCGAGCGGCGCGCGGTCGAGATCCTTGATGCAAAGGACAACATGTCCAAGCAGGAAATCCGCAAAGCCTATAAGGCTTTGATCAAAGTTCTGCACCCCGACATGAACGGCGGCGACCGCAGCCAGGAAGAACAACTGTCAGAGGTTGTCTGGGCCTGGGATCAGATCAAAGTCAGCCGCAATTTCCGCGACAAAGACTAAAGGCGCCCGCAGGCGCCCTTGATCCTGGCCTCACAATTTTTCAGCGATCAGTTGCGACGGTACAAGTTCGCGCGTGACAATGCGCTTAACTCTTCGGTTGCAAGCCGACCTGTGGGGCGTGTGTCAGCATACTCCTCATCGTCCTGAACCGATGACATAAGATAATGCGCCCCAAGAACCCCTGCGAACCAGATCGCCGCGATCCAGGGCCTGGCCAGGAAGGTCGAAACCATCAGAAGTGGCGCGTAGACCGTCCCGCCAGCAGGTTCAATCAGCGTTCCGGCCACGATGGATGCGATCACTGCAATCGCAAGGCTGCCCACAACTGCCCTGGCAAAGCCGAGCGCACCCAATGCGCCCATCCAGCCACGCGAAAGGTAAAGTGCGATTGCACCGCCCAGCGCGCCCGCACAGATCACCCAATAGGTGAAACTCGATGCGGTGACTTGAAGCGTGTAAGGTGTATCAAGCCCGATCATGATCAAAACGGTCACAAGCGATGTCAGCACGACAATGGCCGCGCAGCCCAAAGCGTAAGGCCGCCGGTCCCGGGTGAGATAGAATTTTTCTGCAAAACGCGTAAACATCGCGTTGGCCCCCATTACTCTTTATACACTGACTTTTTACACAGGAACTTAAGGTTGGATCTGTGTAATTCGTCACAACCGTAGCTTTATCTATAGTCTCAAAATTGCCATAAAATGTCATAATCCACAAGAACAAAGCGGCAATTAACGCATTATAGTAAACAAAAGAGCCCTGGGTCTATTTTCGTCTAATTGATGGAAACAGACGCCCAATCTGTCGCTCCATTAAGTTGACGGTTCATTTACTTTCCCTCGCGAAACACGCTTGCGAGGCGAACCCAGGCTCGAATCAATCGGGTGCAGCCCAAAGTCAGGGCAGATGCCTGACATTGCCTGTCCAGTCTTGTACCTCTCACCAGACCAATGCGCCCTTTCCCTTGCAGCGGGGCGCGTTATGTTGCATCTCGGTCTTCAACAGATTTGATGAAAGATAAAGGCACCGGAAATGGCGGATGGTATGACTGACATGCAAGCAAAACCCACCGAAGAGATCTCGGTCCGCGAAGTTTTTGGCATCGACAGCGATATGCATATCAAGGGCTTTGCTGAACGGACCGACCGCGTGCCTGAAATCGACAGCACCTACAAGTTTGATCCCGATACGACTTTGGCGATCCTTGCGGGTTTTGGCTATAACCGCCGTGTAATGATCCAAGGCTATCACGGCACCGGCAAATCGACCCATATCGAACAGGTTGCAGCGCGGCTGAACTGGCCCTGTGTGCGCGTGAACCTTGATAGCCACATCAGCCGGATCGACCTGATCGGGAAAGATGCCATCAAACTACGCGACGGTGTACAGGTGACGGAATTTCACGAAGGCATCCTGCCGTGGGCGCTGCGCAACCCTGTTGCAATCGTGTTTGATGAATATGACGCCGGCCGTGCCGACGTTATGTTCGTGATCCAGCGCGTTCTGGAAACTGACGGCAAGCTGACACTGATGGATCAGAACGAGATCATCACGCCCAACCCCTATTTCCGCCTTTTTGCCACGGCGAACACCGTTGGTCTGGGGGACACGACCGGCCTTTACCACGGCACCCAGCAAATCAACCAGGCACAGATGGACCGTTGGTCCCTTGTTGCAACGCTGAACTATCTTAGCCACGACGCCGAGGCCGCGATCATCCTGTCCAAGTCGCCGCACTTCAATACCGAGAAAGGCCGCAAGACGATCAGCCAGATGGTGACTGTCGCCGATCTGACGCGCACCGCTTTCATGAACGGCGACCTGTCCACCGTCATGTCCCCACGGACCGTTCTGGCCTGGGCCGAAAACACACGAATTTTCCAGAATGTGGGCTACGCCTTCCGCCTGTCGTTCCTGAACAAATGTGACGAGCTTGAGCGCCAGACCGTTGCCGAGTTTTATCAGCGGTGCTTTGACGAAGAACTGCCTGAAAGTGCTGCAAGCCTGAGTCTCGGGTAAAGGACAAGGCAGGCGCCGCAGCACGCAGTAGGCGAAAAGTTTTCAAAATGCCTGATTGATAGGCAGTAAATTTACCGCCATGCTTGATGTATGAGCGGTAAGAAAACTATTGCACATAGTCTGGCCCTGACGACAGCGCTCCTCAGCGCGCCGCTTGCTATCGCACAACCCATTGATGCTGATGAACAATTAAGGACATTTGCCACCTGCGCCGGCCGTTTGTCAGCCGTGATGGAACATCAGTGGATGTTTGATGGCCCTGCTTCGGAACGCACCGAAGACCTCCGCGACGCTGTGCTTGAACTGGTCGAGGCGGTCATGCCTGCAGAGCGCGGGGCCGAAGTGTTGCAATGGCGCATCTCTGCGAAGGTGGCCCAAGCCGCGCTTTTGCGCCGCGCAAGCTTTAACAACGACACCCGCGATGCCGCATGGGCACGCACTCAAGCAGGCCGCCTTGAACAGGAATGTACGGGGCTTTTGCTAAGCTAGATTGCCGGGGCAGGCTGAAAACAAACGCTTGTCTTAACGAAGTGTCTTTTCTACGCATGATATCGGGGCAACACGAAACAGACCGGAGCCAATCATGAAGATGAAAATCGGGGCGGAACTGCCAGCGGATTATGTACCAAGCCATGAAGACCTTGCTGAGTCCACGACAGCCTTGATGGCACAGGTGTTGCTGCCCCTCTTCGCCGAAAACATGCCTGAGGACGTTGCCAAAGCGAACGTCGAAGGGATTTTGACCGAATTGGCATATCTTTTTGATGAAGGCGAAATCGAGATCGGTGGAAAAACCTATCGCCCGCGCCTTGCCTTTGTGGACGACACAGGCGCTGTTTTGCCCGGCATTGCCGAACTGGTCACGCTGCACGAGCTGGCCGAAGACCCTTTTGAAATCGCGCCTGAGGCGAAAATCACATTCGCAATCGATCCGGTCGAGTAGTCCTGAAAGAGTTGTGGCGCAGGGCCGGACATCTCCCGCCCTGCACCAAATATTTAACCGCGTGCGGCCTTCGTGGCATTGGCCCACCAGACGACATCATCCAGCGTTGCAGTGACCGAGGCCGACAGGTGATCCGCGATTGTGTCGATCTCGGCATTTGCGCCCAGCGGGTGAACGGCAAAGAAATCGCTCCCACCAATGTGGACGGCATTGCGCACCGGCACCATCTGCAGTTCCACCGCGATGTTGCGCAGATGTTCAAGCGCGCGTGTCCCGCCCACTGATCCATAGGCAATCGCGGACATCGGCTTGCGACCCCATTCATTATAGGCCTGATCCAGCGCGTTCTTCAAAGCGCCGGTGATCGAGCGGTTGTATTCAGCCACGACAAAGATGTAGCCATCGAATTCGCCGATCTTGTCCTGCCATTTGACAGCGCGTTCATCGCTGGATGGCATCCACAGGTTGCTTGCAGCCTCATCAAAGAGCGGCAGGTCAAAGTCACGCAGGTCGACAAGCTCGACCTCCATATCATCGCGCGCCTGTGCTTGTTTCAGCATCCAGGCGGCGGGTTTATCGGCGAAACGGGTCTGGCGTGTGGAACCGATAATGAGGGCAATTTTTGGTTTTACAGTCATGGTAATCTCCGGGCGTTGAATTGTTGTGAGATTGACTTAGGCAGTGCCCCCTGTTCCGCACAGGCGCACCACAACACAGCACCTGTGCAAAAATAGGATAGACGTGCCGCCCCTCTTGCTCCTGCGCGCGTCCGGTGCTTTATCGGTGCTATGCAAAAGCCATCTGACAATCCCGCCGACCCGTTCAAGAAAGCGCTCGCCGAAGCGACGAAAGTCATGGCGAACGATCCTGACTTGGCCGTCACTTATTCGGTTGATCCCGCAGGCCAGACAGCAGACACGATCCGCCTGCCGCAGGTATCGCGCCGCATGACGCGGGACGAGGTGCTTTTGGCGCGCGGCACGGCCGATGCCTATGCATTGCGGCACAAATTCCACGACCCCAAGGTTTCGGCACGCTACATGCCGCAGGGCCAGATGGCGCAAGACCTCTATGAGGCGATGGAGACGGCCCGCATCGAAGCCGTCGGCGCGCAGCATATGCCGGGCACCGCAGGCAACATTGACGCCAAGATCGGCAATGAGGCGATGCGCAAGGGCTATGACCAGATCACCCAGGCGTCGGATGCGCCTCTGGCGGTTGCCGCCGGTTATCTGATCCGTCACCTTGCCACGGGCCGCGACCTGCCCAAGGGTGCGCAGAACGTCATGGAGTTGTGGCAGGGGTTTATCGAGGATCACTGCGGCGACACACTTGAAGACCTGAAAGACACCCTGAATGACCAGCAGGCATTTGCGAAATTCGCGCGCCAGCTGATCAGTGACATGGGCTATGGCGATCAGTTGGGTGACGATCCCGACAGTCTTGATGATGATCAGGACGATGAAGCCGAAGAAGGCAGCGACGATCAGGACGAACCCGATAGCACCGGCGAGGATGACAGCGAAGGCGAAGAGGCCGAAGGCACGCCCGAGCAGAGCCAGGAGGACAGCCAGGACGCGAGCCAAGCGCAGGTCAGCATGGATGATCAGGCCGACGCCGAAATGGGCGAAGAAGCCGAGATGCCCGAGGGCGAGGCCCCGCTGGAACCGCCTGCCCCGCAGCCTGTGTCCGATGCCGACCCCGACTACCGCGTGTTCACCACCGAGTTTGACGAGGAAATCGCTGCCGAAGATCTGGCCGAACCGGTCGAGCTGGAACGCCTGCGCGCGTATCTTGACCAGCAGCTTGAACCGCTGAAAGGTGCCGTGTCACGTTTGGCCAACAAGCTGCAACGGCGCCTGCAGGCCCAGCAGAACCGGTCGTGGGAATTCGACCGTGAAGAGGGCATTCTTGACGCAGGCCGCCTTGCGCGTGTCGTGGCATCACCAACGACACCGCTGTCCTTCAAGGTCGAGAAAGACACCGATTTCCGCGATACCGTCGTAACCCTTTTGCTGGACAACTCGGGCTCCATGCGCGGGCGTCCGATCTCGATCGCGGCGATCTGCGCCGATGTGATGGCACGTACCTTGGAACGCTGTGATGTGAAGGTCGAGATCCTTGGCTTTACCACCAAAGCGTGGAAAGGCGGACAGAGCCGTGAAAAATGGCTGGGCGACGGGCGCGTGGCCACCCCGGGCCGTCTGAACGACCTGCGCCATATCGTCTATAAGTCGGCTGACGCGCCGTGGCGACGGACGCGGCCCAACCTTGGGCTGATGATGAAAGAGGGCCTGCTGAAAGAGAACATCGACGGAGAAGCCTTGGAATGGGCGTACCGCCGTCTCGCTGGCCGCCAAGAGCAGCGGAAAATCCTGATGGTCATTTCCGATGGTGCACCGGTTGACGATTCAACCCTGTCTGTGAACCCCGCCAACTATCTTGAAAAACACCTGCGCGATGTCATCGCAATGGTCGAGAAACGCAAGGCGGTCGAACTTGTCGCGGTGGGGATCGGGCATGATGTCACCCGCTATTACGAACGCGCGGTGACAATCACCGATGTCGAACAGCTTGCTGGCGCGATGACCGAGCAGCTCGCGAGCCTCTTTGACAGCGATCCGCGCAAACGCGCCCGTGTGTTGGGGATGCGCCGGGCCAGCTAGGTTGTGATTGGACCGCCTCAGGTATCCAGCACAAACTACCAACATAAATAAGAGTGGGATTTTTGAAATGTTTCAGAGCTTTGAAGCGTCATCTTCACCTGAACAAGGCCCACCACGGCTGGCATCTCTGCGCGCCTTGATGGCGCAACGCGGCGTGGATGTCTTTCTCGTCCCGCGTGCCGATGCCCATCAGGGCGAATATGTCGCCCCGCGTGATGCGCGTCTGGAATGGCTGACAGGCTTTTCCGGATCGGCAGGGTTTTGTGCTGTGCTCTCTGACGTGGCGGGTGTGTTTATTGACGGTCGTTACCGCGTGCAGGTTCGTGCGCAGGTCGCGGATGATTTCACCCCTGTCCATTGGCCTGAGACGCAACTGGCAGACTGGTTGCCTGCGCAAAGGCCGGAGGGTGGCAAACTGGCCTATGATCCATGGTTGCACACGGTCTCCGAGATTGCGGGGTTGCGGGAAAAGCTTTCCGTTTTCGAACTGGTGATCACCGATAACATGGTTGATGCAATCTGGGCGGATCAACCTGCCGCGCCTACAGCACCTTTCACAGCCCACGCGCTGGAACATGCGGGCGAGGCCCATGACGCAAAACGGGCGCGCCTTTCGGCTGCACTGAAAGAGACTGCGGCGGTGCTGACATTGCCCGACAGCATCGCGTGGCTTTTGAATATCCGCGGGACGGATATCGCGCGCAATCCCGTACCACAGGCCTTTGCGATCCTGCACAAGAGCGGCCGCGTTGATCTTTTTGCCGGTGCCGGCAAAACCGCCGAGATTGCAGACCATCTGGGTCCGGATGTGACTGTGCATGACTTTGGTGATTTCATACCGGCACTGACCAACCTTCAAGGCAAAGTCCTGATCGACACGCGGACCTGCCCCGACATCGTGGCGTCCACCCTCGAAGAAGCGGGCTGTGACGTCGTGCAGGGCCAAGACCCCTGCATTCTGCCGAAGGCCTGCAAGAACCCGACCGAAATCGCCGGTTCAAAGGCCGCCCACGCGCGTGACGCGGTGGCGATGGTGCAGTTTCTGTCGTGGCTCGATACAGAGGCGCCGAAAGGTGCTCTCACCGAGATTGATGTGGTCAAGGCGCTGGAAGGGTTTCGCACGCAGACCAATGCACTCCGCGACATCAGTTTCGAGACAATCTGCGGGTCCGGCCCGAACGGGGCGATTGTCCACTACCGCGTCAGCGACAAGACAAACCGCCCTGTCCGGATGGGTGAGCTTTTGCTGGTAGACAGTGGTGGCCAGTATATCGACGGCACAACCGATATCACGCGCACA
>NZ_DASYOK010000254.1:0-18710 GCF_036007805.1 Yoonia sp.
AACCGCCAATTGCTTCCGATCAATCGCGGGCACCTCGGTCTGTCGCTGTGGCAGTCGCTTGGCAATCGGTCCGAACAACAGGACAATCCCCACCAAAAGGCCCAAAATAGCGGTTCCGGTTGGCAAGATCGCGGGCAGTGATTGCCGCCCATAAAACCCGTCAAGCCAAGCGACCGCTTCGGCCCGCCCCGCGCGGCTATGCAGGACCGAGACATGTTCGGTGAACGGCGCAATGACAGCGCGGCGGCGCAGATCACCATCCGTCACGGTCTCACCGGTGGTGGCTGTCGGATCAACCATCTGCACGGCCTCTTGCGCAAAGTCGCGCAGGCCCGGTTCCCAACTTCCTGTGATCAAAAGAAGATTGGACGGGGTGTTGGCATCAATCACCTGCGAAAACGCCGAAATGAGAACCAAAGGGCCAATATCATCACGCTCTTGCGCAACACGGGCGAGGATATCGGTCGCCATGGAATGCCCCAAGAGCGCAACAGGCACATCGCCCGCATCAATGCTGTCGATGACTGCGCTTGTTTGCGCAACTAACAAACGGGTCGTGCCATCCAGCGCGTTCACATCACCTGACATCGGTTGTCTGTGTCGCCCATGCCCGAGGAATTCAAAGGCGTAGACCTGATAACCTGCCTGGGCGAGCGGCAAGACATAGCCCTGCATCATCTGCTGCGATCCGGCAAAGCCATGCGCCACCACTACCGCAGGCCCATCCGCGTCCGCGCGCGCATATCTTGTCACGGGTGTTTCGCCGACTGCGAAATGTGTGATGCTGACACCCTGTCGGGCGGTTTCCAGCACGAAAAGCGATACAATCACCGCAACGAGGGCCAGAACCGCCTTCATCTTGTGCTGCCGTTAATCGGACTGGTAGCTGGGAAGCTGTGCCAATGCGGTACGCAAAGCCTCGCCCCAACTATTTGAAATATGTTGGAAATAGGGGTCATCAGCCTCGATCCGCGGGCGTTCCGTGACCTTGAAACTGTCCGCCTCATAGATCTGCAGATCCAGCGGCAAGCCCACCGAAAGGTTCGCCTTGATCGTGCTGTCAAAAGACACCAGCAAGAGCTTGATTGTATCCGCGAAACTCATGTCCGGATCATAGGCGCGCACCAAAATCGGCTTGCCGTATTTGGCTTCACCAATCTGGAAGAACGGGCTGTCTTCGGTGATCTCGATGAAATTCCCCTCAGGATAGATCAGGAACAGGGTGGGCTTGCCACCTTTGATCTGACCACCAAGGATGACTGACGCGCGAAACTTGGTTGAGGCTTCTTGCCCGTCAGGCCCGCTTTCCTCGATCACTTCTTTCAGTGTTGCACCGACCATGCGTGCCACCTGAAACATCGTAGGGAGTTCAAGCAAAGTCGGGTTGCGCTCGGCCGTTGCCTTAGATCGTTCGTCCAGAAGGCTGACCAAGGCCTGTGTCGTGGCAAGGTTCCCGGCTGTCATCAGGGTGATGACCCGTTCACCGGGGGTATTCCATGTGAACATTTTGCGGGTGACGGAAAAATTATCTACACCTGCATTTGTGCGGGTGTCGGACATAAAGACCAGTCCCTTATTCAGGCGAAGCCCAACACAGTATGTCAATTTCGTAGTCCATTACCGTTTAGAGAAATTCAGCGTTCAAATAAGCATCTACTGCTGAATTTGAAGCGACACAATCATTGCTTCCGAGGCAGACCCCATGCGCACGCCGGTAACCGGCGATGCATCGCGTGAATCCAGGCCTGTTGCGATCCGCACATAGCGTTCGTCGGGTGAATAGCCGTTGGATACGTCAAACCCGACCCAGCCAAGCTCATCGATATGAGCCTCTGCCCATGCATGGCTCGCGTCCTGATCAATCCGGTCGTTCATCATCAGATAGCCGCTAACATAGCGCGCCGGCACACCTGCAAGTCGTGCGGCCGAAATGAAAATCTGCGTGTGATCCTGACATACACCACCACCCGCCATCAGCGCCTCTTCTGCGGTAGTGCCTGAAAACGTAACGGCTTGGCCAAAAGGAACCGCCTCGATAATCGCCTGTGACAAGGCATGCAGCCCATCAAGCACATTGGGCGCTTTTTCCAAGGTCTTCGCAAGTTTTTTGATGCCCTTGCCTGCCTCGGTACGCCGTGTACTTTGCCTGAAATGCCAAAGCGGAGCGGTGCCATAGGTCTTGCCAAAAATGCCATCATTCGTGTGCGTCTCGACCTCGCCGGACACTTCGACCGAGACTTCGGTGGCACCTTTATCGGCCCGCACCAGTATGGTCTGGTTTTGATAGTGGTCTTCAAACGTCAGCTCTTTGGTGCCGCCTGTCACTGCGACCGTCCAGTCATGCACCGTCTGATGTCTGGAGTTTGCAGGGGTTAACCGCACCTGTTGCAGCCCATAGGACACAGGCGCGTCATAGGTGTATTTCGTTGCATGTTTGATACTAAGTCTCATGGTCTGAAAATACCTATCCTACAAAGCTGTAGTCTTGTTCGATTTGAAGCCCGATCGCGTTGTTTTCGCGGATGAACGACGTGATGAATTCGTGCAGCCCCTCATCAAAGACCGTTTCAATCGTGCTCGCGCGCAGTCTGTCGCGCTGGGCGTCGATCATGTCATGGCAAGGCAGGCGGGTGCGATAATCCTTGGCCAGATAGCCGAGATTCTCGTCCAGAATGCGGCTACAGAACGAGAGTGAACGCGGAAAGCGGCTGTCAAAAATCAGAAAGTCCGCAATGCTCATCGGTGAGATATCGTCGTTGTTCAGCCAACGGAATGACCGGTAGGCCGACACGGACCGCAGGATCGTTTCCCACTGCACGTTATCAAGGGCAGAGCCTACGAAACTGGCTGAAGGAAGCAGCGTATAATATTTTACGTCGATGATCCGCGCGGTATTGTCCGCCCGCTCAATTGCGATGCCAAGCTGGGAAAAGTCGAAAATATCATTGCGCAGCATGGTGCCATGCAACGCGCCCCGCACGAGCGCTGTGTAGCGGCGGATTTCACCCAGCACCTCTGGCAGTTTTGCCTGCGTCACGGGTGTCTTTAACGCCGCCTTCATGGCCATCCAGCTTTCGTTCACGGCCTCCCAGACTTCGGTTGTCAGTGCCGTGCGCACCATCCGCGCGTTGGTGCGCGCGTTGTTGATCGACGACATGACACTTGACGGGTTGTCGGTATCACGCAGCAGGAAATCAATCGCATCCAGTGCGGTATACCCATCATATTTCTGGTCATAATTCATTCGCACACCGGCGGTCGTCAGCACAGATTTCCACTCTGATTCAGGGTCGGATGATCGCGTCAGCGCGATCCGGAACCCGGCTTCAACCAGTCGTGCGGTATTTTCACTGCGTTCCAGAAAACGGAACATCCAGTAGAGCCCACCTGCGGTTTTTCCAAGCATCGCCTAGTCCTCCAAAACCCAAGTGTCTTTTGTGCCGCCGCCCTGGCTTGAATTCACCACCAGCGATCCGGCTTTCAACGCGACGCGCGTCAAACCACCGGGTGTGATGTTCATGCCATCAGGCGACACCAGCGCAAAGGGCCGCAGATCGACGTGGCGGGGGGCTAGGCCTTTCTTGGTGAAGATCGGCACGGTCGACAACGACAGTGTCGGCTGCGCGATATAATTGGCCGGAGATTTGCGCAGTTTGGCTGCGAATGCCGCCAGTTCTTTCTTTGAGGCGGCAGGGCCAACAAGCATCCCGTAACCACCCGATCCGTGCACCTCTTTCACCACCAGATCAGCAAGGTTATCGAGCACGTATTTCAACGCATCAGGTTCGGAACAGCGGAAGGTCTGGACGTTCTTCAGGATCGCCTTTTCACCGGTATAGAATTCGATGATGTCAGGCATGTAGGAATAAATCGCCTTGTCATCGGCAATACCTGTGCCGGGGGCGTTGGCGATGGTGATATTGCCGGCACGATAGACATCCATGATGCCCGGCACACCCAGCATAGAATCCGGGCGGAAGTTCAGCGGATCAAGGTAATCATCGTCCACACGACGATAGAGCACGTCGATCGTTTTATACCCTTCGGTCGTGCGCATTGCGATATGGCCGTCGACAACGCGCAGATCATGGCCCTCGACCAGTTCCACACCCATCTGATCGGCAAGGAACGAATGCTCAAAATAGGCCGAGTTATGGATACCCGGCGTCAGGATCGCGACCGTTGGTTTGCCGTTGCACCCCGCAGGTGCGCAGGCCGCAAGGGACCGGCGCAGGTTCTTGGGGTAATCGCTGACCGGCTGCACCTTGATCTGGCTGAACAGTTCAGGGAACATTTGCAGCATGGTTTCGCGATTTTCGAGCATGTAGGACACGCCGGACGGGGTGCGCGCGTTGTCTTCCAGCACAAAGAAATCATCTTCACCGGTGCGCACGATATCTGTGCCCACAATATGTGTGTAAACATTGCCCGGCGGTGTCACGCCCATCATCTGTGGCAGGAACGCGGCGTTTTTTGCGATCAGGTCAATCGGAACCACACCGGCGCGCAGAATTTCCTGACGGTGGTAAATATCATACAAAAAGGCGTTCACGCCGCGCACGCGCTGTTCGATACCTTTCGACAACTTCGTCCATTCGCGGTTCGCGATGATCCGCGGGATCAGATCAAAGGGGATCAGCCGTTCTTGCGCCGCCGCCTGACCGTAAACGTTGAAGGTAATCCCCGTCCTGCGAAAGAAGGCTTCGGCCTCTTTCGACTTTTTGGAGAGGCGCGAAACGTCTTCATGCGAGAACCACTCTTGATATTCGGCATAAGGCGCGCGCACGCCTTCTCCGCCCAAAAGCATCTCATCAAAGTGCTGTCGATCTGTACTCATGAAATTAACCTAACGCGCGGCAAGGGAGTTGCAAGCAGATGGCGCGCTTCCTGCGGCTTCATGCGATGAAAGACACATCAACTGACTGTTTTTTCATCTCCATCCAACCATAGGACGTCATAAACGATACATCAGCCGCGTCACGCCCGACACCGATGCGGACAATCTCGCTTGGGTGAGCCATGCCTGTGGGGTCAACGATGTGCCATGCACCATCCAGAAACACCTCGGCGACGGCGTGGAAATCCTGCGGGTTCACAGCCGGCCCATATACGCTGGCAATCCGCGCGGGGATACCGGCAGAGCGTGCCATACCAATCAAAACATGCGCGTAATCGCGACAGACGCCGCGCTGCGCCTGAAAGCTATCGGTCGCCGTGGTCAGCGCGTTGCTGGCGCAGATGTCGTAGGTGAAATTCTCTCTGATCCAGTCGCTCATCTGCGCGATCAGCGCGCCACCCGCGAGTGACCCGAATTGTTCGGGGACAAAGCCCAGGAAAGCTTCGGGAAAGCAATAGCGAGAGGGCATCAGAAACTTGGTCACATCACTGGGCAATTGCGTGACATCATGGGCCGCAAGATCCGCAAGATCCGATACGGGGCGCTGCACGCGTACCTTGGCCTCGTAAACGCACTCGAATGTCTGTTCGATCCGCCCCCAGCGACGTAAACCGATATTCTCTTCGCCGGGAATGATGTTCCAGTAGATATCTTTGTTCGTGGTGAAGTGACTGCTTTCGCAGACCTGCGCGATATCCTGCGCCGCCTCGATCTGAAGCAGCAGGCTACAAGATGTGGCGGTGGTGTAGCTGAGATGGGTTTTGATTGAGATGAGCACGCTGGGGCTTTTCCTTTCTCGATAACGACCGCACCCCGCCAAAGACGCGCCGAAGGAACGCATCCTCAACGCTTTGCCAGAGACAGGAAATTAGGTTTAGATTTTGGTTCTGCGGATCAAGCCTACCCTCGGCCTGATTGCTTTGTCCGGCTGGTATCGCTTTCCGGAGCGATGCGCAAATCCCCTTTTGCGCATGTAAAACAGGGCCCCGTAGGGCCCTGTATTTCGTCATATTTCACCGGTTCTCAGTCTGAAAGGCGCACGTTGTCGTTTGAAATGGTGGCTTCGGCGCTGGAGGGCCCGACGCGCATCAGGATCTGATTCGCACCCACCGTGATGACGACCAACGCAACTACAGAGATCAGGAACGCTTTCATCGTGCTATGCCTCGCTCTTGGAGGGTTTGGCGTTCAGCACCTCATCGGCCCAAATGCTGTGGTGCTCGCGCGCCCACTGTTCTTCGACCTCGCCTTTGCCCATCGCATCAAAGGCACCTTCCATACCGACTGACCCAAGATAGATATGCGCAAGGATGATCGCGGTCAGCACAAGGCTGACGATCGCGTGCCAGAGTTGGGCGAACTGCATCTCTTCGTGCGGCAACAGCGGATAGGGCAAATCAGGTAAGCCGAACCATCCGGGCACGCCCCAGCCGTTGATGAACGAGAATGTGTGGGCAAACATATTAAATTCGAACGGGAACAGCAACGAAATACCCGAGGCCGAAATCGAGCCACCAAGGATAATCACCGCCCAGAAGATCAACTTTTGACCTGCGTTGAACTTTTTCGCAGGCGGGTGATCGCCGCCAAACAGACCGCCCGCTTTTGCAAGCCATTTCAGATCGGTGCGGTCGGGGATATTGTGCACAACCCAGACGACAAAGATGATCACAAGCGCCAGCATGAACGCCCAAGAGACGTTGTTGTGGATCCATTTGCTGCCGATTGCCAAGCCTGAAAACGCCTCATGCCCAAAGGCGGGGATCAGCACCTTGCGTCCCAAAAGCGATACCAGTCCGGTAAGGCCAAGCAGGATAAACGACGATGCCAATAGCCAGTGGCCGAAACGCTCGAACGCCTTGAAACGCGTGATTGTCCGCCCTGTTTTTTCTCCGTGAAGGCGGATGCGCCCACGGATCAGATAGAACAGGGCCAGCAGCACAAGCGTGCCGCCCAGCAAGGCCGCGGTCATTGAAACCAGTGGTCCTTCGCGGAAAGCCTGCCACCACATGCCACGGTCCTGAATCATTGTCGTGACCGCAGGCCCACGTGCCTGGGTGGTCAGATCGACAACTTCATAACGGTATGCGCGCCATAAATCGGGATCCGACGCACCACCCAAGGTGCCAAGCTGATCTGTGATCGGTGCGGCATTCTCGGGGTTGCCAGTCACATCGCTCCGGAAACTGTCATCCATGACCAGGCCTTCCTGGCGGCGCAGGATATCCTCCAACGTTTGCGCCCCGCCAGTGGCTGCGCGCGGATCATCGGTGGCCTCTTGCGCCGATGCGGGTGCTGTCATGGCGAATAGCAATGCAAAAACTGTCATCAGACGCAGCATTGAGAAATCCTCTCTGGCTAATCAAAGAAGGGCGGCCCGTGAAAAGGCCGCCCCTTTATTTGCATCTCGCAAAAGGGGCGATTAGCCGCCCTTTTGGTCATAGGCTGTGCCCCAACCCCAGGCACCGGACCCGAAACCGCGGGCCACGACACGCTCGCGGTAGATGTCGGACACTGTGTCGCCATCACCGGCCAGCAGCGCCTTGGTTGCGCACATTTCGGCACAGATCGGCAGCTTGCCCTCGGCAATCCGGTTCCGCCCGTATTTGGCGAATTCGGCTGTCGAGTTGTTTTCCTCGGGACCACCGGCGCAGAAGGTACATTTGTCCATCTTGCCGCGTGACCCAAAGTTGCCAGCCTGCGGAAATTGCGGCGCGCCAAACGGACACGCGTAGAAGCAATAGCCACACCCGATGCACAGGTCTTTTGAGTGCAAGACCACACCGTCGGCTGTCTGGTAGAAACAGTCTACCGGACACACCGCCATGCAGGGTGCATCCGAGCAGTGCATACATGCGACCGAGATCGACCGTTCACCCGGTTTGCCGTCATTGATCGTGACAACCTTGCGGCGGTTGATACCCCAAGGCACCTCGTGTTCGTTCTTACATGCAGTGACGCAGGCGTTACACTCGATGCAGCGTTCAGCATCAACGAGAAATTTTGCTCTAGCCATTCTACTTCTCCCTTATGCTGTCCAGATTTTGCAAAGAGTCGCTTTGGTCTCTTGCATCTGGGTTACGCTGTCATAGCCGTAGGTTTGGGCGGTATTGGTGGATTCACCCAAGACGTATGGGTCAGCCCCTTCAGGGTACTTATCCCGTAGATCGACGCCCTCCAGGTGTCCACCAAAGTGGAACGGCATGAACGCCACGCCCACACCAACCCGTTCTGTGACCATGGCCATAACCTTGACCTTGCCGCCCTCCGGGCCTTCGACCCAGACCTGCGCGCCGTCACGCACACCTAGGTTGTTGGCGTCGCGTGTGTTGATCTCGATGAACATGTCCTGCTGCAATTCGGCCAGCCATGGGTTCGAACGGGTTTCATCGCCGCCACCCTCGTATTCAACCAGACGGCCCGAGGTCAGGATGATCGGATATTCTTGCGAGAAATCGTTCTCCTGAATCGAGGCATACATGGTCGGCACGCGCCAGAACTTCTTATCCGCGTAAGTCGGATAATCAGCCACCAGATCGCGGCGGTTCGTATAGAGCGGTTCGCGGTGGATCGGCACTGGGTCAGGGAAGGTCCAGACCACAGCACGGGCTTTGGCGTTGCCGAAGGGCGCACAACCACGTGCAATTGCAACGCGCTGAATACCGCCTGACAGGTCGGTTTTCCAGTTGATGCCGCCAACATTATCCGCGCCGCCCGCAACCTGTTCGATTGATGCGCGTTCCTCGGAGGTCAGATCACCGTCCCAGCCAAGGTCTAACAGCATTTGCATGGTGAACTCGGGATAGCCGTCCTCGATCTGCGATCCGGGGGTAAAGACGCCCTCGGCCAGCAGGTTTTCACCATCGCGTTCCACCCCGAAACGGGCGCGGAATGTCAGACCGCCTTCGGCCACTGGCATCGACATGTCATAGAGATTTGCCGTGCCCGGGTGGTTCATCTCGGGTGTGCCCCAGCATGGCCAAGGCATGCCGTAGAAGTCACCGTCAGCCGGACCACCGACAGCCCGCAGTGTGGTGCGGTCAAAGGTGTGCTGGTTGGCCATATGCATCTTGAGACGCTCGGGGCTCTGGCCAGTGTAGCCGATGGTCCACATGCCGCGGTTAAATTCGCGGGTGATGTCCTCGATGTTGGGCTCGCCGCCCTCATCAATCGCAATGTTGCGGAAGATCCTGTCGTGGAAGCCGAACTTTTCGGCAAACATTGCCATGATCGTGTGGTCTGGCAGTGATTCAAACAGCGGTTCAACCACTTTGTCACGCCACTGCAGCGACCGGTTAGAAGCCGTCACAGACCCGCGTGTTTCAAACTGCGTACATGCCGGCAGCAGGTAAACACCGTCTGTCCGGTCCTGCAGAACCGCCGAGACGGTTGGATATGGATCAACCACGACAAGCATGTCGAGCATCTCCATCGCCGTCTTCATCTCTTTCTGACGGGTCTGAGAGTTCGGGGCATGGCCCCACAGCACCATCGCGCGGGTGTTGTCAGGCTGGTCGATGTTCTCTTTGTCTTCCAGAACGCCGTCGATCCAGCGGCTGACGGTAATGCCGTTCAGGTTCATCATGGATGTGTCGCCGTAGGAGGCATCCGAGAACCGGCCCTTGAGCCAATCAAGGTCCTCTTCCCACACGCGCGCCCAGTGCGCCCATGATCCTGGTGCAAGGCCGTAGTAGCCCGGCAGCGTATCGGCCAGAACGCCAAGGTCGGTTGCACCCTGCACGTTATCGTGGCCGCGGAAGATGTTGGTGCCGCCACCGGCGACGCCCATGTTCCCCAGTGCCAGCTGCAGGATGCAGTAGGCGCGGGTGTTGTTGTTGCCGTTGGTGTGCTGTGTACCACCCATGCACCAGATCACAGTGCCGGGGCGGTTATTGGCAAGGGTCCGTGCGACACGCTCCAACTGGCTGCCGGGTGCGCCGGTGACGCGCTCGACCTCTTCGGGTGTCCACTTGGCCACTTCTGTCTTGATCTCGTCCATGCCCCAGACGCGGGTGCGGATGAATTCCTTATCTTCCCAGCCGTTTTCAAAGATATGCCACAGGATACCCCAGACCAGCGCCACATCGGTGCCGGGCCGGAAGCGGACATATTCGTCGGCATGGGCGGCTGTGCGCGTGAAACGTGGGTCACAAACGATCAGTGGCGCGTTGTTCTGCTCTTTGGCTTTCAGCATGTGCAGCAAGGACACTGGGTGTGCCTCGGCCGGGTTGCCGCCGATCAGGAACATCGCTTTGGAGTTGTGCATGTCGTTGTAGCTGTTGGTCATGGCGCCGTAGCCCCATGTGTTCGCCACACCGGCAACCGTGGTCGAGTGACAGATCCGCGCCTGGTGGTCAACGTTGTTCGTACCCCAGTAGGCGGCGAATTTGCGGAACAGATAGGCCTGCTCGTTATTGCTCTTCGCAGAACCCAGCCAATACACAGAATCCGGCCCGCTTTCTTCGCGGATTTTCATCATGCCGTCGCCGATCTCGTTGATCGCGGTTTCCCAGCTGATGCGGACCCACTCGCCGTTTTCTTTCTTCATCGGGTATTTCAGGCGGCGCTCGCCATGGGCGTGCTCACGGACGGCAGCGCCTTTGGCGCAGTGTGCCCCGAGGTTGAACGGGCTGTCCCAGCCGGGTTCCTGGCCTGTCCAGACGCCGTTATCGACTTCTGCGATCACAGTACACCCGACCGAGCAGTGCGTACAAACCGATTTGATGCTTTCAACGGCGCGTGTCGCGGCCTGTTGTGCTGTTGCTTGGGTGACACTGCCGCCTGTTGCGGCAATCGCAGCCAGGCCACCGATGGCAAGGCCTGATCCGCGCAAAAATCCGCGACGGTCAATTCCTTTGGCACCTGTGTTCACCATAATCGGCGAACGACCGGACCGGCGTGTATACCCGTTGGTCTTTTTCCTCAGCATTTTCTTCCTCCCTGATCCGATCTACTCGGATAATCCTTTTTGGGCCTGTGCGTCATGGTGTGTCGCGACCACGAAAAGAGCCCTGGAATGTTTAGAACCGTGTGCTTTCAAGATAAGCCCGCGTGTGTTCGGTATCCTGCATCGTCTGCGATGACAGATCGACGGGCTGTGCTGCGGCTTGCGTCGCACCACCTGCGGCTACCGCAGCAACAGCGGCTGGCGCTGCCGTGCCGGCCAGTTTCAGAAATCCGCGGCGGTTTGTGCCCTCTTTTTTCTCGGTCATAAGGATGTCTCCCTTTCTTTCTTTGGCGGGCATCCCCACCGGTTATGTCGCAAGCTCGTCAGCCTGCTGTCATACGAAACGCTTCTTTCTCGATGTCCATGAATGCCTGTCCGACAGCGCCGACAGAGGCATAAAGGATGGATGATTTGGCCCCTTGCAGGTCGCTGAAATAATGCGATGCCCATGTGCCGATATGCGCGTTAAAGAACGTCTGTTGTTCGGCCAGTGTCGCGACACGGCCAAAGCGGCCCACGATCATGCCAGCCATCATCTCCATCAAGGACGCGATGTTGTCTTCGGGTTCGAACACGTTTTCGGCACGCGTCATGCCGAAATCGGCCATTGTCTTGCGCAGATTGGCGAGCGGCTTTTCGTTCAGGAACCCTGTGAGGTAGTAGCTGGCAAAAGGCAGCAACTCGCCCCGACCAAGGCCGATGAAGAGCGCGTTGTATTCTGAGCGCACCGCCTTTGGCTTGGAGATTTTCGCCACACGCGCCAGACCGTTGATTGCTTTTCCCAATACGGTGTCATCGCCCGAAAGCCCCGCAGTCTGATCTAGCAGCAATTGATCGGGTGGTCCCGCCAGCATAACGCCCAGGTAGTTATAGAGATCGGCGCGCAGGCGATCTTCCGCGGCGATATCGACTATTTCGACGGCGGCGTTCATGCGACATCATCCTCGAATTGAAACTGCATACGGCGGGGGGTGAATGGTGCAGGGTCCTCCTCAACCGCTGCACCATCCTTAGGCAGATCAACAGTCGGCGCGCTTGTCTCGGCGACTTCTTCGGTGGTGTCCTCCTCGACTTCCACCTTTGCGACGGCCGGACCTGCCTCTTTCTGGCGCTCGATTTCCAACAGATGCGCCAGCATCCCTTTACCCACCTGATAGGTGGTCTTTAGCGCATCTTGCCCGATGCTTTGCGCCAGATAATCGTCATCATAATCGTTCAGCCCGTCAACACAGGCCAGAACCGGATTGCTGCGCCATAGTTTGCGCAGCGCGCGCTTGCGAATGTGTTCAGGCACGGCCTTGGACATGAAAGCCTTGAAATCATCGCCAATCGCAAGGCTGTCAGGATCAGGAAGGCCGAGCGACTCCAAAATCTCTTTATCCGATTTCTCGGCCAGCGCTTCTTGTTCCTGCGCCAAAGCCGCTTCTTGTGCAGCCCGGTCCTCTTGTGCGGCTTCGGCCGCGACAGCGGCGCGGCGGCGTGACCATGATGACAACATATCGCTCAATTCAGCACCTCCTTGCGGCGAGGGGCGCGATAGACATCGGCCGTCTGGCGGATACGCGGATCACCAATGCCGTCCTGATTTTGATCGACGCGGGACTTATCGCGGCGGCGTTTCACGAACGCCTCTTCCTCATAGTGCTTGTCGACAAATTCGGTAATCCACGCCCCGAGACCATCTGGCATCGGAATCTTCTCGACCTGCTCTTCTGCGGAATCGCAATAATCCTGCGCCTCATACGGGGACGCGGTTACTAGCGTGACAGTCCAGGGTATATCCTTGCTTCCCGACACCGGACGCAACACCACATAGACAGAAGGTTCGCGCGCCTGCAGCTCGTGGGCATAGGCCTCAACATCTGAAACATAGAGCGTCAGCGGAAGCGTTGCGGCATGGAATTCAGTCACATCACCGTCGGTGCGCAGTACTTTCCAATCCGCAGGCCCGGCACCTGGCAGGACAGCAGAGGCTTTCCACGCGTGTCTGGCCCAACGCGTCACACCCGGCCCCCGTCTTACGACGACGCCAAGCGGCAATGACTGCGAACCTGGGTATGCGAATTTCAAAAGAAATCCCCGTTTAGTGTGCCTTGGTACACCGACAGATTGCCGCAGAAACTTGCAAACGCAAAGCATGTTTTTAGTTAAGAATTTTGCCTCCTTAACATACTGCATCGCAGCATTTGCTAGACGCCCAATGTGCAAGGGTTCTGCGCGAGAAAATTACATTCTTTGTCGTCAGAATTATTTGAATTGCTGCATTTGCAAAATTTGTTGTGCGTAAATCAAACTGATATTTGGGTTTACTGTCTTGCGAATTCCTGACTAGCTACGCTCCGATCTGCGTTCATGAAAATCGGGGATGATGATGGCGAAAACACTGCTGGTTTGTGACTGTCTTGGTTCCCAAAAGGTTGATTCCCCTGCGCTGGAAGCCGCCACCGGCCAAAGCTGTGGCGGGTGTTATTCAAGCCTGTGCACTGACCAGATCGAGGTTGCAGCCAAGGCAATCGCGCAAGGCAACGTGATGATCGCCTGCCAGCAAGAGGCCCATCGTTTTCTTGCGCTTTCCGAGGATATCGACGCGGATGTACCCGCCTTTGTCGATATTCGCGACCGTGCCGGCTGGACCGATGATACTGCTGACACGACACCCAAGATGGCTGCATTGATCGCCGAGGCGGCTTTGATACCACCGGCGCAAAAGACCTTTGATGTGGTATCGGAAGGCACCTGTCTGATCGTGGGTGCGAACGACATAGCGCTTGCCGCCGCCGAGAAGTTGGCAGAGGCGCTTTCGGTCACTGTGCTTCTCGCGCCTGGTGCCGAAATCATGCCGAACCCGAACTACGATACTGTTGTTGGCACGTTGCATCAGGCCAGCGGCACGCTTGGCCGCTATCAGGTGCGTATCAACGCGTTCCAGCAAAGCATGACAGGTGGGCGTGGAACCCCGGCGATGACAGCACCACGTGACGGCGCGGTGTCGGAATGCGACATCATTCTTGATCTCACGGGCGGCACACCCCTATTCCTCGCCCCTGACAAACGCGACGGCTATGTGCGTGCTGATCCCAAAAGCCCTGTCGTTGTCGCAGACGCGGTGTTCGCCGCCAGCCAATTGGTCGGCACGTTTGAAAAACCCTTCTACGTGCGCTTGGAAACCAGCCTTTGCGCCCATTCCCGCGCTGAAAAACCGGCCTGCTCCAATTGTTTGAACCTATGTCCCACCGGCGCGATCACATCGGCGGGCGAACATGTCAGCATTGATCCGATGATCTGCGCCGGTTGCGGGGCCTGTTCTGCGGTCTGCCCGTCAGGTGCGATCAGCTATGACGCGCCATCGGCCGATTTCACCTTCCGCCGGATCAACACCTTGGCCAGCAGCTACCGCGCGGCAGGCGGCAAGGATGCCACGCTACTGGTCCACGATGACCACGGTGCGGAAATGATCAGCCTTGCCGCACGTTACGGACGCGGGCTTCCGGCCCATGTGATCCCGTTGCAGGTGGATGCGCTGGCAGGTTTTGGCCATGCCGAGATGGTCGGCGCGCTGGCCAGCGGATTTGCCCGCGTGGACATCCTGCTTGCACCCAAGACCGAACGTGACGCGCTGATGCCGCAAGCGGATTTGGCGAATGCGATTTCGCCGGACAAGGTTGCCTTGCTTGATATTGCCGATCCCGACGCGCTGTCGGATCACCTGTTTGATCAGCCGAAAACGCCCGCCATTGCGGCGCCGATCCTGCCGTTGGGATCACGCAGGCAGGTGGCGCGACTATCGGCAAAGGCGCTCAACCCCGATGTTACGACATTGCCGTTGCCCGCCAGCGCACCCTATGGCGCGGTGATCGTTGATACCGATGCCTGTACCTTGTGCTTGGCCTGTGCCTCTCTTTGCCCCTCCGGCGCGCTGGGCGATAACAGCGACCTGCCGCAACTGCGGTTCCAAGAGGATGCCTGTCTGCAATGCGGCCTGTGCGCCAATGTCTGCCCCGAAAAGGCGATCACCTTGCAGCCGCAACTGGACCTGACCGATGCCGCCCTGTCGCAAACGGTGCTCAACGAGGAAGAACCTTTCGCCTGTATCGAATGCGGCAGCCTCTTCGGGGTGAAATCTACCGTGGAACGGATCACCGAAAAGCTGGCGAACAATCACGCGATGTACCAGAACCCGAACGCGATCCGCATGATCCAGATGTGCGACAATTGCCGGATCAACGCGCAGTATCATTCCGAGAATAACCCCTTCGCAGCTGGCGAACGGCCCCGCCCGCGCACAACCGACGACTATTTGTCCAAGCGCAAGGATCACTGATCCGGCGATCCATCAATACCAAGGAGAAAGCACGATGAGCGAAGACTTTAACATGTCCATGCGCAAGTTCCTCAAACAGGTCGGCGTGACCTCGCAACAGGCGATCGAAGAGGCGATGCGCAACGCCGGTGACACCTCCGGGCGTAGCTTTGAGGCCAAGGTTGTGCTGACGGTTGATGGGCTTGATCTGGAACATGTCGTGACCGGTAAAATTGAAGGGCAGTCGTAACGTGGCCCTTACCCGCGAAACAGTTCTTGAGATCCTCAAGACGATTGAAGACCCCGTTAGCGGCACATCCATCGCCGAGGCGGGGATTGTCAAAGCCCTGACCGTGCAAGACGGCGCTGTGCGCTTTGTGATGGAGGTCAGCGGCAGCCATGCCGCCGCTTATACTGCGATCAAAGACACAGCCGAGGCGCAGATCAAGGCGCTGGATGGCGTAGCGTCAGTGTCGGTTGTCATGACGGCGCATAGCACACCTGCAGCACCGCCTGATCTGAAACCACAGCGTGGCGGCGCACCTGCAGGGCCCGAGAAAATCCCCGGTGTGGACCGGATTATCGCAGTGGCCTCTGGCAAGGGCGGGGTCGGGAAATCAACGGTTTCGGCCAACCTCGCTTGCGCGCTTGCGGCTGAGGGGCGGCGCGTTGGTCTGTTGGATGCCGATGTTTACGGCCCCAGCCAGCCCCGGATGCTGGGTGTCTCAGGGCGGCCTGCGTCGCCTGATGGCAAGACCATTCTGCCGATGCGCAACTACGGTGTGACCATGATGTCGCTGGGTCTGATGGCGAACGAGGATCAGGCGGTTGTCTGGCGTGGCCCGATGCTGATGGGTGCCTTGCAGCAGATGCTTACTCAGGTGCAATGGGGCGCGCTGGATGTGCTGATCGTCGATCTGCCGCCCGGGACCGGTGATGTACAAATGACGCTGGCGCAAAAATCGCAACTGAACGGCGCGATTATCGTGTCCACGCCGCAGGACATTGCCTTGCTCGATGCGCGCAAAGGCATTGATATGTTCAACCAATTGGGCACGCCGATCATCGGGATGATCGAGAACATGTCGACGCACATATGTTCCGCCTGCGGGTATGAGGAACATATGTTCGGTCATGGCGGTGTGGCGAAAGAGGCCGAGAAGCTGGGTGTTCCGCTGCTTGCGGAAATCCCGCTGCATATGGATATCCGCCTTGCGGCCGATGGCGGTGCGCCGATTGTTGTGTCCAAGCCTGACAGCAGCCAGGCGGCTGCCTTCCGTCAGGTGGCCCGCGACCTGATCGCAAAAGGTCACGCATGAGCGATCCATCGTTTCCACCGCTCTTTGCAGGGCAGGATGCGGCGGGGAGTGATCCTTTCGCATTGGCTTGTGCCACCGCCGATGCGGGGTGCGACGCAGGTCTTGTGATCTATGATCTTGCGCCTGATCTTTTGCGCGCGGCAATTGTCTTTGCCCCTGATGTGCCACTGCGTAAAGCTGCCGTAATGCTGCCCATTTGTGGCGTCGGCTTTCAGAACGCCCTTGGCGCCTTGGCCCCGCCCGAGGTGGCGGTTCATCTTGGCTGGGATGGTCCAATCTATGTTAACGGCGGGCGCTGCGGCGGTTTGAAAATGGCGGCCCCCGGCCTGCCCGAGGACGCGCCCGACTGGTTGGTCATCGCATTGGAAATCGTTCTTTGGCCACCGAGCGAGGACACCGGCCTGACGCCCGATGAAACGGCACTCTACGCCGAAGGCTGCGCCGAGGTGGATGCGATCAATTTGCTGGAGTCGTGGGTGCGCCATACTTTGGTGGGCATCAACACATGGGCGGACAGTGGCACGGCAACGCTGCACCGCGAATGGATCGGCCTTGCGCATGCATTAGAGGGCGAAGTCACGGTCAAAGGCAGAACGGGCAACTATACCGGACTGGACGAAGACCTTGGCCTTTTGCTCAAAATCGGGGACAAGATCGAACTGGTCCCACTGACCGAAACCCTGACGAGGCCCGCATGAAACTTGCCCGCGCGATCCATTTTGACGAAAGTGACAGCCGCGTGTTCCATAATCCCGCGCGCACGGGTGAATGGTGTATCTCGGGGGGCTTTGAATTTTCCAACTGGAGCGAAGCGGACCTGATGGGCAAGGCGAAACAGGCCTTTTCCAACGGCTGGATGGGTTGCGAGACTTTCGGGCGGGTCAGCTTTGTCGCGGTTACCCAGATTGAACCGCAGGAAAAAGACGCCATCGCAGGCCTGCTTGCCCGGCATTTCGTCGATATCTACGGCGCGCCCTCGCTGGAAGCGGCGCACGCCGTGGCCTTGGAAGAGATCGCGCAAATGGCCGATCTTTGCGCCGATCATGACGCCAACACCTTGCTGACTGTGGCGCGTGAATTGACCGACGCCGGTGTGCGGGAAAGCTACCGTGTGATTGCGCCCCAAGACGCCGACCTGACGCAATTTGCCGTGCACGGCTCACTGGACGAGCCGCACACGCATTGATCACTCAGCCTTGGCGTTGAACACAAAAAGCGTTTCGCCGTTGATCGTGTAATCGTTGATCAATGCCGCCGCACGCGGGCTGACCAGCCATGTTTCAAGCGCCATTGCCAGATCGTTGCGGACGTTTGCGTTCTTGGAGGGATCGACGGGCAGATAGGTGTATTGGTTGAACAGCACCGGATCACCGGAATAGAGCAGTGCCAGATCGGCCTTATTGGCAAAGTTCAGCCAGCTCGCACGATCCGAGAGCAGATAGGCGTCCATCCCTGCTGCCGTGTTCAGCGCCTGGCCCATGCCCGCACCGACCGGCCGGTACCAGCCATCAAAACCTGCTGCGTCAAGACCTGCGCTGGCCCAAACGCCAAGCTCTGCTTTATGGGTGCCGCTATCATCACCACGGCTGACGAAAGGGGCCTCGGCAGCCGCGATCCGCTGCAGCGCATCAGCCGCGCTTTCAGCATTTGCGATATCGGCAGGGTCCGACGCAGGGCCGATCAGGACGAAATCATTATACATGATTTCATGCCGATGCGTGCCGTGGCCTGCGGCAACGAATGCCTCTTCCGCGGGGCGTGAATGGACCAGAACCGCATCAACATCACCCGCCTCGCCCAGTCGCAACGCTTGACCTGTGCCGACAACAAGCAGTTGCAGATCAATATCAAGGTCTTCTTTGATCGCAGGCAGCAGCACCTCGGCAAGGCCCGAACTATCAAAAGAAGTCGTCACCGCCATCCGCATGTCTTCGGCAACAGTTGTTGTCGCCCAGATCGCCATGACACCGGCCAGAATTCCCTTGATCATGTCACAATATCTCCCCTCAAAAACGCAGCCAGTTCTTCGGTTTGCGGGCGCGCAAATGCAACCTCTGCTTGGCTGACATCATGTACCTTGCCATGCAGCATGAATATCAGATCCTGCGCGAGACGGCGGGCCTGTCCCATATCATGCGTGGACATCACAAGGCGGGTACCGGCGGCAGAGGTTTCCTGCAAAAGCGCCTCGATGTCGCGTGTCGTATGGCCGTCAAGGTTGGCGCAAGGCTCATCCAGAAACAGCAC
>NZ_DASYOK010000255.1:0-3741 GCF_036007805.1 Yoonia sp.
GACGCCGTGCGCCTGACCTCCGTCAGCACCGGTGAGGCAGAACCGATTGTGGTGGAAAACTTCCAAGGCATCGACGCGATCAGCAGCCCGCTGCGCTATCGTGCCTGCTTTGAAACCACCCTTAGCCAAGCGATGCTGACAGAGACGTTTGAAATCGTTGATAACGCCGAACCCCGCGTGGCACCCCGCTGGTTCGATTGCTTTGACGCAGCCCAGATCGGGGCAGACCTGCGCACCGATGCCAACGCCTTTATGGGCGTTGAAAACATCGCATACGGGATCGACCGGATCGTCGCCATCTACCCTGACGGACGCGGTTATGCGTGGCACCAGATCAATGAATGTGGCGAAGTCGTTTTTGACGGCAACCGCCCCCCCGAAGACTGCCCCCCAATTCCAGAAAGCGCCGAGTGATGCCTGATCTTCTGATTGAACTCTTCTCCGAGGAAATCCCCGCGCGGATGCAAAGCCGTGCCGCCGATGACCTGCGCAAGCTGGTGACGGACGGTCTGGTCGAAGCGGGGCTGACCTATGCAGGGGCTGCGGCATTCTCGACGCCGCGCCGCTTGGCGTTGTCGATTGAAGGGCTGACGGCCGAGAGCAAGGCAGTGCGCGAAGAACGCAAGGGGCCCAAAGTGGGTGCGCCGGATCAGGCGATCGAAGGGTTCCTGCGCGGGGCAGGTGTGACGCGCGAAGACCTAGAAGTGCGCGACGACAAAAAGGGTCAGGTCTATTTCGCGGTGATCGAAAAACCGGGGCGGATGGCGGCGGATATCATTGCCGAAGTGCTGGAACAGACCGTACGCAATTTCCCGTGGCCCAAGTCGATGCGCTGGGGCGATGGCCCGCTGAAATGGGTGCGCCCGCTGCATTCCATCCTGTGTATCCTCAGTGATGAGGCAGGCGCGCAGATCGTGCCGATGGATGTGGACGGGATCACATCTGGCAACACCACGCGCGGGCACCGTTTCCTTGCGCCGGATGCATTTTCTGTCACAAATTTAGATGATTACGAGGCGAAGCTCAAGCGCGCCAAGGTCCTGCTGCGCGCCGATGAACGGGCCGAGGCGATCTGGCATGACGCCATCCATCAGGCCTTTGCGCTGGGGCTTGAGGTGGTCGAGGACCGTGGTCTGCTGGCCGAGGTTGCGGGGCTGGTCGAATGGCCTGTGGTCCTGCTGGGCCGGATTGACGATGCCTTCCTTGGGCTGCCGCCCGAGGTGCTGCAAACCTCGATGAAAGAGCACCAGAAATTCTTTTCCGTGCGCAACCCCAAGACGGGCCGGATCGAGCGTTTTGTGACCGTCGCCAACATGGAAACCGCCGATCAGGGTGCCACCATTCTGGCGGGCAACCAGAAGGTGCTGTCAGCGCGGCTGTCGGACGCGAAATTCTTTTGGGAGAATGATTTGCGCACGGTCGAACGGCAGGGGATGAAGGCGTGGACCGATCAACTCGCCAACGTGACCTTCCACGCGAAACTGGGCTCACAGGCCGAGCGGATTGAACGCATCGCGGCCCTCGCGCGCGAAATCGCCCCGCACGTGGGCGCCAAGCCCGATCTGGCAGAAGAGGCGGCACGGATCGCCAAGGCCGATCTGGCCTCTGAAATGGTCTATGAATTCCCCGAATTGCAGGGGCTGATGGGGCAGTATTATGCCAAGGCCGCAGGGCACGACGACGGCGTGCCAGAGGCCTGTCTGGAACACTGGCAACCGCTGGGCCCATCGGATGAGGTGCCGACCGCGCCGGTGTCTGTGGCCGTGGCGCTCGCCGATAAGATCGACACGCTGACAGGGTTCTGGGCGATTGATGAGAAGCCGACTGGGAGCAAAGACCCGTTTGCGCTGCGGAGAGCGGCGTTGGGGGTTATTCGGTTGGTGTTGGAGAATGGAACTGCAATGCCTCTGCTCACTCCAATTGCCAACCATGCTCAGCAGCGCCTAAACCTGATCCCGATACCGCTAGAGAATGGAAAGAATCTCACTGAGAGCATCGACTCTAAGTGCGCTGACCTACTCTCCTTCTTCCACGACCGCCTCAAGGTATTCCTCAAAGACAAAGGCATCCGCCACGACATCATCGACGCCTGCATTGCGATGCCGGGCAATGATGACCTGACGCTGCTGGTCAAACGGGCCGAGGCATTGGCGGAAACGCTGGCGACCGATGACGGTGAAAACCTGATCCAGGGCTTCAAGCGCGCCAACAACATCCTGACGCAGGCCGAGGAAAAGGACGGGGTGGAATACTCCTATGGCGCGGACATCAAATTCGCCGAAGACGACGCCGAAAAGGCGCTTTTCGCCGCCCTTGATGCTGCAGATGCAAAAATCGCGCCAGCGATGAAGACGCAAGATTTCAGCACCGCAATGACCGCTATGGCAGCACTGCGCGCACCGATTGACGCTTTTTTCACCGATGTTCAAGTGAACGCGGAATCAGAGATTTTGCGCCGCAATCGCCTTAACCTGTTGTCATGTATTAGAAATATATGCCTCAGCGTCGCTGATCTGACGAAAATCGAAGGCTAGACATAAAACTGTAAAGTTATGTGTACAGTGGGCCGGATTTCCTTCTATGCTGCAGGTGAACAATAGATCGGTGCCGCAGTGCAGCAACAGTCAACATACGGGCCATTGACGCTTATCACGCCAACTGCGGCCATGAAGTCCTCGGTCCATGGCGGACGTGCGAAGTGCCTGCAACGGCTGGTGCGTCTGGATATGCCCGTGCCGGTGACGGTCGCCTTGTCCTTTGATGCGGTTCATGCCGCAGCGATTGGCAATCTGCCAAATATGGAAACCTTGCTGGCCCCCTTTGGCAAAGCGCCGCTTCTGTCTGTGCGCCCGTCCAGTCAGGACCCCGATTGGGGTGGGCCGAGTGCGATCCTGAATGTGGGGATGAACGATGCGCGTCTGGCCGAGCTGACCCAGCAGATCGGGGCCGCAGCTGCGACGAAACTCTACCTGCGCTTTGTGCAATCTTATGCGATCCATGTGGCGCGCCTTGATCCTGATGAATTCTACCTGCCCGATGTGGCCGACGCCGCCAGTCTGAAAACCATGCTCGACACGTTCGAGTTTGAAACCGACGAACCCTTTCCGCAGGACCCAGCTGTGCAACTGGCCGAAGTGCTGCGCTCGATGGCCCGCGCGTGGGACGGGACGACCGCGCGTTTGCTGCGGCAGGCCAAGGGTGCTCCGGCAAACGCAGGTCTCGGGCTTGTCGTACAGGCGATGGCCTTGGGGACAGGGCAGGGCGAATGTGGTCAGGGCGTGATGCAGTTTGTGGACTCCACCTCCGGCGCGCCCAAGATCATTGGCCGCTACCTGAGTGCGAGCAGAAGCGACGCTTATGATCTTGGCCCCGATGCAGAGGGTGCGCTTTACCTGACACGTGACCCGCGTGGTCCGGCACTTGAGGATATCTGCCCCGATCAATATGCCCAGCTTGTGTCATATGGCGATATCTGCCGCCGCCGGTTGCGCGAAGAGATGGAAATCAAGTTCACCCTGCAAGACGGTGTCCTGCAGATCCTTGATGCCGTGCGGGTCCAGCGCAGTTCACGCGCATCTGTGCGGATCGCCGTGGCCTTGGCCGAAGACGGTGTGATCCCCCGCGAAGAGGCGGTAATGCGCGTGCAGCCGTCAGCCCTGTCAGAGCTGTTGCACAGGCAGGTTGATCCGGATGCAAAGCGCGATGTGATCGTCGGCGGAATCGCGGCAAGCCCCGGTGCGG
>NZ_DASYOK010000256.1:0-13496 GCF_036007805.1 Yoonia sp.
GCAGGAAAAGCGATCATCGCCACCGCGCGCAAGTTGCTGTCGATCATCTACGATACGCTCAAGAACGGCTGGGTCTTCGAAGATTTTACCAAATTTAAAATCAAACAAAATCAATGTCCTACTGGACAACCATCATAGGAGTGTACCAAATGCACATCAAAACAATCGGCCTTGATCTGGCGAAAAGCGTTTTTCAGGCTCACGGCATCGACGAAGCGGGCGATGCGGTTCTGGTCAAGAAGCTTCACCGCAAGCAGATGATCCCCTTCTTCTCGAAATTACCGCCCTGTCTGATCGGTGTGGAGGCGTGTGCCACAGCACATCATTGGGCGCGCACGTTGAGTGCGATGGGACATGACGTTCGGATCATGCCGCCTTCATACGTCAAAGGGTACGTGAAGCGTGGAAAAAGCGATGCGATTGATGCCGAGGCAATCTGTGAGGCAGTGGGGCGGCCCACGATGCGGTTCGTCCCTATGAAGACGGTCGAACAGCAAAGCATTCTGATGGCACATAGAACCCGGGCGCTGATTGTGCGCCAGAGAACCATGGCTGCGAATGCGCTGCGGGCGCACTTGGCGGAGTTTGGGCTGGTCGCAAATCCCGGCATCGCAAATCTTGTGAAGGTGGCTGATAAAGCTTTTGCAGATGCAACACTGCCACCTTACGCCCACAGAGCCCTTGAAATCCTGATCCGGCGCATGGCTGAGTTGACCGACGAGATCTGTGCGCTCGACCAAGAACTGAAGGCCTGGCACGCCAGCAACGAAGCAAGCCGAAGACTTGCAGCTATCCCTGGTATCGGCGTGATCACAGCAACCGCCCTCGCCGCCACCGTGACTGACCCCGACCAATTCAGCTCGGGAAGGCAATTTGCGGCTTGGCTCGGGCTGACCCCGAAACAGCACTCAACAGGTGGCAAAACCCGTTTAGGCGGCATCTCGAAACAAGGCGATCGATATCTGCGAAGATTGCTTGTTGTAGGGGCGACCGCCGTCATGCGGCACGCGAAGCGCAATCCAACACCCATGACAGACTGGGTCAATAACTTGCTGGAGAAAAAGCCCTTCCGGCTTGTATCTGTGGCTCTTGCAAACAAACTGGCGCGCATCGCATTGGTGGTACTCACCCGAGGAGAAACATATAGACCTTATGGGCTTGCCGCCTAAGCGCGCAGCCCTATCCGAATTGGCAAAGGCAGTCAATGATGCGTAACGATCGAGCCAACGGCGAGACAAACCCGTCTGATTCACCGCGCCTCACAAGCGCGCCAGGTTGATTAGGGACCTCTCCAGCGGATTTCCATCAGGGCCAGCAGATCGTTTCAAGCTGCACAAACAGGCCGGACATATGAAAGCAACCGATCACCGCAACAGGACAAAATCAACCCTTGCCAAAGGCGGCGTCCACATATGAATCAGAAATCAGGCCAAATGGGAATCTGGAGGGTTCTGTGAGGTCGCGGGGGACGACGCTGGGATCACACATGCGCTGTCCGCGACCTCATTGAAGCCGGATTGAACGAACCCGTGGGTTGGTTTTGAGCTATGGGGATTGTGTTGCTGGCTCAGCTCTGGGGTGGTGTTTGCGATGGCGAGCAGACCTCTGAATGGCAGAGCGCGGATGACAATTTGGCCCATGGCTGGTCTTCAAGGGTTGCGAAACCGGTGTGGTTTGCTGGCGAGTGGTGTTGCGCAACGGCCAGAACCGGGGCAACCAAGGCTTTGGGCCGTAGTGTATCGCTCCGGCCTGCATGGAAGCAGACGGTTGGATGGGTATCCGTTGTCTGTCGTGGTGGATCATGAGCTGTCGCTCCGGAAGGCCCATTTGGGCGGCGCCAGACCTTGGTACCATACGGTGATCTTGACCATAGATCGGCCGCAACATGGGCATTGCGGATTTCAGAATTACCAGACAGCGATTTCGCTAATTCCCGGACAGCCGTTTCAGTAATTCCCGGACAGTTCGGGCCTGGCTGATTATCTGCCTGCGATTATGTTTTGGAGTGGAGTGTTTCGGTATTTTCGCGGTGGGTCAAGTTCACGGTTTGATCTTTTCGTCGCATGCTGTCTCCTATGATGTTTGTCCAGCCATTTGGCCGGGTTTTCTGAGTTTGAAGGTGGGAAAGTCTTCGAAGATCCACCTGTTTTTCAATGTGTTGTAGATGATGGTTAGGAGTTTTCTCGCTGTGGCGATGATGGCCTTGCCCGATCCGCGTCTTTCTTTGATGCGCCGGTAAAAAGCACTCAGATAACCGGAGTATCGAATGGCGCTCAGCGTGCATTGCACGAGGGTTGTGCGCACCAGCTTGTTGCCCTGCTTGGTGATCCGCCCGTGCTGCGTGACGCCGTTGGAAGACGCCACGCGGGGGACGATGCCCACATATGCCGCAAGTTTGTCTGCGGTCGCGAAGTCTCGCACATCGCCAATGCCAGAAAGGAAGATCGCAGCAGCACGCGCACCGACGCCCTTGATCGAGGTGATCTCTTCAAAGCCGTCCAATGCGGAGGCTGCTTCGGCCAGCGCTTTGTCAATCGTGCGGATCGTGGCGGTCAACTCCAGTGCCTGATCACGCAGGACAGTGAGTTCGATCTTCTCGACGCCGCCAAAATTCTCGATCTCCAGGCTTTTGAGCCGCTTGTCCGAGAAGCCTTCCTTTTTCAGCTTGATCCCGTGGCGATTGAATATCCCGTGGATCTTGTTGAGGACCTTGGTGCGGGACTTTACCAGCATGTCGCGGGTCTGCGCGAGCGAGGCCAATTCCGCCTCGCCAGGCCGCTTCAGGCGCGTTTCGGGAAGCAAATCCTTGGACAGGAACGTAGCCAGTGCGCGGGCATCGTTCTTGTCGGTCTTCTTGACCGATCTGCGGATCACCTGAAACTGACGCGGGTTGACCACGACGATCCGCCCGACACAGGGACGGATTTCGTCGCAGAACCATGCTGTGTTGCCGGTAGCTTCAACGGCCACCTCGTCATCAGCATCAATGCTTAGGCAGAACCTTGCCAGGTCTGCCTGAGCCAATTGGTAGGTTGCGAAAGCCTGTGAACCATCCGCCTCAAGTCGGCAGATGGTGAAAGAATTGGTATGTAGATCGACACCGATATGGGCCATGTGGTATTCTCCCGTAGTTGGGAAGCGGAACCCCGGATGGGGTGTGAACGGCCAAACCAAACTCCTATTCGAGGTCGCGGCTAGAACCCACGCCTCAGGATGGTCGTTCGGAAACAGGTGCAGGTTAATCTCCTTTACAGGGTCAAACGCCCTAGCCAGCTCAAACAGCCTGAAACCTATCCGCTTCTCCCAACTCCATAACAGAATTGGGAATCTCGACCGCTCACAGGACATTCATCCCATCTCCTTTGGTGTCGATGCGGTGGGCGTTGTGGACGATCCTGTCGAGAATGGCGTCGGCGATTGTGGGTTCGCCGATCATGTCGTGCCAGCCTGAGACGGGCAGTTGCGCGGTGATGATGGTGCGCGCATCGCGGTGGCGCTCGAAGGAGGTGGATAGCGGAGAGCATAGCGCGGACCATCGGGCCGATGACGGCCACCTCGGCCAACTGAAAGGTGATGGCGCGGGCATGGCGGACGACGCGGGCACCGATCTTGATCAGTTGAGCTGGAAGCTGGTCAGGGACCAGTCGGCTGTTTCCGCCGTGTGGCGGCTGGTTCATCTTCAGTTCATTTGCACGAAACGAAATCTAAACCAAGAACAGAGTAAAATGAAATCAATAGCTTGCGAGGTGGAGAAGGTTGGAGACCAGGCCCATCCCCTCCGGGAAGTTTAACCGAGCGCCTCTCGCAACGATTTCGAGATAGAATCTGCAGCAGTCTTTACAGGTTCCGATGCCAGATGTGCATATCGCGCCGTGGTCTGTACCTGCGTGTGACCGAGGAGCTTGCCAATCATGGGCAGACCTTGGCCTGAGGCCACGGCCGTGGACGCGAAGGTGTGGCGCAAGTCATGGATCCGGACATCTTTGACCCCGGCGCGGGCGCGGACGCGTTGCCAGAAGGGCTGCAGATCGCTGAGCGGTTTGGCGGGTAGGGTGCCAGTGATAACCCAAGGATTCCCGTCGATGCGTTGCGCATCACGCAAATACTCGACCGCGGGGTCGCCAAGGTGGACAACCTTTTTACCCGACTTTGAGTCCGGCAACCTCAGGGCGTGCTCTTTGAAATCGACATAGTCCCATTTCAGCGTCATGATTTCGCCAAGGCGGCATCCGGTCAGGATCAGCAGCCGTGCCGCCAGAATAGCCGACGGCAACTCGACGCCCTCGCTTTCCATTTCGCGCAGGACCTCGCCTATCCGGCGCAATTCAGTGGCGCTGAGGAAACGCTCTCGCTTCTCTTCGGGGTATTTGCGGATGTGTTTGCGGGGGTTCGATCCATCAGGTCGTAGCCCCCACATCTCGGCCAGTACAAACATTTTGGAAACCACCTCAAGGCAGCGATTTGCCTGATAGGGAATATGCCTCAGGTCATGATGAAACTTCGCCACATCCGCGCGGGTGATGTCGGTAACGGTCAATTTGCCTAAGGCCGGCAATATGAAACGTCTGAGGTTGCCGCGATACTCTTTCGCGGTGCTGGCTTTGAGGCGTACTGCGATATGTTCTTTGTCGAAGCGTTCAGCCAGATCAATAACGGTGATGGCGTTGCGCTTGGCCGCGCGCTCCGCAGCAGGGTCTTCGCCGTTTTTAACAGCGGCGATGATTGTGATTGCACGGGTGCGTGCCTGATCGCAGGTCAAGACCGTGCTGGGCCCGAGACTCATACGCCGCGGGCGTCTCCCCGCGCGATACTGGACTACGAAGCTCTTGCGTCCGCTGGGCATAACACGGAGCCCGAAGCCGGGAATGCTCTCGTCCCAGACGAAAAACTCGCTGGTCTGCGCCTCAAGGGCGTCAACGATGCGCTTAGTCAGTTTTGGCATAGGGGTGGGCCTTCCGGAATGATTTTCTGTACTGTGCCGAAGGCGTTGAGGTAGTCAACGAACACATTGAAAGTGCGAAGAAAAAATGGATTGTGCGTGTTGCTGCGTACCGTCAGGGTTGCCGTGGATTACGCTGCCCTGCCTGGGCTTCGCATGGGACGTATATGGCGATGATTTACTAGACGGTAATGTTGCAGTGCTTTCGCAGGCTCAGATTGATGTCGTCAAATTTATAGCAGCGCGGATAGCTGCAGATGGTCGATCTTTTCTTTTTGCTGGAGACCTACGGATACAGGCACGCATTTATGCGCTAGGACGGATCGCACAAGAAATGAATGATCGCCTGGCGGTTCGTTTCACTCGGCGCTGCTTGTGGGGTGCACCTAATTGGGTGTTGTCTTTACCCCAGACTTCTTGAAGTAAACATGTAACGCAGTGGGAAACGGATTGGGTAGCCTATGATGAAATTACAGACCGTACTCGGATTACTAGTTGGCTTGGCCGTCGTGATGAGTGTTGCTGTGCAGGTATGGCTGTTCATTTATAGTACACCGCACCATGAGGCTGACTGCCAAACTGTTGGCACAAAAGTCTTTTGTAAATGAATAAGCGCGGCTCTTGTGGCTTGATCGGCTGATCTTCGACGGCCTGTCGCTTGCGCGATTTCACGACAGTCTCGGTGTTGATCACCAGCCAACAGCACAACGCTGAGATCGAAGCTTGCGATATCTGTATTGCTGCTCAGGCGGAGTTTGTGGTGGTGGCGTTACCATGTCGAACTTTTATCCGATGAAACTTATACTCTTTTTGATTGACGTGCTACCGCGACCATCACTCTCGGGCCACGCGGAAGCATAGTGGAAGCAAGAGTGTGGAAAGTGCTGATAATTCCTGCGCAGTCGCGGGCAAGCCGGTCACGGGGCAGGGTGCTGCAAGTGGCGGAAATGGCGAAGTAAAACGCAAGTCCAAGCAATTGTTCGTTGTTTGTCCGCAACGGCTCATAACCTGAAGGTCGTAGGTTCAAATTCTACTCCCGCAACCAAAATAATACGCCAAATCAAATGCCTAAGATGGTGGTGTCATAATACCATCGGCCTTTTTCACGTTTACGTCAACACCACGTCAACACCAGCTCAGAAAAACCGCATTCGCAGGCACTGGCGTGTATTGGCGGGCATTCAGCGACATTCGCAGGCAACCACCAGTGATGAAGATCTGCCGCGACAAAGGTATGCGCCGCTGGTGCAAAGGTTGACGGTTTGCCGGTCACACCTGCCCAAGGCACGCTGTCAGCCACCTCAGCCGCGTCGACCTTGCCGTCGTTATCCGCGTCATAGGCGGATTTGAGCATGTCGCCCGCACCAAAGCCTGCCAGCGCGGTTTGCACAAAGGCCGTCGTGGCCAGCTGGGTTGTATTGGTCCCGCCCGTGGCCGTCGGCGCCGTGGGCGTGCCGGTAAGCGCCGGTGAAGTCAGGGGCGCTTTTGCGCTTAACGCCGACTGCAACCCCGTGACATCGGCAATGCCATGGCCGTGCCCATCAGCAGCTTTCTCATCAAGAACAGCCTGCAGCCCGCTGACCTCGGAGATCGCATGACCATGGGTAGCGGCCGCCTTGCCCGCAAGCCCCGCATCGAACTGCGATTTGCGCACAAGATCGGTGCTGCTGCTGGCGTCCTGGCTCGACTTGGGCACAATCGAGAAGGTCTTTGCGCCACCAATGGTCTGGCTGCCCACGCGGGCGACAAACCCACCCGCACCTGCCAGCGGCACGATGGCGGTCGCATTGCCGCTGCCATCATCGCCTTTGCCGATGTAGAGCGTGTCGTCGACCTCGTTGTGGGCCACCTCGCCGGATTTGAGCGCGGCTGGCGCGCCGGCATTGCCGGCCTGGCGGCGTTTGAACTGGATCGTATTGGCCATCAGAAGAAGCCTCCGTTGATAGGTGTGTTGGTGGGCAGGATGGTGATGCCGGGATCGCCCTGATCGCCTTTGTCACCGGGTGGACCGACCTTGCCCTCCAGGCCTGGCTGGCCGCCAAGGCGGATGCGCAACGGCCCGGTGACTACCCGGACCTTGATGGGTGCGGTGATGGTGATCGGACCTGTTTGCGAGATGGCGGCACTCATGGGGCAAGCCCCCGCGTCACCGGCAGGATGACCGGCAACTCCAAGAGAAAGCCCAGATGCAGATCGGGCGCGAGATCGGTGCGCACCAGGTCCAGAACGACACGTCCGGGCGGGAGACCTGCTGTCTGCTCGGGGCGTAGCGCCAGTTCCAGAACCGTGTCGCTGATCCGCATGACACCGTGATCGGCACTGGTGAGCGTGGCCAAAACCTCGGCGGCATTCGGGCGTTCCCGGATTTGCCCTGCATAACTTGCGCCCTCGGCAAAGACCGGTGCTTCCGCCTCAATCTGTAGCCGCCACGCGTAGCCGATCAGCACGGCCGGGCCTTCCGTGACAGTGGTGGTTGTCATGTTTTGCTCCAAATGCCGGGATTACGCCGGATTGCGACTTGGCAAAGGCAAGGATAGAAAACCCTTGGAAATGCCGGGAGAATTTACATGGGACAATCCGATCAAGACCTCGATCATCTGAGCCGGTTGCTGCATGCGCTGCCCCCTCAGAACATGCCCATGACGCTCAGCGAACTGGACGGATATGTGACCGGCATACTGGCCTGTCCGGACATGATTGCACCATCGGAATGGTTGCCCCATGTCTGGGGAGAAACCGGCGACGCCGCGTTTGACGACAAGCAGACGGCCGAAGCTACAATTGGTGCCGTCATGGCCCATTACAATTCCGTTGCCGACGCGATCACACGCAGGCTCTGGATTGAACCTATCTACGAGATTGACCCCAACAGTGACGAGACGATCTGGGAGCCCTGGATCGATGGCTTCATACGCGCGATGGGCCTCAGACCGGATGCCTGGTCAAACCTGCTCGACGTCGCCGATGAGGAAACACAGGCGACGCTGATTTTCATGATGGCGCTGCAAGACATCTATACCGGAAATAGCAAATTCACGGAGGAAGAGATCGACGAGATCGACCTCGAAGCGCCTGATCTGATTCCGGGTTGCGTGATAACAATCCTTCATCAATCTCGCCCCGAACTCGCCGGACAGGCTCCGGCCAACCTGCCGGGCCAGCCGTTTCAGGCAGGACCGCGACCCGGCCGAAACGATCCATGCACCTGCAGGTCGGGCCGCAAATACAAGCAGTGCTGCGGCCGCAACTGAACGCTACAGATCAATTTCAAGGCTGCCACCCGCACAGCCGCGCGCCGACCTCGTTATGCGCCACGATCTGCGCAAGCGTCACGTCGCTCAAAACATCATGACGCGACGGGCGGATAGGCTCTGCCCAGTCGCAATCATCGCGCATGACAACTGGATCAATCGCGCATCCAGCGGTCAGTCCTGCGCTCAAGATCAGCGCGGTCAGCGTTTTGCACGTCATGGCGGATGTCCTTTGAGGTTTGCATGGATCTGACCCGCGCATCGGCACGGCGAACGGCAAAATTCGCCGCTGCGGCTTGGCGGCCTTGGCGGACGGCTATCCAAAGGGCGGCGAGGAGCGCCAAAGCCAGCGCGCCGTAAAAAACAGCCCGCCTGCCAAGCCCACTCAGGAGTGCGCGGGCAATGCTGATCATGGTGTGCGTCCTGTCCGGTGATCTTCAATGCGGGCGGAGCGTGCCTTCAACGCGTAGAGGATGACACCGACAAACATCACCATGCCGATCCAAGGGAGTGCAGCGGTCAGCCACGCCTCAAGACCTGCGAGCGCGAAGATCCGCGATGCTGTATCGCGGGCCTGTTCGGCCTCACGCAATGCTGGTGCGATCTGAGAGGTGATGGACCCTGCAGCCCCCAGAACTCCGAGGCCTATTTGGGCATTGGCGGCAGCAACGATCCGGCTTTGCTGGGGGCTGCCCGAGGCGCGCGCAGGTGCGACCTCGCGCGATGCGGCGTGCTCCAGCGCCTCTTCCAGTGCCACGTCAACGATTGGCACCAGCGGCAGTGCATTTTCATCGCGGAAAGCGAGAATGGCTGCCCGCGTGCGTGGACCGATGATCCCGTCGATGGTGCCGACCTCGTGGTATCCGAGATTTTTCAGGCGGGCCTGCACTGCCTTGACGGATAGGGTCACTGATGGCGCGACATGCCCAGCCCGCCTGACACCCAAGAGCTTTGAGATGGGATAGCGTTTCACATTCACCGCATCAGACTGATTGCCGCCAAGCCCCCAAACCCAGGCCCCCTCAATCCGATCGATGAAGAACACATGCCCCTGCCAGCTCGAAGACCCTCGCGGGATCACCCCGATATCACCGGGCTGCGCGTCCGCGATCTCTACCGGGATGCCCCAGTCGAGATAGGACCGTGCTGTCAGCTTGCGTGTTGAGCGAATGCCCGCCTTCTCCAGACAATGCCCGACGAAGGCCGCGCACCACGCCACAGAGTCGTGCTCCACCCAATCATGACCGACCGAGGCGTACATCTCCATGACGACGGGGTTGTTTGCGGGGCCCGGGCCCTCGGAGGTGCCGATATACCCGCGGGCAATTTCGAAAGGTGTCATGATGCTCTCCCATGCAAAAAGCCGCCCCGGAGGGCGGCTGTGTTGGTCGTATAATAAAGGCTGAGCCCTGCGGGGCTGCGCTGGTTAGGCGGCGCCTGCGTTAGGCTGCTGCGCGCACATACTCTTTGGCTTGCACAATCCAGTCATCCGCTGCGGCAGATAGGGACGGGCCTATGCCCACCACGCCGAAGAGTTGAACTTCATAGATTCCGGCGCCCCTCTGTTGCGCGGGCCAAAATCCATCTTGTGACAAAACCGCAGAGCGCAGAATTTCGACAGGGTCAACTGCCGCGGATACCTTGCTGAGAACCTGAGCAATATCAGTCATGAGAAAGTGCCTCCCTTTATCCATTCAGCAATATCCAGATGGCCTTCCTCCACTGAACATCAAGAGATGACCACGCTGATGGGCAGCTTATTTCTTGCGGCAAAGCCAGGCCGTCATCAGGGCCTCCGCCCCGCGCGGTCCCAGATACGCCAGCGTGGCCACAAGCCCCGTGCGCACCGGCTGGCCAAGATCAAAGTGGCTTGCGATGGCCTCGCCAATGATGGCCATGCCGATGGCCACGGGGATTTCCCACAAGAGCTCCTTGCCAAAAAACCGCCGCCGGCCAAGTTTCACCTCACCCGAGTGATACATCAGCCGCCCTGTAAAGGCGCCGATCAGTGTGGTCACCGCCCCGCCAAACAGGCTGTTCAACGTTTCCAAAAAGCCCGGCTCGGTCATGGGCGCCTCCCTTCCTCTTTGGTTCACGCAAGGCTCTTGCATGGGTTCTAATCTGGTCTATATTTGGTGCTGTATTTCGTACTATTTGGAGGCTGCCATGCAGCGCGTCGAAGCCAATATCGCCGTCAGCGTTTCTGATCTTAAAAAAAACCCGTCGCAGGTCATGGCGCAGGCAGCAGGCGAGTCCGTCGCCGTGCTGAACCACAACCGCGTCATGGCTTATATGGTGCCTGCCGCACGCTATGAGGCCTTGATGGAGCATATGGACGATTTGGAGCTGGCCGAGACGATCAAGAAGCGGACTGACGAGATACCGGTTCGGGTCAGCTTGGATGAGCTATGAGCTGCAATTCCTGCCGTCAGCCCTCAAAGAGTGGGATAAACTCGGCGCAACGCTGCAGTCGCAGTTCAAAAAGAAGCTTAAAGAGCGACTTGCTCAGCCCCATGTTGTGGCCGATGGCCTGCACGGCATGCCAAGCCACTACAAAATCAAGCTTCGCAGCGCGGGCTATCGCCTCGTCTACCGCGTAGACGACACCACTGTCACGGTAACGGTTGTGGCTGTGGGCAAGCGTGAGCGGAGCGTCGTCTATAAAAACGCACAGAAACGCGCTGACCCCTAGTATTCGCCGCCGTCGAGCAGCGGCTCAAAGGCGGCATCGGCCAGATTGCGCAGCTTGAGCGTCGGCGGCGTGGTGCTGGTATCCAGCCACAGCATGCCCGGCGCGGTGGCCGCAGGTTCTACCGCTCCGCTGCTGGTGGAGCGCAATGCTGCAACGATCTGGTTGATCTGGGCACGCACAGCCGCCCCGTTGTCGTTGATGATCACAAAGCTGGGTGCTTGGGACACTAGGCCACCTCATCCGCTATGAGCCGCAATTCCGAGACGATCGGCGTAAAAGCCGGATCACTTGTCCTGAGCCAGGCCCGTGCCTCAACCGCATGGGCCTCGATTTCACTGTTGTCGATCCGTCCCCAAGGTCCCCATACGGGGTTTGCCCCTACTGGGTCGTCATCGGTTTCCCGGACCTCGAGAACCACGTCGATATCAGCGCCCTCGGAGCCGTCAAAATCCGCCCAGGCATCGATGGGCGTCATGCGGTCATCGATGTAATCCGACAGGGCCGAGGCCCCGACCAGGATATCCGAGCGCAGCCGCACCCGCTTCAGCGCTCCAAAGTCGAGAAGGCTCTCAAACTGATAAAGACCTTCGCTCGCCAGTACGACGGGTGAACCTTGAGCATCCGTTCCGGTTTGCAGTTTCAACGTCCCGGCAGTCGCCACCAGACCGGTTTTCAGGCCGGGGAAGCCTGGCTCGGCTGCCAGCGTATTCAGCTGCGCAAAGCTCAGGATCTGCACGCCCTTCGTGCTCACGGTACTGACAGGACCAATGCGCCCCTCGCTGTCTTCGGCGCGCAGCAGATAGGTTCCAGGCTTAAGCGGCACGACCGCAATGGCCTCGCCGCCCGAGACGCGGTCCATGAGGGTGGAGTTCGCCCAAGTGGCGGCCATTTCCTTGCTATGGCGGATAATGACATTGCCGCCCACGCGGACATCCACATCAACCGAGCGCTGCCATTTCAACACGGCAAGACCGCCTGCGGACTGGATCGTCAGTCCCGTCAGCGCCGCTGGTGGCGCCGTTAGCCCCACGATCTCCAAAGCCCCCTCGCGCCACGCTGACGAGACCCCCAGTACCGAGATGGCTTTGATCCGCACATCCCATTGCCCCGGCTGGATGTCGCGCAACTCCATCCTCGTGCCGGATGTTCGACCCCGGTCCAGCCAGTCACCACCATCACGGCGGGTCTCTACCTGATAGGTATCGACAAAGCCCGAGGCCGCAGGCTCCCAGGCGATCCGTGCCAGGACTTTGACCGCCGAGCCGTCGCGTGTGACGTAAAGCTCCTCGGTGATCTGCGGCGCACCCGGTGGCGCGATGTCAAAGGCCGAGGGCAGCGTCGTGCGTGGTGCTGCCGCATAAATCTGTTCTTCCGAGGCATCCCAGTCGTAGATGAGCGGGGAGGTTTCCCGCAGGAGGAGTTCCGGTGCCAAGCGTGGACCCGGGCCGACCTGCGTCAGATCAAGCCGCACCGCTTCAACCTCAAAGGGCTTGCCCTCAGGCAGATCCGCACCGCCAAACCCCCAGCGGGCGTAGTGCACATATGTGGTCTCGCCGGCTGCAACCCGCCAGGCCTTGAGCTTGCCCGCCACCTTCAGGCTCATTTGGCGCCGCGCGCGCTCTAGCGCGATCTTGGCCAGCCGCTGCGCCATAGAAGCGGAGATCGTGAAGGGCAGTGAGATATCCCGCCAGACCCGCTCGCCATTGTCCTCCAAGCGGTAAGCTTCACTGGCGTAGGCCGGGAAGTCATCAGGCTGCCAGCTATTCTCGGGGCTGACAAACTGGCCGCGCACCGCATTAAAGTTTGACGCCCGGCTTTGCCGCGTCGTCAGGGTCATCCCGCCCTCGCGGACATCATCTGCCGTAATCGTGGTTTCTGGCACGCGGTAGGCCCCCGCGCGCATGTGCCATTGGCCTGCCTGCCAGATGCAGCGCCCTGCCATGGCTGTTAGCATCGCCTCGATAATGGTCTTGGGCGTTTCCGAGAGCGAGACCACACCATTACAGGTATAGCGCGGCTCCGTGCCACCGGCGGCCAATGGCACAGCCTCGTCACAGATATTGGCGGCCTCAATGAGACTGTCTGTCTCGATCCCGTCCGCACCCCCGATTGCAGCTCCGATGCCATAGGTCGCATGGGCCATATAGTCAGCCACACAAAGGGCCGCATTGTCAGTGTAACCCTCCTGACCCGTCCGTGGATCGAAGATGTCAGCCTTGCCCTCGAGATCGACGGTGATGTTGGGAATGCCTCCTGGAAAGGCATCTGCATCGTAGGTGAGCTTCAAATAGATCGCGGCACAGCCTGCAAGGCGGTGCGCGTCGCTCCAATGCTCGGGCGCCGCCGCAATCAGCCCCGCAAAGGCCGTCTGGTCATCGGCCCCAAGGCGCTTTTCCACGGCGACTTTGCCCGCCCAACGGCCCTGGGCCGCACCTGCGGCATCAACCGTTTCCTCGCCCTCAAAATAGATCGCCCCGATGGATTTGATGCGGTGCGCCGCCAAGACGACCACCAGGTGCAGGTCTTTGTCCTTTGCCCCTGTGGAATGCAGGAACACAATTACACCGCCCTTGCGCGTGCGGCCGTAGACCATTTCGCGTGGCATCACCGGCTC
>NZ_DASYOK010000257.1:0-2317 GCF_036007805.1 Yoonia sp.
AACATCCTGTTTGACGGTCAGGCCTCTGAGATGAACCTCAAGGCGCTGACAGCGGCAACCATTGCAGGGATCATGAACAAGGCGAACCCTGACACCAATATGGTCAGTGCCCCTGTGATCGCCAAAGAGCGCGGTATCAAGGTTTCGACCACCAAGCAGGACCAGTCCGGCGCATTTGAAGGCTATGTCAAAGTGACCGTTGTCACCGAAAAGCGCGAGCGGTCGGTTGCAGGAACCGTGTTCAGCGATGGCAAGCCCCGCTTTATCCAGATCAAGGGTATCAACGTCGACGCCGAGGTCGGGGAACACATGCTTTACACCACCAACGAAGATGTCCCCGGCATCATCGGCACCTTGGGGACGACCTTGGGCGAACAAGGCGTCAACATCGCCAACTTTACATTGGGCCGCCACCAGGCGAAGGGCGAAGCGATCGCTTTGCTCTACGTTGACGAGGCCGTACCGCAGACAGCGCTTGAGGCACTGAAGGCCACAGGCAAGTTCCGGCAGGTCAAACCGCTCACGTTCAACGTCTGACCATCATGACAATGAGCCCCATCTACGCGATTGGTGATATTCACGGCCAGAAAGAAATGCTCGATCATGCGCTTGCGCTGATTGCGGCAGACGGTGGCGACGATGCACAGATCGTGTTCATGGGAGATTACACAGATCGCGGCCCGGATAGCCGGGCCGTGATCGAGACCCTGATTGCGGGCCGTGATGCGGGGCGCAACTGGGTCTTCCTCAAAGGCAACCATGACCGTTTCTTTACGCGGTTTGTCCGGCAAGGGCTGCAGCATGATCCGCGCGTTTCATCAGGTATCAGCTGGCTGAACACCCGTCTGGGCGGCACTGCAACGCTTGCATCATATGGCATACAGGCCGAGATGCGTTTCACAACTGATCGCAAAAGCGGGCTTGAGTTTCTCAAGTCCTGTCTGGGTCCGGACGGCAAAACGGATATCGCCGGATTGCAAAAGCTGGCGCAGCGCGCGGTGCCTGCGGCGCATCTGGATTTTCTGGACGGCCTGCCGCTTTGGTACGAAACCGAGGAGCTGCTTTTCGTCCATGCAGGTATCCGCCCCGGTTTGCCCATTGCAGCACAAGACCCCGAAGACCTTTTGTGGATCAGATCACCATTTCTGGAAAGCACCGAGGACTTTGGCAAGCTGGTCGTGCACGGGCACACCGCGCTTGAGTATCCGCAGCATTTTGGCAACCGTGTCGATCTGGATGGTGGTGCAGGCTATCATCGTCCGCTGTTTCCCGCCGTGTTTGAAGGGCGCGATTGCTGGGTTTTGACCGGCCACGGCCGTGTTGCGCTCACCCCCTGACCGAACATCCGCATCGGCCCGGCGCCACGCTGCCTATTCGCCCTTTTGCCGCAGCCCTAACTGCCGTAGACCATCGTCATGCCCATTGAGTTTACCAGCCTTGACGCGATCCTGAACCACGGGTTTGACACCGTGATCGACGTACGTTCACCCGCCGAGTTTGCCGAAGATCATATTCCGGGCGCAATCAACCTGCCTGCCCTCTCAAATGAACAGCGTGCGCAGGTTGGTACAATTTACAAGCAGATCAGCGCATTTGATGGCCGCAAGATCGGGGCGGGCATGGTGATCCGCAATGTGGCAGATCACATCGATGGGCCGCTGATGGACAAGGACGGGTCTTGGCGCCCGCTGGTCTATTGCTGGCGCGGCGGGCAGAGGTCAGGGGTGTTCTCGTCCCTTCTGTCCGAGATCGGCTGGCGGTCGCAAACCGTCAAAGGCGGCTACACAGCGTTCCGGCGGTTGGTGAAGGCGGGTCTTTATGACGTTCCCTTGGCGCATCGTTTTATCCTGCTGGACGGCTATACAGGCACCGCCAAAACCGAGATTTTGCCGCGCTTGGCCGCACGTGGCGTGCAGGTCATTGATCTGGAGGGGCTCGCAAAGCATCGCGGGTCGCTTTTGGGGGGCATGCCCGGGGGGCAGCCGTCACAAAAGGCGTTCGAGACGCGGCTGGCCACGGCACTGAACGCGTTGGACCCTACCCGGCCCGTGGTGATCGAGGCCGAAAGCAGCAAGATCGGGCGGATCGTGCTGCCTGCTTCTGTGTGGTCCGCGATGCTGGCAGGACCGCGGATTGTGATCAAAGCCCCCATGGACGCGCGTGCGGGTTATCTGGCAAAGGCCTACCGTGAGGTGATTGAAGACCCTGATGTGGTGGCCGCCAAACTTGCGCCGCTGCGCCGTTTGCGTGGTCATGCCACGGTTGACCGCTGGATTGCGCTGTCGCAAGCGGGGGCTTTGGTCGATCTGTCACATGC
>NZ_DASYOK010000258.1:0-9039 GCF_036007805.1 Yoonia sp.
TCTTTTGCCTGATCGTTGCACCTTTGATGGTTATGGACGGTCATGACAGGCTCTCAACGCGCATATTCATAATCGGGGCGATCAGTGGCTGGATTCCGGCCCTCATCATCTTCATCAAGATGCGCAATGAACGCATGGCGGCTCCGGAGGAAAAAGACACATGACCCCCGAACTCAAAGTCCTCGCCCTTGCCGCCCTCCTGCAGGGAATCCAGTTCGCGCTGATGGCGATCCCTGCCAATCTCGAACTTGGCCCCGGCAAAACCATGTCACCACGGGATGCGAGCCGCCTGGGCAAACCCCTGGTCGAACAGGTCAGCGATAAGACCGCACGCCTGTTCCGTGCCCTCAACAACCACTTCGAAGGTCTGATCCTGTTCACCATCGCCGTCGTCGTCATCACCCTTGGCGACAAGGGGACGGGATTTTCGGCCATTTGTGCATGGACCTACCTCGCGGCACGCGTCCTCTATGTCCCCGCCTATTATTTCGGCCTGACCCCGTGGCGGTCAATAATTTGGTTTGTGGGGTTCACCTCAACCATGCTGATGATAGTGTCAGCCCTGATATGACAATTTGTATGTACAGGTTGTGTACGCGTTGTGTACGCCCTGTGACACCCTAAAGGAGACCCCATGTCCAGCTATGACGTCATCGTAATCGGCGCCGGTCCCGGCGGCTATGTTTGTGCAATTCGCTGCGCCCAACTGGGTATGAAAGTGGCCTGCGTTGAAGGCCGCGAAACGCTGGGCGGGACTTGCCTGAACGTGGGCTGCATTCCCTCCAAGGCCATGCTGCACGCGACGCATATGCTGCACGAGGCAGAGCATAATTTCGCGACCATGGGCCTGAAAGGCAAAGCGCCTTCGGTCGATTGGAAACAGATGCTGTCCTATAAGGCTGACACGATTGCACAAAACACCGGCGGCATCGAATTTCTGTTCAAAAAGAACAAGGTAGACTGGCTCAAAGGCTGGGGCACAATCCCCGAAGCGGGCAAAGTCAAAGTCGGAGACGAGGTCTATGAGGCCAAACATATCGTCATCGCCTCCGGCTCCGAGGCGGCATCCCTGCCTGGTGTTGAGGTCGACGAGAAAACCGTGGTCACATCCACCGGTGCGCTGGAATTGGGCAAGATTCCAAAGAAGCTTGTCGTGATCGGTGCAGGTGTGATCGGGCTTGAACTTGGGTCAGTTTATGCTCGTCTGGGCGCCGAGGTCGAGGTGGTCGAATTCCTCGATGCCATCACCCCCGGCATGGACAAGGAAATCGCCCGCCAGTTCCAGAAAATGCTGACGAAACAGGGGCTTAAATTCACACTCGGTGCCGCCGTTCAGGGTGTTGAAGTCAAAAACAACAAGGCCACCGTCACCTATAAACTGCGCAAGGACGACAGCGAACACACGCTGACAGCGGATACTGTTCTGGTCGCCACAGGCCGCAAACCCTACACCAAAGGGCTGGGTCTGGAAGAGCTGGGCGTAGAAATGTCCGAGCGCGGCCAGATCAAGACCGACGGCAAATATGCGACCAATGTCGCAGGCATCTACGCGATCGGCGACACCATCGCAGGGCCGATGCTGGCCCACAAAGCCGAAGACGAAGGCATGGCCGTCGCCGAAGGCATCGCAGGCCAGCATCCGCATGTGAACTACGGCGTGATCCCCGGCGTGATCTACACCCACCCCGAGGTGGCCAATGTGGGCGAGACCGAAGAAACCCTCAAAGAACAAGGGCGTAAGTACAAGGTTGGCAAATTCCCCTTCATGGGCAACGCCCGCGCCAAGGCCAATTTCGCAGGCGACGGTTTCGTGAAAATCCTTGTGGATGCAACGACCGACCGTGTTCTTGGCGCACATATCATTGGCCCGATGGCGGGTGATCTGATCCACGAAATCTGCGTCGCGATGGAATTCGGTGCCGCTGCCGAGGATCTCGCACGGACCTGTCATGCCCATCCCACATATTCCGAGGCCGTGCGCGAAGCCGCCCTTGCATGCGGCGACGGCGCGATACACGCCTAGATTTGCTGACTGGACCGGCCGTTGGTGCCGGTCCATGCAAGTCCTGGTCCGAATTCAGGGCGTTTTTTATGCAAGCATTTTGAGCGGCACCAAGGGAACACTTGCTGCAAAAACAGCACATTGGACGCCCAATTGCTTGCTTTTTGTGGTTTTTCAGACAGATAACTGGGACAATTGCGCGCGCCTTCTGCCTTTATGGCGGCGACCTTTAATAGTGAGTCCGAGATATCCGCATGATGCATTTCATTGTTGCCATCTTCTTGAGTTTGCTGGTCGCAGCGCCAGCGCAGGCATGGACGGCCAACTCCGGGTTTTTCTCGGATCTGGAATATGTCGCAGACACCGATATTAACGCCCCCGATGGCGCATCCCTGTCGCTTTGTCATGAAACAAAAGACATCCGGATTTTGGGCTATACGGTGTCCAGCAACATCCTTGGCTATGTTCTGTCCACCGACCGCTGCACAGGGCAGATCGAACGCCCCTTCAGCCCGCAGCAAATGCAAACCGCACAATCGTTGAACCTGATTGACGCAAGCCTGCCTTCTGTGGCGCGCAACAGCCTGCAACGGACCATTCAGAATTATGGCATCTGGGTTGCGATCAGCCTTGCGCTGATCGCTGTCATTTGGCGGCGCATGAAGTCTCTGCTCGGTCTCGATCCAACGGCACCGATGCGCAAAAAGGCGACACAGCGTATCCTGACGGCGATGTGCTATGTGGGCAAATGCGACGGGATCGTTGCGTCGAATGAAATTGCGCTGATCACCAAAGCAGCAAGCCGTCTGACGCGAACCAATATCCAGTCAACCGAAGTCATCCGCATCACCGACCATATCGACCTGAATCTGACGCCGCAGGATTTTATCGACTTTGGCAAAGGACTGCGCGATTCAGAGAAAGATGTGATGATGCGCGGTGCATTCTTTGTGGCGCTTTCAAGCGGGCGGATCCTTCCAAGCGAATACGCTTTTATCACCAATCTGTCCTATGGGATCGGCATGCCCGGTGAGGATTTCCGGCGGGTGATGAACCTCGCGCTCGAGGATCTTGATATCTACGGGACCTAACCTTTCAGCATCCGCAAACCTTGGGTCGAATCGGCGCGCACAGCCAAGCGCAGACCCGGCTCGTCACCGGCCTTCAGGGCTGCAAGGATCAGTTTGTGATGTGCCGGAGGATCGGTGCGGTTCAGCCGCCCGTAAAGTGCCCGCATCGTCGGCCCCAATTGCAGCCAAACAGTCTCTGTCATCGCCAGCATCGCAGGCGCCTGGGCGCGCAGGTAAAGCGTACGGTGGAATTCGAGGTTCAGGCGGATATAGCCCGTTGCATCATGCCGCGCGATAATCTGGTGAAAGCCCTGATTGAGCGTCTCAAGCCGTTCGATCAGCGCAAAATGGGCCCGCGGCAAAGCGCGCGATGCAAGCTCGGCTTCCAGCAAGGCCCGCAAGGTCGCCAGCTCTTCAATCCGCTCGTTCGACAGTTCCGGTGTCGAAACACGCCCCGACGACGACAGGAACAACGCACCTTCAGCAACCAACCGGCGCACGGCCTCGCGCGCAGGGGTCATTGAGACATCATAGCTCTTGCCGATACCCCGCAGCGTCAGCGCCTCACCCGGTGCGATTTCCCCGTGCATGATCCGCGCCCGCAAAGCGCGATACACCCGTTCATGTGCGGCAGTCGTATTATCCTGGGGGCGTGGCTGGATCATCATGGGCCTTTTGTGATCACGAAAGGCAGATTGGTCAATCGTCGAAAACGATGCGGTGCAGTTTGTCACCTTCCTCACGCAGCCACTGGCGATGGCGGTCATAGTCAGGGCAGAGCTGTGCAACCACAGACCAGAACGCCGGTCGATGGTTCATTTCAACCAGATGCGCGACCTCATGCGCCGCAACATAATCAAGCACAGCAGGCGGGGCCATGATCAGCCGCCACGAATACATTAACGCACCCGTGCTTGAACAAGACCCCCAGCGGGACCGGGTGTCGCGGATCGACAGGCGCGTGTAGGGTTTGCCCACTTGCTGCGCATAGCGGTCCGAGGCCTGCGCAAGCGCGTCGCGCGCGGCATGACGCAACAGGGCCTTGGTCTGCGCCGCAGCAGATGCGCTTGTTGTGACCTCGATGCGGTCCTCAAGGATACGCGCACGTTTTGCGGCACTCACGACAATCGGCATCGCCACCCCGCGCACCGGCACACTCTGGCCAACTTGGGCCACCATCGCGGGGCGCATATCCGCAAGGTGGCCACGCAGCCATGGTTCTTTGGCGCGCAGAAAAGCGATTCCCTCACGCTCGGGCGCAAAACGTGGCAAAGTCAGCGTCACACGGCCATCCAGACGCGACACACGCAACGATAGGCGCTTGGCGCGGACAGAACGGCGCAAAACCACCTCGATCGGGGGGTTGCCTTTCAGGGTGTGACGGCCCATATCCACCTTCTTGGTTTTCAAGTGCCAAAGGCTTTGACACAGCCCCTCGCTTATGGCAGTTGGCACCGATCACCCGCAAGGGAAGACAGAGATTTTTGAAGGGATAGCCTATGCCTAAGGAAGAGTGGGGCACAAAGCGCCTTTGCCCCGAAACCGGCAAACGCTTTTACGACCTGAACGCGACGCCAATCATCAGCCCCTATACAGGCAATGAAGTGACAATCGACACGTCCAAGACCCGTACAATGGTCGCGGATGCCGAGGATGCGCAAACCGCCAAGATGAAGGACATCGAAGAAGATGATGATCTGGTTCTTGACGACGACGACGATGAAGACGTCGATCTGGGTGACGATGTTCTGGAAGACGATGACGACGATGATACCGTCTCTCTTGACGAACTCGCCGATGTCACCACGAACGACGACGATTAAAATGACTGCACCGGGCGCGATTTTCTCTTGATCTCGCCCGGATCGCTGCATAGACAGCGGCAATCAGCGCAAGCTGATAAGTTGGGGCCTTAGCTCAGTTGGGAGAGCGCTTGCATGGCATGCAAGAGGTCAGGGGTTCGACTCCCCTAGGCTCCACCAAACTCTCATAAAACTAGATGTTCTCGCGTGCCGCACGCCGACCGTTCAGATATACCTGTTTACCAGCAACGCCTAGCGTGGACGTTCGCGATTTCTGCAACTTGCTTTGCGAAGCTCGCTTGGGCTGCGGGGGGTGATTTTGGACTGCGGTGCCGCGCCCTCTAGCTGCAGGTCTGGCGCGTTCTTGCTTACAACAGCCGCGATGAAAGCCGCCACATCGAACTCGGTCTCCGGTGCCGCACGTGCAAGCGCCTTTTTCAGAGCACGGTTCGACAATGCAGCCGTCAGTTGGGCTGCCAGTTCCCGTCGCAGGACTTTGTCGCACGGCGCATCTGCGTCCGCGACTTTCGCGATTTCGGCATCAGAAAGTTCGAAACCAGCCTCTTCCAGAAAAAGGCGTACAATTGGTGGTGCAGATGTCACAGCATCCGTTGTCGTTGGATCCCGAAAAAAAGCGACAACTTTGTTTGAGCGTGCGTGCCCTTGGCTTGTGATACCTTTTCCACCGCCTGCCTGCATGCACACACTATCCGCAGAATACATCTGGAAATCATAACGCAACACGGTTTTCACCAATAACACTTCACAACTGTTGGCAGAGTACCAAATCAATTGGAATTGGGCAAAGTAATTGTCCTAACTCCAACGATATTCTTGTCTAAAATTGGAGGAATTGACACTATTGTTGCGGGATCGCGTAACAATTCGGACGAGCTCGTGACTTTGTAAGCGACAACCACCGCGTATTGCTTAGGGCGGTCCCAGCGTGTCCCGAAAAACCAGCCGAGTCTGAAGCTCAACCGGCTCTAACGCAACGCCGTCCCGCAAGTGGTTGACCAAGACCTTCCCCGCCTTGCGGCCCATTTCACGGTGCGGCACATGCACCGTAGTGAGTGCCGGATAGACCACTTGGGCCAATTCGATATCATCGAACCCGATGATCGAGACATCACCCGGAACTGCAATCCCGCGCTCCCTTGCACGTCTGAGTGCACCGACAGCCAAAACATCGTTCCCGCAGAAGACCGCGGTCGGCCTTGGTTCATGGGCCATAATCTGATCAAAGGCTGCTGCCCCTTCGTCGATCCCATATTTCGTTTCCACGAAACAAAGGGTGTCACTGTCCAACCCGGCCGCATTCATCGCCTGTCTGATTCCGTCGCAGCGCCTTGACGCCCTGTCATTCTGCGCCGTTTCCGCCGAGATCAGCGCCAGCCGCCGGTGCCCCATCCCGATCACCTTTTCGGCCATCGCCTTCATTGCCGCGCTGTTGTTAAAGCCCACCGAAGGCCGCGTCGCTTCGGGCTCAAAGGCCCATGTCAAAAGAACCGGCACGTCCTGCGCATCCAGAAAATCATAGATTGCAGGATCGCGGTGATACCCGATCAGCAAAAGCGCATCAGCCCCGCGCGCGACAAGCGACCTGATCTGTTCTTCCTCGGTGTCCGGCTGGTAGGCGGTACTGGCAACCAGCATCGTGAACCCGTTGCTGCGCAATTCTTCCTGAAAAGCCTCAAGCCCACGCGCGAAAATCGCGTTCTCCATTGTCGGAATAATCGCTCCGATTGTATTCGTGCGCCTTGCTGCCATCGCGCGTGCGCCGAAATTGGGCGAATAGCCCAGTTCCGCGATTGTCGCATGCACCTTGTCGCGCGTCACCTGCGCCACCTGATCGGGAAAATTGATCGCCCGTGAGACAGTAGCCGTCGACACCCCTGCACGGGTGGCCACATCCTGCAAAGTGGGTATTGGTCGTTGGGATGTCATGCGCGCTCCGGTTGGGTCAGCGTCCAACATAGCGCCAAACCCGGCGCCGACATAGGGGCGTTTTGTGGAAAATGTAAGGGCTTGCATTTCAGTCATGTAAGCGCTTACACTGACCGAAGAATCGAATAGTCGTCGTGGGAGGGCGCGGCTTTGAAGATTGCAGCGGACAATCGGTATCCGCGACACACCCCCCCTTCGATCAAGACCACGATGCTTTCTGACAGCATGAAATAAGGTAACGAAACATGGCACGCGAATATCTCAAGAAAGCGACGCTGACCGCGCAGTCCGGCGCGTCTGATGTCCACGACATTGTTCAGGGCATCTTGTCCGACATCGAGACAGGTGGCGACGCCAAGGCGATGGAATACGCGGCAAAATTCGACAAATATGACGGCAACGTCATGATCACCGCAGAAGAGATCGCGGCAGCGACAGCGCTGGTGCCCGAGAAGCTGAAAGAAGATATCCAGTTCGCCCATGACAACGTCAAACGCTTTGCCGAGGCGCAGAAAGCCACCGTCAGCAATATCGAATACGAGATCGTTCCGGGCCTGATCGCTGGTCAAAAGGCAATCCCGGTCGATGCGGCAGGTTGCTATGTGCCCGGCGGACGCTACAGCCACATCGCCTCAGCGATCATGACCGTGACAACGGCCAAAGTTGCCGGTTGCAACCATATCGCCGTTGCCTCGCCCCCGCGCCCCGGCGTGGGTGTGGCCCCTGCGATCATCTATGCGGCTCACATTTGCGGTGCCGACAAGATCATGGCCATGGGCGGGGTGCAGGGCGTTGCCGCTATGACCTTTGGCCTCTTTGGCCTGCCCAAAGCAAACATCCTTGTCGGCCCCGGCAACCAGTTTGTGGCCGAAGCCAAGCGTATCTTGTTTGGCCGCGTCGGCATCGACATGATCGCAGGCCCGACCGATAGCCTGATCCTCGCTGACAAGACCGCCGATCCGCATATCGTCGCGACGGATCTCGTCAGCCAGGCCGAGCACGGCTATAATTCACCGGTTTGGCTGGTCACCGATGACCGCACCTTGGCTGAAGACGTTATGAACCGCGTGCCTGATTTGATCGCTGATCTGCCGGAAGTGAACCGCGAGAACGCTGCTGCCGCTTGGCGCGACTATGCCGAAGTGATCCTCTGTGCGGACCGCGAAGAGATGGCCGCCTGTTCCGACGATTACGCGCCCGAGCACCTGACAGTGCAGGCCGAAGACCTGGATTGGTGGCTGGATCGTCTTTCCTGCTATGGCTCGCTCTTCCTCGGCGAAGAAACCACCGTGTCCTATGGCGACAAAGCCTCTGGCACGAACCACGTTTTGCCAACGTCGGGCGCTGCGTCCTATACTGGTGGTCTGTCGGTGCATAAGTACATGAAGATCGTGACATGGCAGAAGGCCACGCGCGAAGGGTCCAAGCGCGTCGCAGAAGCCACGGCACGGATTTCCCGCCTTGAGGGGATGGAAGGCCATGCCCGCGCAGCGGACGTGCGTCTGGCCAAATACTTTCCTGGTGAAAACTTTGACCTGACGCCAGATGAGTGATCCGCGCGATCTCTTTGACCTGACCGGACGTGTCGCCTGCGTCACCGGCGCAAGCGCGGGTCTTGGCCAGCGCGCCGCGATTACACTGGCTGCGGCCGGTGCAAGGGTCGTGGGCGTGGCCCGCCGCGCGGATGCGCTGAACGGCTGGGCATCCCAGACAGGGGCAAACGCGGCAGTCGTCGCGGCTGATTTGTCCCAACGCGACCAGATTGCCGATATCGCGGCCAAGGTCGCTGCACCCTTTGGCGCACCCGATATCGTCGTCCATGCGGCGGGCATCAACACCCGCGAGGCGGCAGATGATGTGACGCACGCGGGCTGGGACGTGACGATGAACCTCAACCTCGCCGCCCCGTTTTTCCTCAGCCAAGCCTTTGCGCCCGCGATGAAGGCCAAGGGTTGGGGCCGCATCGTGAATTTCGCCTCTCTCCAGACAACGCGCGCCTTTCCGGGCGGGATTGCCTATGGCGCATCCAAAGCCGGCATTGGCCAGTTGACCCGCGCGATGGCCGAAGCCTGGTCCAAGGACGGGATCACCGCCAATGCAATCGGCCCGGGGTTCTTTCCGACAGAGCTCACCGGCCCCGTCTTTGCCGATCCCGAACGTGCCGCACGCAACGCCGCGCAAACCTGCATCGGCCGCAACGGTGCCTTGTCGGATATCG
>NZ_DASYOK010000259.1:0-1680 GCF_036007805.1 Yoonia sp.
TATTGGTGGTGGTGGAGGCGCGGGCGCGAACGCCGCGCTGACGCACCGGGAGAAGTTAATCGCGGCGATGGGGATTGACCCTTCAAGGCCGATTGTCTCGACCAGCGGCAAATCCATTGGCGGGCAGGCTGACATGCTTGAGGCTGGCAGGTGGGCCAGCCTTGGGATCACCGAGTCCGAACAGGTAGCCGTCATCGCTGAAACCACGGCGAACAAGCGGGACGGGCCGCCAAACAGCTTCAAATATTTCACCCCTGCCATGCAGCGCTTCGCCGCCGACAAGGCCAGCGCTCAAACCCCACTCACGCCAATCGACGGAGGCATCAATGACCAACGCACTGCCCGCAACACACCACCTGCCAACGGACGCTCGAACCGGGTTGATCCTGCCCTTGAGCAAATCGCTCGACTTGCGGGCATTGGGTCAACACCGGGCTATGGTGGCAGTTGAGCTTGAGGTGCTCGCCAAGAAATTCGACCGGTTCGGCTGGGACCGCGACCGCAACAGCCCTGCGCATGACCGGATGATCACCGATTGGATGGACGCCCTGCAAGACTTCCCGCTGGACGAGGTTCGCGCCGCTTGCCGCGCCGCCGTTCTGGAAAACCCGAACCGTATGCCGAACGAGGGGCATATCCGCTCGCACATCATGGCCGCAAGAAAGCGCGCGGTTCAGCACATTCCGAAGCCGGAACCGGAGTACCATCGCCCGCCAAACCCAACAGCGCAAGAAAAGGCTCGCGCATCCGAGTTGCTGGCAAGTGCGGGCTTTACCCCCAAGACTTTCGGAGGCAGCCCGGAATGAGCCGCACCCGCTTCATTGCATGGGTTACAGGCCGACCGATTGACGGCTGGAGCATTGCCAGCATCACAGACGCCGTATCGAGAAAGACCGGGATCAGCGCCGAGGCGATCATGAGCGCCGACCGCACGATCAGGGTTTCATCGGCCCGGCAGGAGGTCATGCGCCGCGCCTACGCGACAGGGCGATACAGCCTGCCGGAGATTGGCCGCGCCCTCGGCCGCGATCACACGACCGTTGGGCACGGCATCCGGCGCGCAACCGAAAGGCTGGGGGCATGAGCATGTGCCCCGAACAGGAGCTTTGGCAGGTGGTGATAGAAAAAGCCTTTGTTGACGCGATCAATCCGGAACCGGCCAACGCCACTGACATTCGGGAAAAGTCTATCGCCGCCGCTTGGATCAGAAATTGCGGAAAGGATTTTTGCTTCGTTTGCAGCCTTGCCGGGATGGACCCGCATTTTCTGTCCGACGCCTTCAACGCCAACAAAGTCAACCGCGAGACATTCAAGAACTCCAGCAAAGTAGGGAAGAAATCACCATGAGCATTATGCAAGCAAGCGTAGCGAATGGCGCTTCCGTCGCAATCCACGATGATCTGTTTGCGATGACGGACGCCGACCACGCAAAGATGCGCGCCATTGCGCGCCGTCAGGTGCACGCCCCCATCGAGGCGAGGAAGGCAACGCGCGTTACGCCCGCACAGCCCGTTAAAATGATCGAGGCGATGAGCAACAAACCCGCGCCGGAACTGCCAAAGCCAACGAGAATCGACGGACGCACGATAAATAACGCGATGCAGCAGCAGATGGCGCGACAGCGGGTAATTGACGTGCTGACGGAGCCTCTTACAGAGCGCGAGATTGCAGAGCGACTGG
>NZ_DASYOK010000260.1:0-22557 GCF_036007805.1 Yoonia sp.
TCAAAGAGGTGAACCGTTTGATCCGCGCGTCAGGTGTCTCATCGGGAACAATCTCTGCGAATGCGGCAGCGATATCCGGGTGCGGTTGTGCGTTCCATGCTTTGGTCAACACCCGTGTCGCATAGCGCGCATTGCCTTCACCGATATATCCGCGCGCCGCCATAATCGCCGCCGGAATCAGATCAGGTGAAAGGCGGTTTGCCTCGATCGCGGCTTCGCGGGCTTCAATGGTTTTGCCTTCATCCAGAATGTCACGCGCCTGTGATAGCGCCAGCACCGCATCGCGGCGCTTGTGCACATCGCGGGGCAGGCTACCGGATTTCAACTTGGCACCCAGCGTTTTGCGCGCACCTTCCCAATCCGATTTCTCGGCCTGCAGGCGCAGCAATACATCCTGCGTTTCTTCATGCTTGGGTTTCAGCGCAAAAGCCTTTTGCGCAAGCGCCATCGCGGTGTCGGTGTCGCCCTCGGCCAGCTTTTGTTTCATGATGCCACGCACACCCACAAAGCGGGTTTTGTCATCCGCGAGCAGTTTCTTATAAGTCTCTTCCGCGGTCTTCCGGTCACCCGTCATTTCAGCGGCCTGTGCTGTCAGAAGGTTGGTCAACTGCGGTTGCTTGAGGTATTTATCCGCCCGCGCGGCCTTGGTCATGGCCAGATGTCCTTCGCCCGAGGCCAGCGCCATCATGCCTTCGCTCAATGCCTCATATCCCTTGCGCTCGCGGTTACGGTCAAAGTAACGCGATATCGCGGTCTCATCACCATTGAGGAACTTGAAGGTGGCCACCATCAGCGCCATCAGCTTCAACCCCAGCCACACGGCAACAACCAGTACGAGAAGGGCAAAGACCATCTCGAGCGGGCTGAGCGTGAACTCCTGACCTGCGACATCAACTGTGGTGCCACCGTCCACTTCCATCAACTGCGTGCCGCCGTAGGTCAGGGCTGTGACAAGGAGGACAAACGCTATAATTTTTGTAAGTGACCAAAGCATAGGGTTCGCCTTTAGTTATCTGAAAGGGATGTGGAAAGAATATCGACTGCGGCAATCGCATCGGCACGTTGCTCGGCCTGCGCCAGCCAGTCGGACATTTCAGCACGTGCAACTTCGGGCAGGGCGCTGATCTCGGCCAAAGCATCCGACAGGCGGCCAGACCGCACAGCAGCTTCGGCACGGGACAGGATCGCGTCGGCACTGCTGCCTTCGCGCGGCGTGGTCGAGCGCACGTCCAACTGGTTCCGCAGGAACGCGCCAAAGCCTGTTGCTTCCTCGCCCGAGACACCTTCCGAACGGGCCGTTGCCAATGCGGCGCGGGCAACGTCGGGGAACTGGTCTTGCAGGCTGGCAAGGGTGGGCACACCGTCCTGAACCGCAAGCAATTCTGCAGGCGCGCTCTGCGTGGTCGCCGCCTCAAGATCGCCAAGGGCGGCACCAATGGGCGCGCCACTTTCAAGTGCGGTCTGGACGCGCGACAAAGCAGCACGTGCGGCGGCGTTGCGCGCAGCAGCAGCGGCGTTTTCCTCAATCGAGGCTGCTGCCGCGCGCGCCTCTTCCAACTCGGTTTGCGCGGCATTGGTCATTTCGGCGATCTGCGCACGCAGCGCGTCCAACTCGGCTGAAACGCCTTCGCCAGTGGCTTCGGAAATCACGGTCGTGGCAGGGCGCGCCGCGAGCTCATCAACGCGCGCCTGCATATCGGACAACTGTGCCGCCATATCCGCTTGCGCGGTCTCTATCCCGCTTAAATCTACCTGAGGAGTGGCTTCGATACGCTGTTCAAGCAGGCTGATCTGTGTCGCTTGCGCACTGATCTGGTCGACAAGGGTGGTGTCAGCGGCAGGTGTTGTGAGCGATGCAACGGCAAACCCGATCACACCGGCAAGAAGCCCGCCCAGCGCAAGCGGGAAAAATCTACCGCCTTGTGATTTCGGTTGCGCGGGCGCGGCAGTTTTTGACGTTTCTGGCACGTTTGGTTTTTCCGCAGGCTTGGGGTCTTCGCGCGTTTGTGCCGCTTTTGCAGTTTCAGAAGACTTAACAGCAGGCACAGATGGCGCGGCTTTGGCATGCACCTCGGGCGGAATCGCATCAACCATCGGCTGAACGGCCGCAGCCGATTCGGTCGCTCCCTCGCCGGAAGTTGCTGCATTCTTTGGTTCTGCTGGTGTCTTTCGACCCTTAGCTGGCTGTTTTGCCACGTTTTCACCCCTTCAGAGCCTTACCCGCCATATAGACAGATCAGGTTTAGACTATCTTGCATCCGCAGGACCCTCAAGCAAAGCGCCTGCCTACGCCCTGTGACCAGAGTGCGCATGCAGCGCATCCAGCGTTGCATCCAGCATCGCGGGCATATCGGGGTGCTTTGCCACCGTTATCTGCCGCGTTGATCCGTAACCGAAAGCCTCGGCCACGGCTTGACTTAGCGCAATCACATGCACAGGCGCATAAAAAGGCCCCTGCTTGCGCAATATGGTGGCTGTGCGCGGGGAAAACAGGGGGAAGATGACCGGTTCCTGCGCATCAAGGGCGCGTTTTGCATCATTATTCAGCATCTGGGGTTGCTGATCGTAGGCAATGACATCCGCGCAATCCAACCCTGCCGCGCGCAACCGATCCTTGACCGCCCCCCGCGTATGTTTGCCACGCAGATGCACAAGGCAGCCTTGTGGCCGTGCCGCAATGATGCCAGCAATCAACCCATCCGCATCACCCGGCCCGATATGTGGCACAAAACCGGCCTCCTGTGCCAAGGTACCGGTCTTTTCACCAACGCACCACGCAGGGATTCCCTTTGGAATATTCAGCCGTTGGGCAGCTTCAACCCCATGGGCCGAAGTGAAGATCACCACGTCAACGGAATCAATCCGTGGGGTCAGCGGGACGATCCGCATCAAGGGTGATATCACCACCTCCAGCGGGCCCGACCAGCGCGCAGCAATCTCGGCTGCAAAACTGTCGCTTTGCGCCTTTGGGCGGGTCAGGATCATTGTTGCGGTCATGCTGCACCATTGTTTGCACGTTCCGGCAGTGTTACCTGCGACAGAGCAACACGCAACCGGAAGCGCTATGACACGCTCTTTGACGATCCTAGGCATTGAAAGCAGCTGCGATGATACGGCGGCGGCGGTCGTGCGGGATTGCGATGTGCTGGCCTCGGTCGTTTATGGGCAAACGGCGCTGCATGCGGAATTCGGCGGCGTGGTGCCGGAAATTGCCGCAAGGGCACATGCGGAAAAGCTGGATCACTGTATTGAAGAAGCTCTGGCAGAGGCGGGTGTCACATTCGCCGACCTCGACGCCATTGCCGTCACTGCCGGTCCCGGCCTGATTGGCGGGGTGCTTTCCGGTGTGATGTGCGCCAAGGGATTGTCCGCCGCGACAGGTTTGCCTTTGATTGGCGTGAACCATCTGGCAGGTCACGCCCTGACCCCGCGCCTGACAGATCAGCTGACCTATCCTTATCTGATGTTGCTTGTCTCGGGCGGGCACTGCCAGTTCCTGATCGTCGCGGGCCACGACAGCTTTCAACGGATCGGTGGCACCATTGACGACGCCCCCGGCGAAGCTTTTGACAAGACGGCGCGGCTGCTGGGATTGCCGCAACCCGGTGGGCCATCGGTAGAGAAGGCCGCAAAGACCGGTGATGCGCGGCGCTTTCCGCTGCCGCGCCCGCTGCTGAACCAGCCGGGGTGCGATATGTCGTTCTCTGGCCTGAAAACCGCGATCTTGCGCGCCCGCGACAGTGTTGTTGCGGAAAAAGGCGGGCTTGCCACGCAGGATCAGGCCGATCTGAGCGCGAGCTTTCAGGCGGCAATCACTGATGTGCTGATTGAAAAGTCCCGTCGCGCGCTTGACGCCTATCTGGCGCTGAACCCTGGAAAACCGGCTTTTGCGATTGCCGGCGGTGTGGCAGCAAACACTGCTGTGCGAGAGGGTTTGATGGCGCTTTGCGCAGAGTTAGAGACTGATTTTGTCGCACCACCACTCCGTCTGTGCACCGATAACGCGGCAATGATCGCCTATGCGGGGCTGGAACGTATGCAGGCCGGCGAACAAGATGACCTGACGCTTTCGGCAAGGCCCCGTTGGCCGTTGGATAAACGTGCGGCACCGATGCTGGGCTCGGGCAAGAAGGGGGCAAAGGCATGAAAATCGGGATTGCAGGCGGTGGTGCGTTCGGGACCGCCTTGGGCGTCGCATTGGCCTTGGATGGAAACACAATTCATCTTTGGGCACGTGACGCGCAGCGCGTGACGCAGATGCAGGAAACACGCGAGAACCCGAAGCTACCCGGTGTCACTCTCCCCCAAAATATGACCTTTTCAGCAGCGTTAGAGCCGCTTTTTGCCTGCGACACGATCCTCATTGCCATCCCCGCACAAACGTTGCCCGCTTTTCTGACAGCCAATGTTGAGGCACTCAGGGGCAAGACCCTTGTCGCCTGTTGCAAGGGCATCGACCTGCAACGCATGACCGGCCCCGCCAGCACGATCCGCGATCTGGTACCGGCTGCAAATGCGGCCATGTTGACCGGTCCCAGTTTTGCCGCCGATATCGCGCGCGGCCTGCCCACAGCGCTGACTTTGGCCTGTGCCGATGACGCATTGGGGGCCATGCTACAGACAGCCCTCTCGACCACAAGTATCCGCCTTTACCGCACAACAGACACTATTGGTGCGGAATTGGGCGGTGCCTTGAAGAACGTCATGGCGATTGCCTCGGGCGTGGCGATCGGCGCGAAACTGGGCGAAAGCGCACGCGCGGCGCTCATCACCCGCGGTTTCCCCGAAATGCAGCGTCTTGCGCTGGCTTTGGGCGCGCAGCCAGACACGCTGGCGGGGCTATCCGGCTTCGGTGATCTGGTGCTGACCTGCACCTCGGAGCAATCGCGCAACTACCGCTATGGGCTGGCGCTCGGGTCCGGTGCTGATTTTGACCTGACCACAACGGTCGAAGGCGTCGCCACTGCCCGCGCGGTGCGGCAATTGGCACAAGAGCTTGGAATTGATATGCCTATCTGCGCTGTCGTGGCTGACCTGACCGAAGGCAAAACAGACGTCGCGACCGCGCTCAATACACTTCTCTCACGCCCATTAAAGGAAGAATAAATGCGCTTTGCCCTGATGACAAAAGACAAACCCGGTGCTCTGCAAACCCGCATGGATAATCGCGAGGCCCATTTGGCCTATATCGCCGAAACCGGCGTTGTCGAAATGGCCGGTCCTGTTCTGGATAAGGACGGGCAGATGTGCGGTTCGCTCATCGTGCTGGATGTTGAAGATCTGGCGGCGGCGCAGGCCTGGGCCGACAATGATCCCTACGCCAAGGCAGGGTTGTTTGAGGCGGTCACATTGCGCGCGTGGAAAAAGGTGATCGGCTGATGGCATATTGGCTCTTCAAGTCCGAACCCGATGTCTGGGGCTGGGATGCGCAGGTGGCCAAAGGCGATACTGGCGAACAATGGGACGGTGTGCGCAATTATCAGGCGCGCAACAACATGCGCGCGATGAAACTGGGCGAGAAAGGGTTCTTTTACCACTCGCGCACAGGGCTCGAGATTGTGGGGATTGTCGAAGTTTGTGCAGAGGCGCATCCGGATACGACCACGGATGACCCACGTTGGGACTGCGTTGACGTGAAAGCCCTGCGCCCCTTCTCCAAGCCCGTCACGCTTGAGACGATCAAGGCGGACCCGCGCCTGAAAGACATGGTGCTCGTTAATAACTCGCGCCTGTCGGTCCAACCTGTGAGCGAAGATGAATGGCAAATCATCTGTGCTTTGGGTGAAACAAAGGCTTAAGGAAGTTATAGAAAGAGGGTCCGACAGCTGCCGAACCCTCTTTCACCCCGCGTGCTCCACATCCACCACACGCAACTGATTCCGGTTCGACCGTTCTGGCCTACAACTGGTGTTAGCGTTTAATCACAGGGCCACGCAACAAGTTAGCGCTTCAAAAACGTTTCAAATCAGCCTGATATGCGACAGCCGACCGCAGAACGCCCGCCGAATCGGCAGGCGTTCAGTGTCGAAAAACTGTGTTCTTTAACCGTAGACGGCTTCTTTGCCGAAGTGTTTGGTCAGCATGTAATAGACAACGGCACGGTATTTGTTGCGCTCGGACTTGCCATAGGTCTCGAGGACAGAGGCGATCGCCGCATCAAGCTCGGGGCTGTCTTTCAGGCCAAGTTTCTTCACAAGGAAGTTGTTCTTGACGGTTTCGAGTTCGGCAGGCTGGCTACCAGCAACAGTCGAGGCGTCAGCATTGTAGATTGCGGGGCCGCAGCCGATGGTCACCTTTGTCAGAAGGTCCATGTCTGGCGACATGCCACATTTGTTTTTCAAATCATCCGCATACTTCGCAATCAAATCGTCTCTTTTACCCATGAGAATGTCCCCGGTGTTGTCTTTTGTTTCTAAAAAACGGTCAAGTCTGCCGCCGTGGGCATAAGTTAACGGGTCTGCGTCGCTTTGGTAAAGAAAAAAGCCTGCGGTCGGCGGGGTTTTACCACTGTATCGCTGTTTGACCGCCTGATCACGCGTGATCACAGCGGTGTGAGCTCTGAAACTTGATCCCGGATCTTTACGTGACTGTTGCACCAAAACTTTGGAACCCAAACAAAACAAGGACGCAACTATGTCAGTAAACAAGATTCTTATCGTCACTGCCGTCGCATTGGCACCGGCTATGGCACAAGCCCAGGATTGGACCGGCGCTTATGGCGGTCTCACCTTCGGTGGTGCCGACATTGAAGCAACAGTGAAAGCCGCTGATGTCGAACTCGAAGGCGATGGTTCATCCGTTGGTTTCTTCGCAGGTTATAACTATCAAATGGGCAATATCGTCTATGGTGGTGAATTTGATCTGGATGGCACAGATTACGAAATCGCAGATGGCGCAGTAAAGGTTGAGAGCACAGCACGTCTGAAGGCGCGCGTCGGTGCGCCCATTGGCAACGGTCTCGCCTACGGTGTGGTCGGTGCCGTTGGCGCAACATCAAATGAGGTCAATGACGGTCGCGGCGTTCTTGTCGGTGCAGGTTATGACATGAAGCTGTCCGAAAATCTGTTGATCGGTAGCGAACTGCTGTTCCACAACTTTGAAGATGACGACCTTGAGGTGGATGTGACCACACTGCGTCTGCGCGTCGGCTTCAGCTTCTAACCCCGCCTCTCCTTACATTCCCAAGACCGGCGCGAGGGGCACCTCGCGCCAATTTTGTTAACGGCAGAGGCCCCATCCGCGCGATTGCAGATGAAAGTGATCCGCATGGAGGCGGTTGTAGTCAGGTGAAAGTGTCAGGCTGAACCAATCGCACGCGCCATCCCGCACAGCACGCAGAAAGTCACCCTTGCGACCGGGTGGTTCCCAGTCTGCCAAGAGCCTGACCTGCCCGCCATCGGCCAGCTGAAACCCCGCAATATCAATCGCATCCGCGGTCGCATGTGTGCTCATCCGCGGGGAGGGGCCACCGCCAGATCGGATTGTGCGACAATTGTAGCTGCCAATGTGGTCAATGGCTGTGACAGATGTCTGCAGAAACTCTGCTGCGGCGGGCTGTACACTATGCGTTTCCCACATCGCCAGTCGCAGGGCGATCGCGCAACGCGTTTCAATCGGGAACACCCGCGCATCGCCCACGCCCCGCAGATCAACGCGGTCGCGGATAAAACACTGGTCACTTTCCTCTAACGGATCAAGCGGTTGCAAGCTTGCGAAACCGTCCAGTGTCGCAAGGCATTGCGCCTGATCCGCTGCTGCACGATCCAGTTTCCATGCCGTGAGCGGCGTCACCGGATCGCTGACGCGCAACGGCACCGTTGGGTTCCACTCACGCGGCAAGGGTGTGTCGGGATGGACCAGCACCTGATACCCGCCGTAGGCCAGCACCCCCGCAAAGAAAAACGCAGCAAGACCGCTTATCAGGGCCCAACTGCGTTGTTTCTTTTTGACCTGCCTTTGCGCGGCCTGCTGCGCCATCTGCTGACGTTTGGCATGCCGCATAAAGGGTTAGTACCGGTAGTGTTCAGGCTTGAACGGGCCTTCGACGGTGACGCCGATGTAATCCGCCTGATCTTTCTTCAACTCGGTCAGTTTCACACCGATCCGGGCAAGGTGCAGACGTGCGACCTTTTCATCAAGACGCTTGGGAAGGATATGCACGCCAACTTCGTAAGCATCGCCGTTGTTCCATAGTTCCATCTGCGCTAGCACCTGGTTGGTGAAGGAGGCAGACATCACGAAAGACGGGTGGCCAGTCGCGTTGCCAAGATTCAGCAAACGGCCCTCGGAGAGCAGGATCAGACGGTTGCCGGACGGCATCTCGATCATGTCGACCTGTTCTTTGATGTTGGTCCACTTGTGGTTCTTGAGCGCCGCGACCTGAATTTCGTTATCGAAGTGGCCGATGTTGCCGACGATCGCCATATCCTTCATCTCGCGCATATGCTCGATGCGGATAACGTCCTTGTTGCCGGTTGTGGTGATGAAGATGTCGGCGCTATCCAGCACGTCCTCCAACAGAACAACTTCGAACCCGTCCATCGCGGCTTGCAATGCGCAGATCGGATCAACCTCGGTCACTTTCACGCGGGCACCGGCACCGGCAAGTGACGCGGCCGAGCCTTTGCCCACATCGCCGTAACCGCAGACAACAGCAACCTTGCCTGCCATCATCGTGTCAGTGGCGCGGCGGATGCCGTCAACCAGCGATTCCTTGCAGCCATATTTGTTGTCGAACTTGGACTTGGTGACGCTGTCGTTCACGTTGATCGCTGGAAAAGGCAACTGGCCGTTCTTGTGCAGATCATAGAGGCGGTGAACACCGGTTGTCGTTTCCTCGGACACGCCCTTGATTGCGTCGCGCGTTTTGGTGAACCAGCCGGGGCTGGCCGCCATACGTTTGGCGATCTGCGCCTTGATGACCGCTTCTTCTTCGGACTGGGGGACAGGGATGATCTCTTCGCCCGCTTCGGCACGTGCGCCCAGCAGAACGTAAAGCGTGGCATCACCGCCATCATCAAGGATCATGTTTGCGCCTTCTGGGAACATGAAAGACTTATCCAGATAGTCCCAATGCTCTTCCAGCGACTGCCCTTTGATCGCGAAAACCGGCGTGCCGCCCGCCGCAATGGCTGCGGCAGCGTGATCCTGGGTCGAGAAGATGTTGCAAGATGCCCAGCGCACGTCGGCACCCAGCTCAACCAGCGTTTCGATCAGAACGGCAGTCTGGATTGTCATGTGCAAGGAGCCGACAATGCGCGCGCCTGCGAGCGGTTTCTTGTCGCCATACTCTTCACGCAGCGCCATCAGACCCGGCATTTCCGTTTCCGCGATATCAAGCTCTTTGCGGCCAAATTCTGCAAGGGCGATGTCCTTGACGATATAGTCTTTCATTACTGCCTCCTCGGCGGGCGTTAATCAATTTGAAGCGCTGATAGCAGGCGTTTCCCCCTGCGACAATGGCAGCAGTGTCGCGCCTAAGTGACAATCACTTACGAACTCTTAAAGGCAGGAGAGTTCATGCCAAGACGGGTGATGCAACCCACACCATGGTTTACGATTTGCAGACACCCCAGTATGTCAGAAGTTGCTGAACCAAGGAGCCACTATGCCCAAAGCCCAACCCCGCGCATGGCAGCGTATGTTATCCGGACGCAGGCTCGATCTTCTGGATCCGACACCTGTCGATATCGAGATTGAGGATATCGCCCATGGTCTTGCCTTTGTGGCGCGCTGGAATGGGCAGACAAAAGGTGACTTTGCCTATTCAGTGGCCGAACATTCGCTCTTGGTCACTGAAATTTTCACACGCCAGCAACCCAAAGCGCCGGTCAAGTGGCAGCTGGCGGCTCTTCTGCATGATGCGCCCGAATACGTCATCGGCGACATGATCAGCCCGGTCAAGGCGGCTGTCGGTCCGGACTACGGGCTTTTGGATGACCGTTTGACTGCTGCGATCCATCTGCGGTTCGGACTGCCCGCACAAATACCTGTCGCAGTCAAAAAGCAGATCAAGAAAGCCGATAAGCTCTCTGCTTGGCTCGAGGCGATCCAGATCGCCGGATTCACACAGGCAGAGGCCGATAAGTACTTCGGAAAACAGGATCCTGAACTGGCAGGAAGCCTCCAGATCAGGTTGCGCCCACCTGTAGCTGTGCGCGACGATTATACCGCGCACTATCACAAGCTGGCGGCCGCTCTCTAGTTTGATTCAAAAGCGCAACGCTTGATTAATGACTCTCGGCGCATACTCGGCAGACAACGCTGCAGGGATGAAAAATGCGCTGGAAATCCAAACCGCTTGAGGTAGTCAGGCGGCCCTTCTTATTACGCAAGCCCGAGAGGCTATGGGCGCACTACTGCTTTGCACTCATGATTGTCCTGTGTCTTATCATCATCAGCTATGTACAGAACCGCACCATGGTTGACCGGGGCCTGTTGGCGGCGCAAGCAATCAAACGCAGCAACGAACAAGTTCTGGCCGCCCAAGACATCATCACGATTTCCGATGGATTGGTCGGCGCCAATGCTGCGGATCTTGCCGAATTCGATAATGCCGTGCTCAATTTTGAAACCCTCTATGCTGACTTGCTGGCATCACAACCCAGCTGGCATCTTTTTGACGACAACCTTGTCGACGCAACCCGGCCTCTGAATCAGAAAACGACAACATTCCTGTCTGTCGCCAAACAATTCGCGACAGCGCCACCTGACCAGCGTTTCGGCCTGAACCTACGTCTCAAATATGTCTACCAGCAAAGCAGCCTGCACGACGATCTGCTTGAAGTGGCAAACATCATCAGCGCAAGATTCAAGGCCGAGGCAACCCGCTTCCAGACCCAACAAAAAGCCATGCTTCTGGCGTCCGGTCTTGTCTTGCTAGCCGAAGCGTTGTTCATCTTTCGACCTGCGCAGATATCCGTGGTGTCAAGCATGCAGTCTATGCGCAAGACCACCAACGACCTGCGCAGATCCCAAGATAAGTTAAAGAGCATGAATGCGCAGCTTGAGCATATGGTTCGGCATGACCCGTTGACCGGTTTGCCGAACCGCAGGTCCCTGATCGAATATCTTGACCATATCAAGGCTGATAAACGCACGGATGACTGGAGCCTGCTCCTTGTCGGTCTTGACGGTTTTAAGTCGATCAACGACACGATCGGCCACGACTATGGAGACGCGCTTTTGATCGCTGTAAGCAATGCTTTAAAAAGCTGTGTCGATTTTGAGCATCTGGTTGCACATGTCGGAGGAGATGAATTTGTTCTCATCTCCAACGAGGCAAGCGAATACCTCATCAAACGGATCTTCGCATCACTCAATGAACCCTTCGAGATATCAGGGCGGCGCATCCCGATAAATGCCAGCATTGGATACCTCGCAATTGGCGACAGTATCCGCCAAACACATGATTTGCTGGCAGATGCAGAGATCGCACTACAGTTCGCCAAAAATACGGGCGGCAAAAAAGCGCAGGCCTTTAACCAGCATCTGCGGGATGATCTTGGTTCTATGCAGCAACTACAACTCGACCTGACAGATGCGATCCGGAACGGCGAAATCGAACCGTGGTTTCAACCACAAGTGCGCCTTGCAGACGGGCGGCTGCATGGTGCCGAGGTTTTGGTGCGCTGGCGGCATCCCACCCGCGGCTTGCTCACCCCCGACATGTTCCTGCCTGCCGCAGAGCGTGCCGGCCTGATGATTGATCTGGACTTCGCTGTCTGGAAATCAGCCATGCATCTGGCGCGCGGTTGGCAAGATGCCGATGTTTGGCGGCCCGTTATCTCATTGAACGCCGCACCGGACACCATTGCTGATCCCTATCTGATCGAGCGGTTTTTGCGCATGCTCCGGCTTTCCGGCCTTGAGGCGGATCAAGTGACCGTTGAGGTCCTTGAAACGACGTTTATCAATGGCAAGGATGATCTTGCATCGATCAATATCGACAGCCTTGCAGAATGCGGAATTGCACTTGAACTCGATGATTTCGGAACCGGCTATGCATCGCTTTCAAAGCTGACACAGCTGCCATTGGCGGGGATCAAGCTTGACCGGTCGCTGATCGCTTCCCTTCCTGATCAGGCAGCGGACAGTGTCGTGCGCGCAATCCTTGCACTTGCCGCCGAGCTTGGGCTGCAAGTCATTGCCGAAGGTGTTGAGGAAAACGCCCAGGCGCTCCATCTAAGCGAGCGCGGGTGCAATGTTGGACAAGGCTATGGCTTTGGCCGGCCGATGCCGGCCGACGAGTTCACAACTTGGCTTATTGCCAATGCCAAAAGCACGCTGAAAGCAGGGCCGGAAATCGCGCAGATCGCATGAAGCCCTTGAGGAATAGCCGCACAATCCGTATTTGACCCTCAACAGGCTGACCAGAAAAGGGCAATACATGGCCAACCACCTTTACAAGAATGATCTGCCGAACGGGCTTGATCTGGGCCCGATTGTCGCAATTGACTGCGAAACCATGGGGTTGAACCCACATCGTGACCGGCTTTGCCTGATCCAGATGTCCGGCGGCGACGGGGACTGCCATCTTGTTCAGGTCACCCCTGGCCAGACCGCAGCGCCAAATCTCTGTGCGATGCTGGAAAACCCCGATGTGCTCAAGCTTTTCCACTTTGGCCGTTTTGACATCGCCGCCCTTTTGAATGCCTTTGGCGCTGTAGCGGCCCCCGTCTATTGCACCAAAATCGCCTCAAAACTGGTGCGCACCTATACAGACCGCCACGGGCTTAAGGTTTTGTTGCAGGATATGGTTGGCGTCGACATTTCAAAGCACCAACAGCAAAGCGATTGGGGCGCACCGGTTTTGACGGACGCGCAACTTGATTACGCAGCCTCTGATGTCCTTTACCTTCACCAGCTGAAGGAAAAATTCGATATCTTGCTGGCCCGCGAAGGGCGCACCGAAATCGCGCAGGCCTGTTTCGACTTTCTGCCAACACGTGCCAAACTTGATCTTGCGGGTTGGCCCGAACTTGACATCTTTTCGCACTGATGGCGGATCATCAGAAATTTCTGGCCACAGCGCGGCGCGTGATCACGCAAGAGGCCGACGCGCTGACCATTCTGTCAGACGGGTTGAGCGATAGTTTCGGACAGGCGGTTGCGCTTTTGTTGGATGCCAAGGGGCGGGTCATCGTCTCTGGCATGGGAAAATCAGGGCATATCGCCCGCAAGATCGCTGCAACATTCGCCAGCACCGGCACGCCCGCACATTTCGTGCACCCTGCCGAGGCAAGCCACGGTGATCTGGGCATGATGACGCGCGGTGATGTTGTGCTGGTGCTGTCCAATTCAGGCGAAACACCCGAACTTGCCGATCTTGTCGCCTATACGCGGCGCTTCGGCATCCCGATGATCGGTGTCGCCAGCAGGCCGGAAAGCACGCTCTTGCAGCGCGCCGATGTCGCCATCGTCTTGCCCGCCCTGAAAGAGGCTTGCGGTACCGGTGTCGTGCCCACAACATCAACCACCATGACGCTTGCGCTGGGCGATGCCCTTGCTGTCGCGTTGATGGAGCACCGCGATTTCACGCCGGAAAACTTCCGTGAATTCCACCCCGGTGGCAAACTGGGCGCACAATTGTCGAAGGTCTCGGACCTGATGCATGTTGATAGCACTGTCCCTCTGGTTGCGGCGGAAACCCCGATGAGCGAGGCGCTTTTGGAGATCAGCCAAAAAGGGTTCGGCGTTGTTGGTGTTGTGGATCCTGACAAGCGCCTGATCGGGATCGTCACAGACGGGGACCTGCGGCGCCATATGGCGGGTTTGCTGGATCATACCGCGGGTGAAGTCATGACCGCGCACCCTGCAACAGTCGCACCCGCCGCACTGGCAGAAGAGGCTGTGGCCATGATGAACGCAAAGAAGATTACCTGTCTTTTCGCGGTTGATCCCAACGGTGACGGCCAAGTGTCAGGGTTCCTGCATATTCACGACTGCCTGCGCGCCGGGATTGTCTAGCCTTGGGCCCGTCCGAACATCTCTATTCCCAGCTTGTAGGATGGGCCAAGATCATCCTCCCGCTGGGGGCTTTGGCGCTGCTATCGACATTGTTCCTTTTTGCGCGCGCAACACCAGATCAGGACAACATTACCGTCGCAAACGTCGAGGCGATTGCTCGCGAACAGCGCGTCTCGGCACCAGAGTTTTCCGGTGTGACTGACGATGGTGCCGTGATCGTCGTATCCGCGGCAACAGCGCGACCTGACACAGACCGCCCCGACACGATGAGCATCAGTGATATGCGTCTTCGCATGGACAATGCCGATGGCAGCAGCGTTGAGGTGACGGCAACCGAAGGCGAGGTTGATGGACGCGGCCAGATCGCACGTTTTCTTGGCCTTGCCCGGCTGATCACGTCGGACGGGTATCAAATGGAAACCAACGGATTGATCGCCGAGCTTGCAACGGGGCGGATTACATCGAACGGCCTTTTGGAAATCCGCGCGCCATTTGGTGAACTGACCGCCGGAAAGTTCACATTTCAGTCGGCAATGGACGGCAAAGCGCAGGAGATACTGTTCACTGACGGTGTCCGCCTGTTATATAGACCGCAAACACCGTGATGAAGGACACTGCATCTATGCTGAAAAAGATCGCATTTTGCGCAGTTCTTTCACTCACGTTGCCCTTGACGGCCTATGCCCAGACCAACATCAATCTGGGCGGCATGGAGGTTGACACAAGCGCGGCTGTCGAAGTGACGGCGGATAGTCTTTCGATTGATCAGGCCAGCGGCACCGCCGTTTTTGCCGGAAACGTGATGATTATTCAGGGCGATCTGCGCCTGACAGCGGGCCGCGTCGAGGTGGTCTATGGTGCGGATACGTCAGAAATCGCGCGTCTGCTTGCATCCGAAGGTGTGACTTTTGTCACCGCAGATGAGGCCGCAGAAGCGCAGCAGGCCGATTATGATATCGCCAGTGGCCTTTTGGTGATGACAGGGAATGTATTACTAACGCAGGGGTCCAGCGCGATTTCGGCTGGTCAGATGACAATCAACGTGACAGATGGCACCGCCACAATGGAAGGACGCGTGCGCACCGTTCTGCAACAAGGTGGTAACTGATGCCTGATGCGCCGCAACTCAGCATCAAGGACGGTGACGTTGGGCTGCACATCGTCAATTTGCGCAAAAGCTATCGCAAGCGGCCAGTGATCCGCGATGTCAGCATTGATCTCGGGCGGGGTGAAGTGGTGGCGTTACTTGGGCCGAATGGTTCGGGAAAAACGACCTGCTTTTATTCCATTGCCGGGCTTATCACCCCCGAAGGCGGCCGCGTGATCATTGATGGCCGCGATGTGACAACCCTGCCAATGTATCGTCGCGCACAGCTTGGGATCGGGTATCTACCGCAGGAGATGTCAATCTTTCGGGGCATGTCCGTCGAGGATAACATCATGTCGATCCTTGAAATCGCGGTCCCCGACAAACATCGGCGTAGAGAGCGGCTGGAAGAGCTTTTGTCCGAATTCTCGATCGAACACCTGCGCCGCGCCTCGGCGATGGCCCTTTCGGGTGGCGAACGCCGGCGGGTCGAGATCGCGCGCTGCCTTGCCGCCGGGCCCAAATACGTCCTGCTGGACGAACCTTTTGCTGGCGTTGACCCGATTGCAGTGGCCGAAATCCGGCATTTGGTGGCGGACCTGAAGAACCGCGGTATCGGTGTGTTGATCACAGACCACAACGTGCAGGAAACGCTTCAGATCGTTGACCGCGCCTATATCTTGCACGATGGCAAAGTCCTGATGAGCGGCACAACCCAAGAGGTAATCAAAGATGAAAACGTCCGCCGCGTCTATCTGGGGAACAACTTCCGCGTAAACTGATTCTTTTGCGCCGTTAATCTTTGCATCATTGACAACTGACCTCGATTCATCGCCAAATACAGAGGATGACAAACCCGTTTTCTTTCCCCGCTTGCTTGCCGGCCCACCGCCGATCAATGCGGATAAGGTTAACAATAACGGGGTGTTATCGTGATCCAATCATATAACTTTGCTTTGCTTTGCCGATGTATTGGTGAAGATCCTTGTTCTGTTATGATCCAATAAAGGAGATACGATGCGTTACCAAATCAGCGGAAAACAAATCGACATTGGTGCAGCCTTACAAACTCATGTGCAGACCGAGTTGGGGGAAATTCTGAGCAAGTATGCGGGACGCCCGACTGAGGCTTATGTCGTGTTTTCAAAATCAGGCCACGAATATGTCTGTGAATCCGTCGTGCATCTTTCAACTGGTCTCACCGCTCAGGCAACGGGCAAAGCGAACGAGATTTACGCCGCTTTCGATGCAAGTGCCGAGAAAATGGACAAACAGCTGCGCCGCTATAAGCGCCGCCTGAAGGATCACCACAAGGAACGATCACAGCCAGTTGAACTTTCGGACGCCGGATCATATATCCTCGAATCAAGAGAAGAGTCTGACGAGGATGCGCAAGATTCGTTTAATGCGATGATCGTTGCCGAGATGGAGACGAAAATTCCGTCACTGTCTGTTGGCGAGGCGGTCATGCAGATGGAGATTGCCAGTGCTCCGGTGTTGGTTTTCCGGAACGAAAAACATAACGGGGTCAACGTCGTTTACCGGCGGGACGACGGAAACATCGGATGGATCGACCCACGCAATTCGGGTTAGTCCGAAATATCAATTGAGAGACGCAATCAATGCAACTTGGCGATATTCTGCAAGCGAACGCTGTAAAGTCTATTTCGTCTTGCACCAGCAAGAAGCGTCTCTTCCATGATCTGGGCGAACTTGCCGAGGCCAACTATGGGATCAGCGCGTCCAGCATCATCGAAGCATTGATGGAACGCGAAAACCTTGGCCCAACAGGTGTGGGCCAAGGTATTGCACTGCCTCATGCGCGCATGACCGAGGCCAAAGATATTTTTGGCCTATTCCTGCGCCTTGAAAAGCCGTTGGATTTTGATGCCGTTGACCGCCAGCCTGTGGATCTTGTTTTCGCATTGATCGCCCCCGAGGATGCAGGTGTTGAACACCTCAAAGCACTGGCATTGGTGTCACGCACACTGCGTAATACGGCGATCTGCGGCAAACTGCGCGCCAATCAAGACCCAAATACGCTGCATACAATCCTAACTGCTGTCGAATCTACGCAGGCAGCCTAGCGCCAGTTTCCAAATCCAAAAGCAGCGTAATCGCGCGCATAGGCTTCGCGTGCTGCGGCTTCGAGCGAGGGATCATAGATAGCGGCAAGGCGCCCTTCCCACTGATGCGCCGTATCCGCCAGTATCGGCGATCGCACCAAACCGACCTGCCGCGCAATAAAGCCGAGGCCTTCTGCCAGTTTTTCCTCGCGCAGAATATGATCGGGCAACGCGAATTGCGCCATGCCCTGCAATAGCGTCAGTTGGCTGGCCCATGACGTATCGACGCGAATGCTGGTTTGTCCGGCGAGATTTGTCTTGAGGAAATTCACAAAGCCCTCAAAGGCATGCCGGTGATCCGCGTCCGTATAGTTGCCCGTGTCAGCAAGGTCTGGTGCAGCCTGAGGTAGCTTAACCTTATGCACCCGTATCAGGTTTGCACGAATTTCCGGCAGGCACTGCGGACCATCAAGCAAAATCCGGTCACAAAACGCGGCATGTGCACGCGCAAGCGGATGCCGCAAGACGGCAAAGCTCCGGTGTGTTTCTTGGGCCTCCTGCCACATCCGCAGCGACTTTTGCGTAAACTTTCTGATCAGCGCCTCGGGCTGCGCATGATCCAGATCAGCCAACCATTTCCGCACAGCTTGGTCCGGACCAGACCGCAACGGCATATATAAAACACCCGATTGCGGGGCCGCGACATAAGACGGGATCGCAGGGCCGCGGTTCGGTTCAAAATGCGGAGTCCGCCCCAGATCAAAGCGATCTAGGCGCTCCAAAGCAGATGTCATCTCATCATAGTTACTTACCCGTTCCTCCAAAGGTGCGGGATTTTGCTTTTTGAGCTTCTTGTTGACATTGGACAGCCGCGCATCAACCCCGAGAAACTGCGCCAGGCCGTTCAGCACGTCCAGATCGCGCAGGTCGTCATAATTGATGTAAAACGCGGTTTGACCGCTAGTCTGCAGCGCATATTGAACCCGCACCTGAAAGGCCTGTATGGCCTCAAGATGCGCCTCAAACGCGGCAGGATCGAATGTGATCGACGTTGATTTCGAATGCGTGGCATTCGTCAGTTTCCATTGCCCCGTCGCCTGCGCAATCTTCCAGCTGACAAAACTATCCAGCGGATTGCGTGTCAGGACGATCTTCGCACAGCGCGGATCTTCGATGCAGGTATTCAGAATGCGCGGATCATGGTCGTGAAAGAAACGAAAGCCCGCCAATGCGTCGCTTTCCTTAATCTTGCCGAGCAAGGCAAAGGGATCTTTTTCGCGGGCATCCCTGTCAATGCCGAGCAGGCTGTCATTCTTCGGGTAACCCACAAAGGACGGGTTAAAGGCCTCACCATGGCAAGTCACGCCATCAAGCATGTTGATGTTGGCTTCAAGAAGGTTGGAGCCAGTCCGCATTTCCGCCAGCAAAATGAAATAGTCGAACCTGCTCATTTTCCGCTAATCACATAGGGTTTGCGCAGCACCACCGGTTTAGTGGCAGGCGCGGTGCCAGCAGTAATGTCACCAGTCAGGAACGGGTGCATGCCCTGATTTTTCAGCTCTTGGAGATAATCCGGCAGACCCGCCAAATCGCGCATTTCGGGGGCCTCTTTGATGGCAAGTCCGCGGTGCCCCGCAATCTCGTCAATAATCGTTTGCAAGACAGCCATCGGCGCTTCGACAAACTGGGCCAAAGTCATGATTTTGATCCGCGCCCGCGCGTCGGGGGATCGCAGCACCTTAAGGAATTTATCCTCGATACGTTGCAGGCGCGCTGCCTCTGCTCGTACTTCGCTTGCAGACCGGCCAGAGCAGAAAAGCGGGATCGACCATGCGCCCGACACCACCCAGATGCTGGCCTGTGTGTCTTTGGCCAAGGTCCAGCGGATATTTTGGGTATCGGTCGGGCCGAACTGAAAACAGTGTTGTCTGTCGCGGCCGTTCCAGATCAGATTGCTGAGGAACATTTTACCGTTGTAGTCGCGAAGCCGCGCATTGTCAGAAATGCAGCCGCGGTAAACCTCGCTCTCATCCGCAAAATGGGCGCGGTCTTTTGCATAAAGATGCCCGTGCACCACAGCACCCGTTTGCTGTGTCAGCCATGATTGAAAATCAGGGAAAATATCATCTAGCCCCTGCAACACTGCATAGGGGGCAGCCGCAATACTGGTTTGGCGGTCAATGCTGGGAAAACGGCTTTGCATAAAGAGGCCCTGCCGCCCCAATGTACGCCGGTGAACAGCTTGTGCAAAAACGCGGTCTACCGTGCCTGAATTGGGCTCTTGAGCTTGGTGTAGGGGGTCTCCAGATGCGGGAAAGGTGTTGAACAAAACACTGGCATCACGCCAGATTTTCCGGGCTACAAAGCATTTCGAGCGCTGCAAGAGCTCGACGTGATCATCAAAAAAGATGTGCGGTTTGCCCTTAAAATCAAACTTTGCCAAGGTCAGCGACCGGCTTTCGATCTTGCGGGAATGGAGCCGCGCCAGAGTCTGATAGTAGCTTTCATCAGGAATCCAGACCTTGCGGAAATACGTGTCGTAAGTCTCACGGTTCGGGTCTCGCAAAATGGCGTCAAGGGTTTGCCGTGTCAGGCACCACCACTGCGAACCCATGTGGGGCACAACACCTTCGGGAATGCGGCGTTTGTAACCGACCGCCTGCTGCAATTTCACAAAGGCATCAAACAGCTTCCGGCGCTTTTTCCATGCAAAGGGGAACCGCAGGGTAAAGCGTTCGCGATCAAGCCCGCCAATGGTCCAGTGCACATCCGCCGTTGTCGCGCTTTCGATGAAATCGGTGTCAGGGCGCGCATCCAGATAGCTCCGCAACTCGGAAATCGGACGCAGCGGAAGACAAGCACCAGAGGCCAGAAACACATGCTGAACCTCCGGAAATTCTTCCAGTAAAAGCGTTCCCGCTTGTTGGGATGCGGCCACCAACCCCCAAGTGCCCCATTCACAGCGGTGCCGTGCGCAAAAGCGCACATCAGGCAGGTCTGCCAAAGCCCCGACAAACCGGTCAAAAGCTACCGCCGGCACATTACTGTCGACGTGGATAACAACAGGACAGCCCGCACCGGCCCAATGGCGCACCATCTGTTCGGCGCGGTCAAAGGCGGTATGGACCAGCATGATGACACCCAAGCTCATGCCCAGTTCCCCTTGGACATCAGTCCCAAGACCTCAAGCTGTCGCCAATTGATGTATTGCTCGCTCCACTGACACCACAAGTCAGGGTCGGCACCTTGCCGTTCCGCGTAGGTTCTATATTCGCGCCCGCCCTTGTAGTGCTCGGCGCGTTTTGCCTCTTCAAGGACGCGGTCACCAAAGGTGTTCAGGAATTTCGCGTGTAGCAAGATACCGGATGTCTTTTCCCCACCCTGCTGATCGTAAACGAGGTTCAATCCGCGCGGCAGCATCATATGGGTCGAGCTGACATATGCATAGGGGCGCCGCCATTTCACAAAAGGTATTTTATTCAGCGCGGGGGCCTGCTTGGGCTTGCTTGCAAAGAAACTGCGCGCACGTGGCCCGCCCTGTATCCAGAGGTTTTTCAGCAGCTTGTTCTGGCTCATGAAATAATTGCCCGGATCAAACCAGTTGGCCGTTTGAAAAGGATCATCGCCGCGCCGATACGTCGTCTGACTCACTGGTCCTTTGGGGTACATATCCAGCAACATCGCCCCGAAAGACCGCAAATCAGACGCGTCCAGCCAGTCTGCCAAGGCGCGAATAGGCCGTGTGTCGCAGAATGGGTAGACAAAGAACTCATCCACATCGACCGTCAGCGCCCAATGCCCGTGTGCGTATTTGCCTTGCAAATAGGTTAGCCAGTCAACGCCATAACGCGCCTCACCGTAAGGCGCATCAGTACGCCACAAAGACACATCAGGCTGATCGCGGGCGAAATCGCTTCCTGCGTCCTCGCTCCCGTTGTCGATCATCAAGAAATGGTTGATGCCGAGCTTGCGATAGTAGTCAAAGAAGAACGGCAGGCGGATGTCTTCGTTACGGAAGGTGCAGAAAAGCAAGACATCATTGGGCGCTATGTCCTTCGTGCGGTCCGTTACCGCGACAAGCTCCCGCCCCTTGCGCAGGGCACGAATCCGCAAGAGTTTTCGCTGCCACCGCAAACGATATGACGTCAAAATGCTCACAATAACTGTGCCCTATTCCGGTTCGTTCCGGCCTGCATATCAGACCCAGCGCCCCTTTGACATCAGCCCAAGTGCGACCAGTTGCACATCACCACTATACCGATGGGACCCTTCATACCAGAAATCAGGGTTTTCGGTCAGGTGCTGATGATAATCCTGATAAAGTGCCGTGTTTTGAAAATGCTGCCCCCGTTCAAGCTCTTCCACAGACTTTGCCCCGATCATCGGCAGGAACTTGGTGTGGAGCAAGGCACCGCTTGCTTTGCTGTTACCTTCAAAATCAAAAACATCGTGCAGGCGGGTCGGCAATATCTGATGGGTTGAACTGACATAGGCATAGCGCCATGACCAACGCACCAATGGCGTTTTGTTCAACGTCGGTGCGCGTGCAGGTTCGTTTGCGAAGAACACACGATCGCGGACGCCGCCCTGTATCCACAGGTTACCATAGTAACGATGGACCTGATGGCGATAATTATCGGCATCAAACCACGCCAAAGTCCTCGTCGGATCATCGCCGGGCAAATAGGTGGCGTCCTCCAGCGGGCCTTTGGGGTAAAGGTCCAGCATCAGCGCACCGAATGAGCCGTGGCCTTGCCCGTCCAACCATGTTGTCAGTGCTTTCAGATCGCGCGCTTCATGATCGGGATAGATCAAGAGTTCGTCCGCATCGACCGTCAAACACCAATGACCATTGCCGTACTGCCATTGCAGCCAGCCCAGCCAATCCATGCCGAAACGGGCAAGACGATAGCTTTGTTTGGTTGTCCAGACCGATACATCGGGCTGCTGCGCCAGATATTCCGCTGTGCCATCATCGCTGTCGTTATCGACGATCAGAAAATGATCGACGCCAAGTCTGCGGTAGTGCTCCAGAAAATATGGCAGCCGGATGATCTCATTACGGACGGTCACGAATGAAAGGATCGCTTCAGGCCGGATCTGGCCCGTGCGATCTACAGCAACAGAAATTTCATGACGCTTGCGCCAGATGCGAAACAGGAACCGCCGCCGCTTCCACCGCAGGCGATACGCATGCCAAAGGTCCATTTGCAGCCTTACTGCGCTGCCTGCTTTGTCGCATGCATCTGCGCCAGAAATTCCGCGAACTCATCACGAAGCTCTTCGCGTGCAAGCGCAAAGGCAACGGTCGCCTGCAGGAAACCTGCCTTGGACCCGCAATCATAGCGCTGCCCGTCAAAGCGATAGCCGAACACATTGCGGCCTGCGCGAATTTCTTCGGCAATAGCGTCCGTCAGCTGTATTTCACCACCGGCA
>NZ_DASYOK010000261.1:0-9530 GCF_036007805.1 Yoonia sp.
CTCATGCGGAGATTTTTTCCCGTCCGTTTGAATTTATCAAACCTAAATTAAAGGAAATCAAATGGCACGAGGCGGCTCAAGACCGGGCGCTGGCCGTCCGCGCAAGGGCGAGATCGCAGCGCCAAAAACACAGGCCGAGGCAGAGCGTCCAAGCGTAAAGCTGAACGGACTTAGCCCGCTGGAATACATGATCCAAGTGATGAACGACGGAAAGGCGGACGATGGGCGGCGCGACCGGATGGCCGTTGCCGCTGCGCCGTTTGTGCATATGAAGCCAGCCGAAGCGGCCCTTGGCAAGAAGGAACAAAAGCAAGCTGCTGCGGATCGGGCTGCGTCTGGTGGCAAGTTTGCCCCGCCGTCAGCGCCCAAGCTGGTCGTGTCGAATAAATGATGCCTGAGTGGTCCACCGCCTGCCCTGATTGGCAGCGGCGAGTGGTTGCAAAGGAAACCCTGATCCCATTCCCGCCGTTGTATCCGGCTGAGGCCAGCGCGGCGCTTGAGGTTTTCAAGTCACTGCGGATTGTGGACGCGGCGGGAAGCCCTACTTTTGGCGAGGCCTGCGAACAGTGGGTGTTCGATTTTGTTGCTGCGATCTTTGGCGCTTATGACCCTGAAAGCGGCAAGCGTTTGATCCGTGAATTTTTCCTGCTGATTTCTAAGAAGAACAGCAAGTCAACTATTGCGGCGGGCATCATGGTCACGGCGCTGCTGCGAAACTGGCGCATGTCGGCAGAACTGCTGATCCTTGCGCCCACAATTGAGGTTGCGAATAACAGCTACAAGCCAGCGGCTGACATGGTGCGGGCAGACCCTGACCTAGAAGAACTTCTACACGTGCAAGATCACGTCCGAACCATCACGCACAAGACCACAGGCGCGGCGTTGAAAGTGGTCGCGGCTGACAGCGACACGGTTAGCGGCAAGAAAGCAGCGTTTGTTCTGGTGGATGAGCTTTGGGTGTTCGGGTCTAAACCAAAAGCTGACGCAATGCTGCGCGAGGCGACAGGCGGCTTGGTTTCGCGCCCAGAGGGGTTTGTTATCTCGCTTTCGACGCAAAGCGACACGCCCCCGACTGGCGTGTTCAAGGCGAAGCTAGATTACTTTCGTAATGTTCGCGACGGCAAGATCAAAGACAGCAAGTCGTTGGGCGTGATTTATGAGTTTCCGCCAAAGATGGTTGAGGCTGCTGAGTATCTGGACCCTGCGAACTTCTACATTACCAACCCAAACATTCCGCATTCCGTCCAGCAGGAATGGCTAGAGGATGAGCTTCGCAAGGAAATGGCTGGCGACGGTGATACGCGCCGCACCTTTCTTGCCAAACACTTGAATGTTGAGATTGGCATGAGCCTGCGTGGCAACCGTTGGTCCGGCGCTGATTTCTGGGAGGGCAGGGGCGACAAGGCGCTAACGCTTGAATACGTTTTGGAGCAAAGCGAAATTGCGGTTGTGGGAGTTGATGGCGGCGGCTTGGATGACTTATTTGGCCTGTCGGTAATTGGCCGTCAGAAGGTGACGCGCGACTGGTTGGCGTGGTCTCATGCGTGGTGTCACAAGGGCGTTCTAGAGCGGCGAAAATCCATTGATGCACGGCTTAGAGATTTTGCGGCTCAAGGCGAGCTTACGATAGTTGATGATGAACTAGGCGACATTTCCGGCATCATCGAAATAGTTAGCGAAGTCAAAGAGCGTGGCTTGCTAGCCTCTGTTGCGGTTGATCCTGCGGGGCTTGGTGAGCTTATCGAGGCGCTGGCAGAAATCGACGTGACGCAAGAGGCTGGTTTGCTGATCGGCGCGCCGCAGGGTTACGCGATGATGAACGCGATCAAGACAGCAGAGCGCAAGCTTGCAAACGGTACATTGCGACATTCGGGTTCTGCGCTGATGGCGTGGGCAGTCGGAAATATAAAGATAGAACCAACGGCAACGGCGATACGGGCGACAAAGCAAAACGCCGGGGACGCAAAGATTGACCCTGTGATGGCGTTATTCGACGCCGTGACAGTCATGAGCCGCAATCCAGAAGCAAAAGGGCCAAGCGTCTACGAGACGCGCGGCGTCCTAGTATTTTAAGGCGGGCTTGAATGGGCATTCTGAACTGGTTCCCGTTCTCGCGGGGCGATAAAAACCCGCAGGCGTCAACCGCCCTACAATCGCCCGCGTTTTATGAGTTTGTGCGGCAGGGCGATGTTGAGGACTCGGTAGAGGCGGCGTTGAATAACGATGCTGTTTTGCGGGCGTGTGACCTGATCGGCGGCACTATTGCAATGCTGCCCCTGACGATGATGCAGCGGGACGAGGCGACGGGCGAAATTCGGGAGGCGCTGGATCATCCGCTTTACGGCTTGCTGCGCTATCAGCCTAACCCGTGGCAAACAGCGCACGAGTTCAAGCAGTTGATGCAGGGCTGGCTTTTGCTGCACGGCAACGCTTACGCGCAGATCGTGCGGACGCTGGGGCGGGTTTCGGCGCTAATCCCGCTAGACCCGATGCGGGTTTCGATTGAGACGGATGGAGGGCTGTTTCCGGTTCGCTACCAGATCCTGAACACCAAGTCGCAGTCTATGATTTTGGAGCCGCGCGATGTTTTGCACCTTCGCGGGTTCTCGGTTGATACGGATAAGGGCGTATCTCGGATCAAGAAGGCGGGCGAGGTCATCAAGACAGCGCGGCAGCAGATGGAAGCGGCCAACAGCATTTACCGCAATGGCGTAATTTCAGGCGTGGCGTTGATCCATCCCGGCCAGTTGGGGGCAGACGCTGCGGCAAGGCTCAAGGCGACCTTTGACGCGGGCTATGCTGGCGCGGGAAATGCGGGCAAGACCATCGTGCTTGAAGAGGGCATGACGCGGGATTTTCCGCCAGCAACGGCACAGAATGCACAGATTGCAGAAACGCGCCCGCAGCTTACGGAAGCAATCGGGCGGATATTCGGGGTTCCGCGCCCGCTGATGCAAATGGACGACACGTCCTGGGGGTCGGGTATTGAGCAACTGGCGATGTTGTTTGTCCGGTTTGGTTTAGCCCCTTGGTTCTCGGTTTGGGAACAGGGCATCACGCGGGCTTTGCAGCCGGTATCTGAGCGCGGCGTGATCTATCCCGATTTTGACGAGCGGGAATTGCTGCGCGGCACGATGAAGGACCAAGCGGAGTTCTTGGCAAAGGCGCTAGGCGCTGGTGGGCATCGCCCGTGGATGGAAGCAAACGAGGCGCGCGACCACGTTGGTTTGGGTCAACACCCAGACGGCGGCGGGCTTATCGCAGCAGGAGAGACCAGAAATGACACTTCGCAAACTGCCTGAAGCTAAAGCCTTTGCGCGCCCGCAGTCTTATCAGTTTGACGCGCCTGCGGATGCTCTGGACAAGTGGCACCCGCGCGCGGCTGAGGCTGATGGCAATACTATCTCGGTGTATGATGTAATCGGTGAAGACCCTTTCGGCGGCGGTGGCATTACAGCGCGCCGGATTGCTGGTGCGCTGCGGGCTATTGGCCGGAAGCCTGTGACGGTCAACGTCAACAGCCCTGGCGGCGATATGTTCGAGGGCTTGGCAATCTACAACCTTTTGCGGGAACACCCTGCGGAGGTCACTGTGCGCGTGATGGGGCTTGCGGCATCGGCGGCTTCGGTAATCGCAATGGCAGCGGACCGAATTGAAATGGGCCTTGGCTCTATGCTGATGATTCATAACTCTTGGGGGCTTGTGATGGGCAACCAGAACGACATGCGGGAAGCGGCTGATACGTTCGCGGAGTTTGATGCGGCGATGGCTGATATTTACGCAGCGCGGACAGGCCAGAAGCCCGAAGACATTGCGGAAATGATGAACGCGGAAACATGGCTTCGCGCAGAGCGGGCGATTGAAACAGGTTTCGCGGACGCGACCTTTGAGGTTCCCGCATATGACGACAAGGAGGGCGAAGGCGGCAAGATGAAGGCCCGCGCCCGATTGGATGCAACCTTGGCGAAGTCTGGAATGCCGCGTGTCGAGCGGCGTCAACTTCTCAAGGAAGCGGCTGGTACGCCTAGCGCTACCGGGACAGCCACGCCTAGCGCTGGCTTTGATGCAGACGCGATGACGCGACTGATTGAAACCCTCAAAGCCTAGGAGAAAACCAATGGCTAATCTGAAAACACCCGCTCGCGGGATCATGTTCGCACGTGCGGACGCAAGCAACCCTAACGAAATTCTGGGCCAACTGCAAAACGCTTTCGCCTCTTTCAAGGAAGCCCATGCAGAGCAGATCAAGGGCGTGAACGCCAAGTTTGATGACGTGGTGACGCGCGACAAGCTGGAAAAGGTCAACGCGACCGTGGGTGAGTTGCAGGCCGCGCTTGATGAAACCAACGCCAAGCTGGCAGTCGCCGCAAGCTATGGTGCAGACGCCAGCCGCATGAAAGACCCTGAGTATACGCAGGCTTTCGCCAAGCACATGACCAAGGGCGACGTGCAGGCATCGCTGAACAAAGGCGCTGACGCTGAAGGCGGCTTTGTTGCGCCCGTTGAATGGGACCGCACAATCACAGCAAAGCTGATTGAAGTCTCGCCCATGCGCCAGATTGCCAGTGTGCAGACGATCAGCACAACCGGCTTCACCAAGCTGTTCAACCTGCGCGGCACCGCGTCCGGCTGGGTTGGCGAAACCGCTGCGCGTCCTGAAACAACATCGCCTACTTTCGGTTCGCTGGCCTATCGTGTTGGCGAAATCTACGCCAATCCGAGCGCAACGCAGCAGCTTCTGGATGACGCTCTTGTCAACCTTGAGGCGTGGCTTGCTGGCGAAGTGCAGACCGAGTTTGCGTTTCAGGAAAACGTGGCGTTCGTTTCTGGCACTGGGGCAAACAACCGCCCTAATGGCCTGCTGACCTACATCACGGGCGGCACCAACGCAGCCGCGCATCCGTTCGGCGCAATCCTTGCGACAAACTCCGGTGCTGCCGCCGCGCTGACCACGGACGGCATCTTGAGACTTGTCGGAGAGTTGCCATCTGCGTTCACGGCCAACGCGCGCTTTGTTATGAACCGCAACACTAGGACTGCGGTGCAGCTTCTTAAGGACGGCGATGGGAACTACATCTGGCAGCCATCCTATCAGGCTGGTGCACCTGCGACCTTGGCGGGCTACGCAATGACCGAAGTTCCGGCGATGCCGGATATTGCGGCAGGCTCCAAACCTATCGTTTTCGGTGATTTTGCACAGGGCTATCTGGTTGTGGATAGCGTCGGCACCCGTGTGCTGCGCGACCCCTACTCGGCCAAGCCTTACGTGCAGTTCTACACCACAAAGCGCGTCGGCGGCGGTTTGCTCAACCCCGAAGCGCTCAAGGCGATGAACATCGCAGCTTAATCGGCTTTTTGAGGGGCAGGGCGACTTGCCCCTTTTCTGAGCCGATAGGAGAACACCATGAAATTCATCAAACCATTCTACGGCGTGAAGGCTGGCGAGATTTATCCGCACCAGTTTAAGGCCGGTGACGATTGCCCGCCTGAACTGGAAGCGGCGGCAAAATCTGTCGGCGCGCTTGAGGCCGAAAAGCCCAAGGCTAAGAAATGATACCGATCCTTGTCACGGCCCCTGTGTTGCCTGTCGTGTCGCTTATTGACATGCGCGAACATCTGCGCGTGACGGCTGCGGATGATGACGCGCAGATCGAGGCGATTGAACAGGCAGCGGTGGGGCATCTGGACGGCTGGCGCGGTGTGCTTGGCCGTTGCATCATGCCCCAGACATGGCGGCAGGATTTCAGCGGCTGGGGCAAGCTGCGGATTGCGCTGCCGGATGCGTCTAGCGTTGTCGTGACCTACAAGGACGCGGCGGGCGTATTTCAGCCCGCTACAGAGGCAGAGTTGGGCGTTGATGCGCTTGGCCCCTTTGTTGAGACTGACGGCCCTGACGCGGACGTTGTGCGGGTGCAATACACTTGCGCCATGCCTGTGGAACAACTGCCAGCGGTCAGGATGGCAGTGAAACTGTTTGCCGAGCATCTGCATGACGGGTCTGAACTGTCCCCGGCGTTTGATGCGCTAGTGGCTGCGATGCGTTGGCGGTCCGTATGAAGGCGCGGCGGTTGGATCGTCAAATTCAGGTGCAGCGGGCGGCGCTGGTGGATGACGGGTTTGCCAAAACCGAGGCTTTTGCAAATCACGGCGCGCCGCTCTGGTGCGAAAAGACGGACGTGTCAGACGGCGAAAAGGCCCGCGCTGGTGCTGTTGAGGCTAACTTGATGAGCCGCTTTAAGGTGCGTTACAGCGCCTTCTCTGCGGACCTTAGCCCCAAGGATCGGCTGGTATTTGAGGGCGTAACCTTCGGAATTAACGGCGTCAAGGAACTTGGTGGGCGGCGCGAATGGCTGGAAATCAGCGCGACGGCCCGCGCCGATGGCTGACCTAAAGCTGCAAGGCTTTGCGGGTCTCGACAAGGCGCTTGAAGAACTAAGCAAGGCGGCTGGCAAGGGCGTGTTGCGGCGGTCGCTGAAAAAGGCGGCAGAGCCGATGGCGGAACTGGCAAGGTCAATGGCCCCAGTGGGCGACACAGGCAACCTTGCGGATTCTGTTGCATACGGCACCAAACTTACAAAGCGGCAGGCGGCACTTCACCGCAAGATGTTTCGCGACGACAAGGCCAGCGTTGAGGGCTTTGTTGGGGCCAATGACCCAGCAGCGGTGCAGATGGAATTTGGCAACATTAACCACGGGCCTCAGCCATTCATGCGCCCCGCCTTTGACCAAGACGCGATGCCTCTGCTGGACCGCCTTGGCAAAGAACTGGCCCTTGAGGTCGAGAAGTCAGTGACGCGGGCCAGACGCAAGGCCGCGAGGGGCTAAAAATCCTTGTGATTCAAAGGCTTTTCGGTTATAAAGATTAGGCGGGAAAGGTGCTTCAACACCGAACCCGCCCTAACCAAATCGAACCGTGAAGGGGTCCGAATAATGGCTAACAAAGCCCTACCTTGCCCGACCGTATTACGTCAACTGCTTCGGTATGAGCCGCAGACTGGAAAGCTGTTTTGGAAGCCCCGCAATCGCGTATGGTTTGATGATCTACGTGCCTTTCGGGTTTGGAATACCAGATACGCAGGCAAAGAAGCGTTTACGTCAAAGAGTCAGGGATATTTTCAGACGAACATGCGCGGATGCGTTTTGCGCGCACATCAAGTCATTTGGAGCATTGTCAACGGGGCAAAGCCGACGGGTGAGATAGACCATATCAACGGCATCCGGCTAGACAACCGGCTGCATAATCTGCGCGACGTAAGCCGCGCAGAAAACACGAGAAACAAGAAAATAGTTACGAACAACACAAGCGGGGTCACAGGCGTAGGCTGGATGCGATCGCATAAAAAATGGCGCGCCACTATAAACCATAAAGGGCGGACCAAGCACTTAGGTCTGTTTGATAGTTTTGAGGACGCTGTGGCGGTTAGACTGGCTGCTGAGGTTGAATATGGGTTTCACCCTAACCATGGGCGCGCGGCTGTCTAATCCCTAGATAGGGAAAAACTATGGAAGAAGAAATTAGGGCCTTGCTGCTTTCGCGCAGCGAGGTCACTGCCATTTGTGGCAACCGTATAGACTTTGGGGCAAATGCTCAGGGGGCGTCCTTCCCGCGTGTGGTTCTTTGGACTATTGGCGACGCGGAGGGTCATAACCTTAGCGGTCCAGATGGGCACTCGATTGGGCGCATTCAAATCGACAACTACGCGTTGACATACGGGCAGTCAAAACAGCTTTCCCGCGCCGTGCGATCCGTTCTGGACGGTCACAGCGGCGGCGGGTTTCAGGGCGTTTTTCTGGCAGGAAGCCGGGACACGCGAGAGGGCGGGACTAACGAGGCTGACAGGCCGTTCCGAGTCTCTCTCGACTTTATCACTCACTTCAACCCAACCTAAACGGAGGCTTACATGAGCCAGCAAATTATCGCCTATGGAGCCACCGTAGAGCGCAGCCTTGACGGCACCACCTACACTGAGATCCCCGAAGCCAAGGGCGTTGCCGTGCCTATCGTTGAGACTGACTTTCTCGACGCAACATCGCTGGACAGCCCCAACGGCTTTCGCGAATATGTGAAGGGCTTGAAGGACGCGGGCGTTATCAGCGTTCCTTGCGGCTATACCGCTGACGGCTACGAGCAGCAGCTTGCGGATCAGGCCAGCAGCACCCCCGCTTATTACCGCACGACGATGAAGGCGGCACCGGGTCAAGCAACCGGCGATGTGTTTGAGTTTCGCGGCTTCCCGACACCGCAGCTTGAGGCTGGCGACGTTGGCGACCTTGTTGGCATGACGATCAGCATCCGCACCACTGGCGATGTGACCTGGACCAAAGGGACCGCAGCGGCATGATCGGCACGGTCGAGTTTGAACTGAGAGGGAAGGCGTACACCATGCGCCTTTCCACGAACGCGCAGGTTCGCTATCAGCGCGCGGCTGGCGAGACGTTCCTTGAGGGGATCGGCGCGGTGCAGGACAACCCGTCCGACACCGAGCGTTTGCGCCGCCTGATCTGGGCCAGCATGTCGCACGTTGACGGTCTGACAGAGGATGCGGCGGGTGACATTATGGATGACCTCGGCATTGAGGAATCCATTACCAAGCTAGGCGAGGCAGTCACGGCGGCTTATCCCAAGGCAGCATCGGAAGCTGAGGGAAACGCGCCACGGGCAAAGAAAAGCCCGAAGTAAGCAACCCTATCGAAGACATGCTAGGACAGTGGTGCGCTGCTGGCCTGCCATACGCTGACTTTTGGCCGCTGTGTTTTTCGGAAATCATCACGGTGCTGGATGGCGAATATAAGCGGCGGACGCGCGAACACGACGACGCGCGGGCGCGCAACTACGAACTCGCCGGATTGATAAGCTTCGCGCACCACGACCCGAAGAAAATGCCGAAGTTTCAGGCGACGGGCGCGGCGGCGCAGGAACAATCAGATGCCGTCAATCAGGAGCGTGTGCGCGGCTATCTGATTAGCTTGGCGCTTTCATCGCAGGGGTCAAAATGAGCAAATCGGTCATCGGCGCATTGCGCGTGAATCTGGGCCTCGACTCGGCGCAATTTGAGAAGGGCGCGAAGCGGTCACAGAACACGCTTGCGGCCATGCGAAAGCAGTTTCTTGTCGTGGCTGGCGCTGCGGCAGCGATGGGTGCGGCGTTGTCTACGGCGGCACTCAAGGGCGCGCAGGACATTGACCGGGCTGCGAAGGCTGCGCGGCGGCTGGATAGCAGCGTGGGCGGCTTTCGGGCGCTGGAACTGGCCGCTGGCGAGGCGGGCGTGTCTATGTCTGTGCTTGCGGATTCCGTGCAAACGATGGACCGCGAAATTGCCAAGGGCAGCAAGGGCGCGGGCGAGGCTCTTGAGCGGCTTGGCCTGACAGCGCGGAGCCTTGAGGGGCTAGACGCTGACCAGAAGATTGCCACGATTGCCGACGCCATTCAGGACATGGGCCTGACCACGGCTGACGCGTCGGTTGTGTTGCAGCAGCTTGGGGTCCGTAACCGCGAGATGGTTTTGGCGGTCACGTCCGGCGGCGCTGCG
>NZ_DASYOK010000262.1:0-2632 GCF_036007805.1 Yoonia sp.
ATCAAGATCATACCGACCTCCGGCGTTCCCGCCGGGGGTTTTCTTTTGGGGGCTGCCTTTAGGGTCCTTATTGCATCAGACCTTTGGCCGGCAGCCCCATCCTGTTCGGCAGTTGCAGATATGGCCTGACGCCTGTGCGAAATTGTAATGCTGCTCTAGGCGGGACGCAGCCGTCCGCAGCGGAGTGCATCAAGGTTTGCTGTGCGCATGAAACGATGCGGCCATGACGTGCGGCGTATCTCCGCATGGCGCGCGCCAGAGCGTCATACTGTTTGACGCGCGGCGCGAAAACCAATAGCCATCTCGTCACCAGGGGCGCCGCAAGGCTGAGATGTACCCTTTGAACCTGAACCAGATAATGCTGGCGGAGGGAGGTCGTATGTTTCTTTGCGCTGCATACTCAGTCCCTCTTTTTGCCTGCAAAAAAGAGGAAAGACTATGGCCGCACCCGATCTTCTGACAGCCCTACGAGACGAAAAACCCCTCGTGCATTGCATGACGAACTATGTGGCGATGAATATCGCGGCAAACGTCGTTTTGGCGGCAGGTGCCTCGCCTGCGATGGTGCACGCAGCCGAAGAGGTGGCCGAATTCACGCCCCTCTGTGGTGCGCTTTCAATCAATATCGGGACAATTTCAGCACCCTGGTTTGCCAGCATGACAGAGGCGGCAAGTGTGGCGAACACGCACAATATCCCATAGGTTCTGGACCCAGTCGCGCATTTCGTCTCAGAGTATCGCCGGGGTGCAGCGCAAAAACTATTGTCTCTGCGTCCCGCGATTGTCCGTGGCAATGCGTCTGAAATACTGGCGCTCGCGGGCGAGGCGGGTGCCGGAAAAGGGGCTGATAGCGGGGATAGTGTGACGGCTGCACAGGGCGCTGCAACGGCGCTTGCGGTGAAGTTCGGCACGGTCGTTGCGGTCACTGGCCCCGTTGATTACCTGACCGATGGCAAGCGAGAGGCAGAGGTCTCGGGTGGCTCGGCCCTGATGCCACAGGTCACCGCGCTGGGCTGTTCGCAGGCCGCATTAATGGGGGCCTACGCCGCGACGGGCCCTGCATTTGATGCAGCCCTTGCGGCCCTCGCGCATTTCAAAGCCGCAGGAAGCGCCGCCGCAAAGCGCGCGCACGGTCCGGGTAGTTTTCAAATGCATTTCCTTGATGCGCTTGCCGCAGCCCAGCCCGCTGATCTGGCGCAGGTCATAGGCTGATGGGGACCCTCAGAAATCAATTGCGTCTCTATCTGGTCACCGACCCGCGGCTTTGCGCAGGGATCGGCGTTGTGGAGACCGTGCGCCGCGCTGTGGCGGGCGGTGTGAGCATGGTTCAGTTGCGCGACAAAGACGCCACGACCGCCCAGCGGACCGATCTGGCAGTCGCCCTGAAAACTGCTTTGCACGGCACCGGCGTGCCGCTGGTGATCAATGATGATGTGGTCGCGGCAGCAGCGGCCAATGCGGATGGCGCGCATATCGGGCAGGGGGATATCTCGCCAGCACAAGCGCGCGCGATCCTTGGTCCGGACAAAATCCTCGGGCTGTCGTGCGAAACGCCGCGAGCGGTGCGTGATGCTGACGCCTCTTTGGTTGACTACCTCGGTCTGGGCCCTGTGTTTGGCACGGCAACGAAAACCGATCATGCGCAGCCGATAGGTTTCGACGGTTTGGCGCAGCTGGTCGCGCTGTCATCCTTGCCGAACGTGGCGATTGGCGGTCTGAAGCCCGATCATATCAGCGGTGTTCTCGCAAGCGGTGCAGATGGCATGGCCGTTGTCTCTGCCATTTGCGGGCAGCCTGACCCGTGCATCGCATCCCGTGCATTCGCGACGTTCCAACCGGAGGGCCGCGCATGATACCCAACGTGCTGAGTATTGCGGGGTCCGACCCGTCGGGCGGGGCCGGCATTCAGGCCGACATCAAGGCGATTTCCGCCAACGGTGCATTTGCGATGGCCGCCGTCACGGCTTTAACGGCGCAGAATACCACGGGTGTCACGGGCATCCATCTTGTTCCGCCCGCCTTTGTCCAAGACCAGATTGCAGCCATCTTTGCCGATATCCGCGTTGATGCTGTCAAAATCGGGATGATCGCAAATGCAGAAATTGCGTCCGCAGTGGCTGAGGCACTGGCCGGGCATCAAGGGATCCCGATTGTGCTTGATCCTGTGATGATCGCCAAAGGTGGCGCGGCATTGCTGCAACCGGACGCAGTACGAACGCTGCGTGACGTGCTTTTGCCTATGGCTGCGGTGGCGACGCCGAACCTGCCCGAAGCTGCCCATTTGCTGGGTGTTGCCCCTGCGACCACGCGTGATGCGATGGCAGTGCAAGGCAAGGCGCTCTGTGATCTGGGTGCGACGGCAGTGTTGATGAAGGGCGGTCATCTTGAGGGGCCGGACAGCCCCGATTGCCTTGTGACCAATGACGATGTGACGTGGTTTGAGGGCCTGCGCACCGCAACGGCAAATACCCATGGCACCGGTTGTACGCTCTCGTCTGCCTTGGCGGCGCATCTCGCCAAAGGGCTCAGCGTCGCGCAGGCCGCATCCGCCGCCAAATCCTATGTTGCAAAGGCCATTGAACGGTCTGGTGATTTGTCCGTCGGCAAAGGCCACGGCCCCACGCACCATTTT
>NZ_DASYOK010000263.1:0-11961 GCF_036007805.1 Yoonia sp.
TGCGCGGCTTGCGCTTTGGTCATTCCTTGCTGCGATGGCGCATGGTGCGGGGCTGATGCTTGTGCCGATCTATCTGGGCATTTGCGCGGTTGGTCAGGACGAAACGGGGCACCTTGCAGCACAAAATCTGATGGGGAATAATATCGTGACGGCCTTTGCTGTTGCTGCCGTTCACACGTTTTCCATGACAATCGCGGGCGGGCTGATCGCCGTGGTGATCTATGTCTGGCTTGGCCTGAAGTTTCTTTCGCGGACATGGTTCAATCTGGATGTGGTCTGGGCGCTCAGTCTGGTTCTGGTCGGCGCGTTCGGCATTTACGCCGCTAAGCTAGGGCACTGAACCAGCCGCACGCGGCCCTGCGGCACAGGGCTTTGTGCATTTAACGCGTATCAGACAGCCGCCGCGATGGCCTTGCCGCATGTCACAGTGTCTGCTGTGCCCCCGAGATCTCCGGTGCGCAAAGCGGCATCTGTCAGGACGGTTTCGATAGCTGCCATGATGCCCAGTGCGGCCTCTTGATGCCCCAGATGTTCCAGCATCATCGCACCTGACCAGATCTGACCGATCGGGTTCGCGATGCCCTTGCCCGCAATATCGGGGGCAGAGCCGTGAACCGGCTCAAACAAGGACGGGAACTTGTGCTCGGGGTTGATGTTGCCCGATGGAGCGATCCCGATGGTACCGGTGCAGGCAGGCCCCAGATCGGACAGGATATCACCGAACAGGTTTGACCCCACAACAACATCAAAGCGGTCAGGATGCAGCACGAACATAGCCGCCAGAATGTCGATGTGGTATTTATCAACCGTGACATCGGGATAGGATTTCTGCATCTCCAGAACGCGCTCGTCCCAATATGGCATGGTGATCGAAATCCCGTTGGATTTGGTCGCCGAGGTCAGTCTGCCGCCGCGCTTGCGCGCAAGATCAAAGGCGTAGCGCAAAATCCGGTCCACGCCCACGCGTGACATGACGGTTTCCTGCATCACAATCTCGCGCTCGGTGCCGGGGAACATCCGTCCGCCGATGGATGAATACTCGCCTTCGGTGTTTTCCCGTACGATCATCATGTCGATATCACCCGGTCCGCGCCCCGCCAAAGGAGAGGTCACGCCCGGCATAAGCTTGGCTGGCCGCAGGCTCACGTATTGGTCGAACTCACGGCGGAACTGCAAAAGAGAGCCCCAAAGCGAGACGTGATCCGGTACCGTATCGGGCCAGCCCACCGCACCGAAGAAAATCGCGTCATGGCCGCCAATCTGGTCTTTCCAGTCATCCGGCATCATCTGGCCATGCTTCTGGTAGTAGTCGCAGGACGCGAAATCGAATGTATCAAAGTTGAAATCGAGACCGTATTTCACGGCCGCTGCGTTCAGGACACGAATACCTTCGGGGACCACTTCCTTGCCGATCCCGTCACCGGGAATAACTGCAATGTTCATCTTGTTCGTGGCCATGATCGTGTCCTTTGTCAGTGCGATGGGTTTGAAGTCATGGCACGGTTTTGAACGCATGCCGAAACATCGCCGCGGTAGGTGAGAAAAGTGAGCGAGGTGGCACTGTATTTCACCAAGCCGTCAGGAAATGCAATCCGCAGCCAGCAGGGAAGCACCACGCCGTTTGCGCAGCCGTCTAGCTCAAAGATGCTGCCGCACAAAATCTGCGATGTCTTGCGCAGGCCGCGCACCGGACAAACGCGCAACTTCGCGGCCTTTGGCATAGAGGATCAGCAAAGGGATACCCCTGATCTGCAGGCGTTGCGAGACAGCGGGAAACTGCTCGGTATCAATCTTTGCAAAACGCGCATTTGTGCGCAGCGTGTCAGATGCCTTGGCGAATTCGGGGGCCATCATCTTGCAGGGCCCGCACCAAGGCGCCCAGTAGTCGACAATCAATGGCACCTCATCGGTGCGCACGGCCTTGTCGTGAAGCGGCATACCAAGTTCAGCCACAGTTCCATCCAGCAACGCTGCGCCACATTTCGCACATTTGGGCCCTGCCCCGCGCTTTGCCGTTGGCACCCTGTTCGTCTGCCCGCAAGAGAGACAGGTCAGTTTGACGGCGTCTTGCATTTTGTCGTGTCCTCTTGTGTTTTCATCTTTGCGCGCCAAGGATCCGCACCAAGACAGTGGGCGCATTTTTTGCGCATGATTATGAGCGCATATCAATGACGTCAAATTTATCGCAGCGCAGGCAGCCGGATTTGACAATGATCAATCGCTGCGCTGCCAACGGCCCTAATCTTGTCACTGGGTAAAAATTGCAGGCCTTTGAAAATGCCAAATATGAACTACGTAAAACGACAGTGATAACAGTTTTGCTTTCGCGTCACAGGCGCGTTGATGGAGGATAAGCCGCACAACCGGCATCTCCATCGCACATTTGACGCGAAACCTCTCGTTTGGAGGCTGAGATGTTGGACCTTGCAGCGCGTACACTTCTATTTCCTGTCCTTGTTGTCCAAGGCGCTCTGGTGCGTCGGTCAGCCCTGCATCTGGATGATCCATCCGGGCGGCGGCATGGTGTCAGCGGAGAGGGCCCCGACCTGCGTCTCTTGATCATCGGCGACAGTTCCGCGGTCGGCGTCGGGACATCGCATCAGGAAGAGGCGCTCTTGGGTCATATGCGCAAACGGCTGTCCCAGACCAACACGGTCTATTGGTCGGTCGATGCCAAGACCGGTGCAACAACGGCCGAAACGATCGCGCGGCTACAGCAGCATGCGCCTGAGAAATTTGATGTGGTGTCTGTATCACTGGGCGTGAATGACATTACCTCACGCGTGCCTCTTGCCAAATGGCTACTCAGTTTTTCAACACTGCTCGATCTGATCGAAGACAGGTTTGAGGCCGATGTTATCTGCGTGTCCGGCATTCCGCCGATCCGGTATTTCCCTTTGCTGCCACAACCGCTGCGCTGGGTCCTGGGCGCGCAGGCCACACGCTTTGATCAGGCGCTGCGCGCACTTGTCGCTGACCGGCCCGGATGCCGGTTTGTCGAAATGGATTTTGAACCTGACGTTTCAAAAATGAGCCCTGACGGCTTTCATCCCGGACCAAAGATCTATTCCGAGTGGGGCCGAAAGGTCTATCGCGCGATCCGTCGCGATATCCGGCAGCTGCATAAGACATGAAAGCTGACACAGGTTGCAGTCTAGCCGCCGTTGCGACATCATGAATTCTCTGGCCGCTGTTGGGACGCTAACGTCAACCAATTCAAAGAACCAAGGCGATTTTTCATGAGCGGACTACTGGCCCTTCTGGACGATGTCGCAGCGATTGCCAAGCTCGCAGCCGCCCAACTTGACGATGTCGCAGCGCAAGCCAGCAAGGCCGGGATGAAAGCGGCGGGTGTTGTCATTGATGATGCCGCTGTGACACCAAAATATGTCACCGGCCTGCCAGCGGCCCGCGAATTGCCGATCGTCTGGAAGATCGCACGCGCATCTTTCTTCAACAAGCTGGTCATCCTGTTGCCGGCGGCGCTACTGTTGCAGGCATTTGCGCCGTGGCTCCTGACCCCGCTCTTGATGCTCGGAGGTGCGTATTTATGTTTTGAAGGCGCCGAGAAAGTCTGGCACCTCTTCGCGCCGCACAAAGAGCACGGCCCCCAGCAGGCAAAGACGCTGGATGCGGCGCATCTGGAAGAGCAGCGCGTTAAAGGGGCCATCAAGACGGACTTTATCCTGTCTGCCGAAATCATGACGATTTCACTTTCGCAGATCGACATTGATACCTTCTGGATTCAGGCGGCCGCGCTGGCAGCGGTGGCAATCGGTATCACGGCACTTGTCTATGGCGCGGTGGCACTGCTGGTCAAAGCAGATGATTTCGGGATGCTGCTCAGTGCGCAGGGACGGCTTTCACTGACGCGGAGCATTGGACGCGGGATCGTGAAATCAATGCCAACGGTCATGATCGTGATCGCGACAATCGGAACGGTCGCGATGCTCTGGGTGGGCGGCAGTATCCTTGTGCACGGGATCCGCGATCTTGGCTGGTCTGTGCCCTATGACATGATCAAACACGCCGCACAGGTGGTGGCAGACACCGCCGGTGCCGCACAAGGGTTCTTGCGGTGGTTTGTGACTGCGGGCCTCGATGGGGTCATCGGACTGGCGGCAGGGTTCGTGCTTATCCCTGTTGTCATGAAAGCGGTGGTGCCGACAATGACGTGGCTCTTTCCTGAAAAGGCCTGATGCGATGAAAGCCGTACCGCGCGATTTTGGGTTGCTGGTAGCGCGTTGATCAGCTTATTCCCAAGGTTATGCGCGTATTTGGCGTGACATGGGAAGCCTTGGAAGAAATGAAACTCACGCTTTTTATGGCCTTCTACCGGTTGCTTTGGACCCTGCTCTTGCCGTTTGTCCTGCTCTATCTGTGGCGCAGGGGGCGGAGGGATCCTGATTACACGGGGCAACTGGCCGAGCGCTTCGGGTTCTACAGTACCGCGCTGCCGCAACAGGCCATCTGGCTGCACGCCGTCAGCATCGGTGAGACGCGCTCTGCCATTGCGCTGATCCGGCGCATCCTTGCGCGCGGGGACAAAGTGGTCCTGACCCACTTCACGCCCGCAGGCCGCCGCGACTCGACCCGCCAGTTCGCGGCTGAAATTGCCTCGGGCCAGTTGGCCGTCGTCTGGGCACCTTTCGACATGCTGTGGTGTTACCGGCGCTTCTTTCGGGCGTGTCAGCCGCAAATCGGCTTGCCCCTTGAGGTCGAGGTTTGGCCTGCGATGATTTACGCGTCCCGTGCCGCCGGAGTGCCGCTCTATATGTGCAACGCACAATATGCCCCCGGCCCCTTCGCGCGTGACCGCAAGTGGCTGCCGTTCCGGCGGTGGTGTATCGCCGCCTTTGCCGGTGCCTTTGTAAAGTCTGAAGGGCAGGCAGAGCGGTTTGCCTTGGTGGGCCTGAAGAATGTGAAGGTCACGGGCGAATTGCGTTTTGATCAGCCGGTCCCACCGGCGCTGATAGCGGCAGCGCACGAGTTGCGCCCTGCCCTCGCGCCGGAGCGCGAGATCGTGGCGATTGCCAGCGGGGTTGAAGGCGAAGAGGATCTTTATGTCGCGGTGCTGTCGCAGCACATTGCAACCTGCCGCGCCGCAGGCAGGCCAGCACCTTTTTTCATCTATGTGCCGCGCGCACCCGAAAGGTTTGATACGGTCGCGGCGAAATTGCAGAACGCCGGGCTGTCGGTTTGCAAGCGTAGCGATATGCTGGACGCGGCCTTGCGGACCGTCACCACCTTCGACGATCAAGACGTTTTGCTGGGCGATAGTCTGGGCGAGATGTTCTTTTACCTTTCGCTCGCCGACCGTGTGATCGTTGGCGGTGGCTTCACGCCGCGCGGGGCGCATAATATCATCGAGCCGCTCTTACTGAAAAAGCCGGTTTTGACCGGTCCTTGGGTTTGGCCAATCGAATTCCCCTTTACCGAAGCAGCAGAAGCGGGGGTTGCGATGAGCATCGCTGATCAGGACGCGCTTCTGGATGCGCTGAGTGCACCGCTTGCGGATCAAACCGCAAAGATTGACGCCTTCCTTGCCCTGCATATCGGCGCAAGCGATCGCACCTTGCGTGAAATTGATGCGGTCATCGGCAGAACACCCACGGCTTCATAGCGTAGTTGCCTGTCCACAGCGCAAACCGGAACCGACGATCTGACAGCAAATTCAGCTTCTTGCTGCTGCCAATTGTGACATCTGCTGCCCCGAACCGCCCAAAAACTGTGATTTTGAGACACTCAAGGCCTGATCTTGCCCCCGATCTGTTGAAAAACGATGAACGCTCGTCCAGCCCTCGCGCAAAAACAACGCCAATCAGGGCACTGATGCAGTCAAAAACCATGCCCTTAGGGGCGAGATGACACCGCGTTAGCGATAACATGGTCTGCGTTGAAGGATGCACCAGTCGCATCTTCACCGCCGCCATGGGTGGGCAAACAGACCCTGCACAGCAGAACGTATAAACTGTTGTTAAAGCGCCTTATTTTGTACATCCGGCCAACCGCCGCCACTAAGTTCGAACACTAAAGGACCGAAAGGTCAGCCGCATTTGCCGCTTTCAATGGGCAGCCACACCTACCCCGATAGCGCGCGTGAATCACAGCAAATAAAGTGAAGTGCCGCACACACAGGCGCAAAAAAACTAACAAAGAAACAAGATTTGGACACAAATTGATCCAAATCGGCTGTTTGTTTCTCGATCAGATGAAGGACACGTGAAGGGTGCGCCCAAACATCATGGTGGCTTTGGCTTTTTCATGGGTCTGAGCCGGGGCAAGAGATTTATAGAGGAGAAAAGGCATTGGCTTACGATCTCAAGAACCAACTTAAGACCTCGGCGGCAGCTGTCGCTTTGGTATCGGGACTTATATTCCCAGTCGCAGGTGCGGCAGACCAGATCAGCCTGAAGTCAACAGACGGCACGATTGATCTGGTCGGTGATTTCGTAGAATTCGCCAACGACACATATATTATCCGGACATCACTTGGTGACCTGCGCATTTCTGCACGCAGCGTGATTTGTGAAGGCGCGGCATGTCCGACATTTGACAACGTTACCGCCGATGTCGCGATTGTCGGCGCGGACTCGGTCGGCCTTGGTATGATGCCATTGCTGATGACCGGTTTTGCTGCATCTCTTGATGCGGAAGCCGAGATTACCAACCCGTCTGCCGGTGAATCGCTGGCATCCCTGATTGATGACGGTGGTTTTGGTGAAGAAATCGGGACATTCCTGGTATCGTCCACAAATGACACCAACGCCTTTGAATCCCTGCTTGATCGCAGCGCGATGATCGGCATGTCATCCCGCCGGATCACACAAGACGAAGCCCGCGCCCTGCGCGCAGACGGTGCCGGCAGCATGGTAAGCCCTGAGCAAGAGCGTATCATCGCCGTCGACAGCATGGTTGTTGCAACACATGCATCAAACCCGGTCCAGACGCTGACACAGGCGCAGCTTCAGGGCATTTTCTCGGGTCAGATCACAAACTGGTCCCAGGTTGGCGGCCCGAACAAGCGCATCACTGTAATTGCACAGGACGAAGACTCTGCCGGTCATGACTACTTCATGTCATATCTGTTCGGCGAAGAGCGTCCAAACTTCCGGCCACAGGCCATTTCTCCTGACGACCAGACCGTTTCCAACGTTCTGTTCCACGACACGAATGCCATCGGCTATCTTGGCTATGCGTTCCAGCGTGGCGCCAAGCCGGTGACACTGGTCAACGAATGCGGCATTGCAAACACACCGGATGCGTTCTCTGCCAAAACGGAAGAGTATGAGCTTGGCCGTCGTATGTACCTGTACAACCGTGCGGACAATCTTGACGCAAGAGCGCAACAGTTCCTTGACTTTGCAATCTCGAGCGAGGCTGACAGCGTGATCGGTAAGTCGGGCTTTATTGATCTGGGTATCCTGCGCCGCAGTCAGGCCGACGGCGATGCACGTCGCGCGGCACTGACGAACGAAATGGCCCGCTACGACATCGGCTTCGAAGGTGAAGTGATCGGCGACATGCTTGCGCAGATGGACAACTACGACCGTCTTTCGACAACATTCCGCTTCCGCACAGGGTCATCCCGTATCGATGAACGCGGCCGTTTGGACATGGAGCGTCTGATCGAGTATCTTGAGGACGCACCTGCGGGCACAGAACTGACATTTGTTGGCTTTACCGACGATGTTGGTGCCTTTGAGGGCAACCGCCAGCTTGCGATGCAGCGCGCAGAAGCCGTGTTGGAAGAAGTCCGCGCCGTTGCCGGTGACCGTCTGAACAACGTCACAATGTCGACAACGGGCTTTGGTGAGGTTGCACCGTCCGCCTGTAACGTGACCGAGCGTGGCCGCGCGATCAACCGCCGCGTTGAAGTATGGGTCTCTAAGACACAAGAGAGCTGATAACTGCTCAGCGATACGGGCAGTTGTTGCCCATATCGTCGCAGTGGAAACAGAAAACGGGCCTGCAAAGGCCCGTTTTTTTTTGACGCACGCATAAGGCAATGCACTCCAAGACAAGCAGCCTGTCGATCACAACCAGAGGCCAGCGCAAGTTGGATCTATGCGAGGATGACAAGCTTCCGGTCGTCTTGGGGCGCATCAAGTGGGAGGTGGTTCTCCTCAAGAACCAGCAGGTTCTCGACACCGATCACGTCACTTTTCGTCTTATAGCCGATCAGGTCTTCGACATTCATGTCAACGTGCCGTGCCATGAGCATCGTCTCTTCCGATGAAAAGTTTGTCAGCCCGCGCGCTACTTCTGCACCGTCCTCATCGTAGACATGCAGCACATCACCCTTTGTGAAATCACCCTGAATTGAGAGCACATCCTGCCGACCGATACCGCAATCCCCTACAACAACAGCAGCAGCGACGGCATTTGGGACCACCAAAGTGCCCGAGACCTGCAATCTGTTGCTCAGCCAGACCATCAGCGGCGACGCTGTCTTGCCGGTAACAAGGCAACGGGTAAAGCGACGTTCATTTTCAAGAACCGACGAGATTGGCCGCTCGATAATACCCTCGGCGATAATGGTCTCGACACCCGCGTTCTGGGCCATGTTTGCGGCTTGCATCTTGGTTAACATACCGCCGCTGCCTAGCGCGCTGATGGCTGTTGTCGACTCCAGATGTTCGCTGACGTCATCAATTTCCGCGATGAACTTTGCATTTGGTTCGGACGGATCACGGTCATAAAGGCCCTCAACGCTGGTCAGAATGACCAAGAGATCTGCATCCACCATCTGCGCCACTTTGGCGGACAGGCGGTCATTGTCGCCCACACGCAGGTCGCGGGTTGCAACAGAATCGTTCTCGTTGATGATGGGCAGAATGTCGTTTTCAAATAATCGCAGCATCGTGTTCTTGATGTTCAGAAACCGGCGTCGATCTTCCATGTCATCGACTGTCACAAGCATCTGTGCGACGTCCATATTGTGCTCTGAAGCGATCTGGCGGTAGGCGTTCATCAACAGCGGCTGCCCACAGGCAGCGGCCGCCTGTTTGTCCAGAATGCCCGCGTCTTCGGGGCGTTTTCCGACCATATTCAGACCTAAAGCAACCGATCCCGAAGACGTCAGGATAACATCATGCCCCTCTTTTTTCAGTTGCGCCAGATCGCTGAGAAGACCGTTGATAAAGGCATAGCGCAGGGTCAGGTTTTCGTCATTCGCAAGCAGGCTAGAACCGATTTTGACGACGATCTTTTTCTTCTTTGGCATGGAAGCCTCCGGTAAATTATTGTTTTTATTGAATGAAAAGCTATCGGTTTGCGTCGCACGACGCAGCCCTGTAGCACTGCCCATTCAATGATTCGCCGACGTATAACATGTACTGCGCCCCTGAACGCAAACAGGTCGCCGCATAGAGCCGCCGATTGGCAGGCTCTTTCCGGTCCGGTCATTGACAAGAAACAGACCGGCTGATGCGCGATGCGATGCTGCACTGCAGCAACCATGTGGCGCGTCCCGTCAGTTCGGAAGAAGGAGACGAAAATGAACATACTTTTGATTGGCTGCGGAAAAATGGGCGGCGCGATGCTGCGGCAGTGGGTAAACCACGGCGGGAACAGTTTCACGGTCGCCGATCCTGCGGCAAGTGACCTTCCCGCGGGTGTGGCCCATGTGTCAAAAGCGACAGATTTGCCCGCACAGGAATTCGACGTGGTTTTGATCGCAATCAAGCCGCAAATGATTGCAGACGTATTGCCTGCCTACACACATGCGCTCAAAGACGGCGGCATCTTTGTCTCGATTGCGGCGGGCACCAGTGTGGCCTCTCTGGAAAAGGTCGTGGGTGACGCGGCGATTGCGCGGGTTATGCCGAATATGGCCGCACTTGTCGGCATGGGCGTATCGGGGCTCTACGCAAACGACCGCTGCACGCCACAGCAGACACGCGATATTGTGGCACTTATTGACCAGACCGGCACGTGCATTGCCGTTCAAAGCGAAGACCAGATCGACCGCCTGACCGCTGTCAGCGGCAGCGGGCCGGGCTATGTCTTCGAGATATTGCGCAACTATGTCGCCGCAGCCGAGGCGCTTGGCTTTGATCATGAAACAGCACGCACGCTGGTATTTGATACCGTCACCGGCACGGTCGAAGCCGCACGCCAGTCTGACCTGAGCCTTGAGGAACTCCGCAATTCCGTGACCAGCAAGAACGGAACAACGCAGGCCGGATTGGGCGCGCTGATGCACGACGGGACGCTGGAGGCCTTGCTCCATGGCACGCTACAAGCGGCCTATGCCCGCGCACAGGAATTAAGATAGGACGGAAAGGGAACACAATGAACGATATGAGCACCGAACCGAACAGGTCCGACATCGCCACCATCGTGGCCGATCTTGGCCAGCGCGCCAAAGCAGCCGCCCGCGATCTGTCCATGGCCACCACTGCGCAACGCAATCTGGCACTGACCGAGGCGGCCAAGGCCCTGCGCGCGAAGACCGCCGATATTCTGGCCGCGAATGACAAGGATCTTGAGAGCATCCGCGACAGTGGCAAGGATGCCGCTTTCATCGACCGGCTGAAACTGACCGATGACCGCGTGGGCGCCATGGCCGATGCGCTCGATGCGATTGCGGCACAGGATGATCCGCTTGGCCGTACGCTTGCCACCTTCGACCGGCCCAACGGCCTCAGGATCGAGCGCATCAGCGTGCCAATCGGCGTGATCGCCATGATCTATGAATCCCGCCCGAATGTGGGGTCCGACGCTGGTGCGCTGTGTATTAAATCCGGCAATGCGATTATTCTGCGTGGCGGATCAGAAAGCCTGCATTCCTCACGCGTGATCGTCGCGTGTCTGGCGCAAGGTCTTGCCGCTGCGGGCCTGCCTGAAGATGCCGTTCAACTGGTCGACACCCGCGACCGCGAAGCCGTGAAGGCGCTGCTGCACAGCACGGATACGGTTGATCTTGTTATTCCCCGCGGTGGACGCGGTCTTGTGTCCCTCGTTCAGCGCGAGGCCCGCGTGCCGACGCTGCTGCACCTAGATGGCAACAACCACACCTATGTGCATGAAAGTGCCGATCTCGAAAAAGCGATCGGCATCATCAGGAACGCGAAAATGCGCAGAACTGGTATCTGCGGCGCCACCGAATGTGTTGTGATCGACGCCAAGATCGCTGCACAGGTTTTGCCCTCGATGGCCGTGGCTTTGAACGATTGCGAATTGCGCGGCGATGACGCAGCACGGGCAATGTTGCCAGACATGTTGCCTGCAACAGATGACGACTGGAACACGGAATATCTGAGCAATATCTTGTCCGTGAAAATTGTGGATGACGCCGATGCGGCCATCGCATTCGTTCAGGCCCACTCCTCGGGCCACACCGACGCGATCGTCGCCGAGGACGCGCAAGCCGCGAAACGCTTTATGGCGGCGATTGACTCGGCGGTTGTCATGCACAACGCCTCGACCCAGTTTTCGGACGGCGGTGAGTTTGGCATGGGTGCAGAGATCGGGATCGCCACAGGCAAGATGCATGCACGCGGCCCCGTCGGCGCAGAGCAGCTGACCAGTTTCAAATACTTCGTCCATGGTGACGGGCAGCAAAGACCCTAGGGCAATGAATGGGGTCCTTGTCGTCAAGGGGCCCTTATCTGCTTTCACAAAGCCGCCAGAGGCATTAGGCAGGCCTATCTTCGCTATTCCGGGGCACACCATGGCGCAAAAATCCACGATCTATAAAGTCGAGCTTTCCGTCTCCGATATGGATCGTCACTACTACGAGACACATAAACTTACCGTCGCCAAACACCCGTCCGAGACGGACGAGCGGATGATGGTGCGTCTTGTGGCCTTCGCGCTGAATGCACATGAGCATCTGGAAATGACCAAGGGCATTTCCACCGATGATGAACCCGATATCTGGCAGAAAAGCCTGAGCGGCGAATTGGAGTTGTGGGTCGCGCTCGGCCTACCCTCTGAAAAGATCATCCGGCAATC